>CAYGWM010000022.1:42104-52490 GCA_964353555.1 uncultured Spirochaetales bacterium
GTGCATTTTCTCGACTTTGGTTTTGCGGGGCGGGCGGCGTTTGATGCGGCGTACTCGCGGGCATTGCTCGAGCTGGTGGCGACGGGCGCGGCGCCGGAGACGTTTCGGCTCTACCAGCCCGACGACGTGCTGGCCTTCTCGAGCGTCGACGCGGCGAGCGCGGGCTTTGCCGCAGCGGTCGCCGCGGCGCGCGCCGCGGGCTTCGAACCCGCGCTGCGACTCGCCGGCGGGCGCGCCGCGGTATTTCACCGCGAAACCCTTGCGTTCGCCTGGACGATCCCGGCGGCCGAGTCGCGCGACGGCATCCACGCGCGCTTCGAACAGATCTCCGAGATCGTCGCGGCCGCGCTGCGCCGACTCGGCGTCGATGCGCGCATCGGCGAAGTGCCCGGCGAGTATTGCCCCGGCGAGTACAGCGTAAATGCGCGCGGCGCGCGCAAGCTGATGGGCGTCGGGCAGCGCGTGATTCGCGGCGCCGCGCACGTCGGCGGCGTGATCGTGGTGCGCGACAGCGATCGCGTGAGCAAAGCGCTCGGGCCGGTCTACGACGCGATGCAGCTCGAGTGGGACCCCGAGACCGCTGGCAGCGTGGAGGACGAACTCGGCGTCGCGACACGCGATGAAGTCGCCGCCGCGCTGCTCGTCGAGCTGCGATCGCGCATTGCGATCGAGGCCTGCGACGGGTTTCCGCTCGATGCGGCGTTCGCACGCGCGACGGCGCTCGAAGCGCGCTTCGCGATCGAGTCGGCGTAGGCGCCCTCGTTACACCCGCTCGCGATCCGGCTGGCGGATCGTGTCAGTCAGGAAGAACGTCCCGCTCGCCCGCGCGAGCAGCTTCCCCTCGGCATTCACGATGTCGCCTTCCGCGTATGCGAGCGACTTGGTGCGCTGCACGCAGCGACCCGACGCGCGGATCGTGCCGTGCTGCACCGGGCGGAAGTAGTTGATCTTCAGCTCCACGGTCGCGCAGCCGCGGCCCGGCGGGAGTTCCGAGAGCACCGCGCGCCCGAGTGCGGTGTCGAGCAACGAGAAGAGCACGCCGCCGTGCGCGCGTTCGGCGCGACTCATGTGACGCCGCTCCAGATCCAGCTCCAGCACGAACACGCCGTGCTGCATGCCGAGCGTACGGATGCCCAGATAGTCGGTGAACTCGACGTCGCTCACTGCCTGGCCTCTGCACCCGATGGGTCCGCTGCGCGGGCTTGCGCCACGACCGGCAACGCGAGACGCAGTTTCGCCCAGATCTCCTCTGCGAGCTGCGGAACGAGCGGCGCCAGTTCCTTGTCGAGCCTCTCGCGCACCGCGCTGCGACACTGCTCGCGCCCCTGCTCCGAGAGCCGCTCGAGCGCAGAATCGCGCAGTACGACACGCGCGATGCTGCGCGGCAGACTGAGGCTCTTCATGCGCTGCGCGAGCTGCTCGCGGCCCACGTACCAGCTCATCGCTGCGAGGCCGAGTCCCCCGAGTCCGCCGATCAGGAACGCGACGGGGCCCGTGGTGTGCAACAGCCCGACGAGAACCGCGGCGCCGAGGTGGCTGCCGAAGCCGCCCGAGATCGTCGCGACGACGAGGCTCACGCCCGCCGTGACGGCGGCGCCCACGGCGGCCCCGACTTCGCGGCCGAGCGAAGTGCCGAGTCCACCCGGCGAGCTGCGCGAGAGTTCGCCCGCGGAGATCGTGAGACCGCCGTTCGGACCGACGCCGAAGCTGCGCCCGAGCGTACGCTCGATTGCCGCCGCGAGCGTCCCTTCGAATTCACCAAGCGCGCGCACGAGCTGCGCTTCCAGCTCCGGCTCGAAGGCCTGACACTCGTCTTCCATTTGGCGCTCGAGCGACTCTACGCTGCCGCCCGCGTCGCGGAACGCACGCAGCTTCGGGACCAGGCGCGTGTCGTAGAGCCGCCCGCAGACGAAGTCGGCGACCGCATCGGCGAGCTGCGTAGTCGCGCTGCGCACGTCGCCGCCGATCGCAGTCTCGATGCGCTCGATCTGAATCTTGCGCACGCCGGCGAGCAGCGACTCGAAGTACGCGTCGTCGAGCGGCAGTGCAACCGCGCGCTGCTGTCGGCGCGAACGCAGCGTCGCAGCGGCGGCGAGCAGCACGCGCGGGATCACCACGAAGAGCAGCGCCGTCATCGCCCAGAGACCGATCCAGGCCGCGGCGGGAACGCCAGCGGCATCCATCATCCGTGCCGCATCGTCGCGGCTCGGCTGCGGCCAGCCGAGCGCGAACGCCGCAGGGCCGAGCACACCGCGCAGCGCCAGCGCCGCGCTCGCGGGATCGCGGATGAAGGTGCTGCGCCACACCATCGCGTAATCGAAGAAGACGCCGCGCACGAACATCCCTGCGACGGCGCCGACCGCGAGCGCCGCAGCGGCAGCGTGAAACAGACGGCGCAGCGCGGTGACCGGCAGCGCACCGGCGGCATCGATCCACAGCGCCCAGAAACGCCGCGCCACTTCGCCGGTGCGTGCGGCGCTCGCCGCCGCCTCGCGCCCGTCGCGTCGCAGGCGCAAGAACAGCGTGGGAACCGTGCGACCGAGCAGCCAGCCGCGAACGCCGCGCGGGCGCTCGGGCATGGCCGGCAACTGGGAGGCGTGCGGAAAATTGCCATCCCGCACTCGTCCTGATGAACTTCGCTCGCCTTCGGCTCGCTGCGCGCTCCGCTTGCGGCGCCACAACAACGGCGCTGCAATCAGCATCGCATACAGGCTGAGGTTCCAAGCCACGAGCACCGCGATCGGGTTGTAGAGCACGTGGATCTGCGCGGCGGGGCCGAGCGAGTTCGCGAGCGCGCCGAGCCCGAACGGAATCAGCAGCGCGATGAAAGGGGCGCGCGGCGCCTGCGCCAGCATCAACAGTGGGCGATAACCCGCGAGATCGTGACCGAGCCGGTACGCCGCACGCCGCGCGACCCACGCCGCTTCGCCCTCGGCGTCCTCCGCGCTCGCGGCCGCGTCCGCTTCCGCCGCTTCGGGAGATGCGGCCCGCGCCGGCTGCGTCTCCTCGACGGCGCGCACGAGCAGGACCTGGGCGGCGAGCGACGCGCGCATCGCGCCAGACTAACCCAGCGCGTCCGTGGCGACGGGGGCGAGCGTCGCCCCTTCGACTTCGCCATCGAGCCACGCCGCGATCGCTGCCAGCGGCACGTCGCCGCGCAGCAAGCGCCGCGACTGGAGCAGTCGCACGACATGGAAGAAGAAGACCGCGAGCGCGAAGCCGGCACTGACGATCGCGAGCACCGCGATCGCGCCGGGGTCGGCCTCGAGACTCGTCACGCGGTCGGCTGCGATCCAGGCTGCTCCGGCACAGACCGCAAGCGACGCCAACGCCGCGAACCAGACCCGCGCGAGTAGCCACGTGCTGCCGTGCGCGAGATAGCTGGCGAGTTCGCGATGCGTGAAGTTGTCGAGGAACCAGCCGGTGTCTTCGTCCACCGCACGCGAACGCGGCGGCAGCACGGTGGCGCCGGTCAGCGGATCGATCGCGGACTGGCCCTTCGCGTGCGCCGCGATGCCGTCCCGGATGAGTGCATGGATCCGCTCGTCGATCGGGAAGCGCAACGCCGCGACGAACGCGAGCGCCGAGAAGAACGCCGGTAGCAGCGCGAAGATCGCCTTGATCGCGAGCACGACTTCCGGCGTCTGTTCGACGTTCGGCACGTAGCCGATCGTCGCGAGCACCGCGATCGGGATCGCCGCGCTCGGGATCGCGACGAACTTCGGGAGCATCGCCCAGAACGAGCTGTACTGGGCCTCGCGGCGCTTGCCGGTGTGCAGCTCGTCGTAGTCGATCACGTCGGCCTGGATAGAAGGACCAAGAAAGAGTCCCGCGCCAAACGACGAACCGGACCAGGCGATCAGAAACAGTGTCGGCAGCGTGTCGCCGCGACCAAGGAAGAACATGCCAGCGCCGCCGGTGATGCCGAACAGGAAGCTCACGAGCCACGTCGGTTTCTTGCCGAAGCGTCGCGCCGCCCACACCCAGGCCGGCAGGAACAGGAATCCAGCGCCGAAGTACGCGGCGAGGAACGCCGCGAGCCAGCCCGCTTCGTTCTCGGACCGGATCACGTAGGCATTGAAGAACGGCATGAAGGTGCCGGGGATCGCGCCGGCAGCGCTGCCGACGACGTACGAGCTCAATAGAATCCGGAACGGGCGATTGCGCAGCGCGCGGCGCACGCCCGGCACGAACGGGTTCGACGGACGCTCGGCAAATTCGCGTCGCTCGCGCACGCGCACCGCGAGGAGCAGGCACGCGGCGGTCAGAAGGGCCGCGAAGCCAGCACCGAGCGCGGTGAACGCGGCGCGTTCGCTCATGCCGCCGGCGCTCACCAGCAGACCCGGCAGCGCGGCGGCGATCACCGTGCCTAGAATGCTGAAGCCCTCGCGGTAGCCGAACAGCCGCGAACGCTCATGGTAGTCGAGCGTCAGCTCGGGTCCGAGCGCGTAGTGCGGCAGCGAATAGAGCGTGTGGAAGATGAAATAGAGCACGAAGCTCACCGCGAACCAGTTGGACGCAGCCTGCACGGAGAGCGTCACGGGCGGCGCGAACAGCGCGTAGAACGCGAGCGCGCAGAGCGGAGCGCCCAGCGCGATGAACGGTCGCCGCCGCCCGAAGCGCGAGCGCGAGCGATCGGAGAGCCAGCCGACCAGCGGATCCGAGAGCGCGTCGAGCGCGCGCGCCGCAGCGATCGCGATCGCGAGATAGCCGAGCGACACGCCGACCACGTCCGAGTAGAACTTCGGCAAGTGGATGTAGATCGGGACGAGCATCGCGGCGCCGGCGAAGCTGGGGGCGCCATAGAGGAACAGCAGCGAGCGAGGAAGACGCTCGCGCGGGCTGGCGCTGCTCACGATGCGTCGTTCGCGGCTGCGCCGCCCGCGCGACGGCCGAAGAACGTGCCGTCGCCGAGCGACAATCCGCTCGAATAGCCGCCCACCGACAGACCCGACGTGCAGCGACCGGCGGCGAACAGGCCCGGGATCGGCGCGCCATCGGGACCCTGCACGCGACCGTCGACGTCGGTGTGGAGGCCGCCCAGCGTGAACGCGGCGTAGATCGACGCCTCGGTCGTGCAGTCGAATGCGCCAAACGGAGGCGTCACGAGCGGTGTCACGTAGTCGCGCGACTTCCGAAAGACCGGATCCTCGCCGCGCGCGGCGTGGTGGTTGTAGAGCGCGAGTGTCGCTCCGAGGCTGCCGGCCGGCAGCGCGAGTTCGCGCTCGAGATCGCCAGCCGTCTCGCCGACCGCTGCGACGCGGCGCGGGTACTCGGGCTTCTCGAACACCGCGTCATCGACGACGAGCCAGGCACGACCGCCATTATGGAACAGCGCGAACTCGCCGAGCCGGCCGTAGTACGCGTCCTCGTTGACGAAGCGCTGGCCCTGCGCGTTGACGAGAATCCCGCGCTTGAGTCCCCACGGCTGCGTCGCGGGCAACGAGATCGATGCTTTGTCCATGTGAAGCGTCGCAGCGCCCGCGGCGATTCCGAGCCTGATGCCGCTGCCGTCGTCGCCCTCGGCGCCGACTCGGAACTTGCAGCGCCGCACCAGCGGCAGGTGCGCGGCGAGCATCGACTCGTTGTTGATGAAGCCGCCCGTTGCGAGCACGACGCCGCCGCGCGCGCGGACGCTGCGGGTCTCGCCGAACGACTCGACGATCGCGCCGACGATCGCGCCGTCGACTTCGCGCACCAGCGCCACACAGCGATGGTTCGCGGCGACGCGCGCATCGCTGCGTTCGACCGCCGCTAGCAGCGATCGCATCAGCATCGGCCCGGCCTGGTGTTCCATCTGTGGCACATGACCGCGCGGCGCGGGCGTTGCGACCTCGCAGAACGGATGCGCGCGCTCGGAGCCCGACCAGACCAAGCCGTCGTCGGTGGGCGGCTCGCCGCTGCAGCCGTAATAGAAGACCGGCTTGAACGGGACGCCTTGCGCGACCAGCCAGTCGTAGTGCGCGACCGAGCCATCGCAGTAGAGCTGCAGCTTCGCCTCGTCGGGTCCGTCGCCGCACGAGGCCATCAAGTACTGGAACATCGCCTCGGTCGAATCCTCGAAGCCGCACGCCTTCTGCAGCGCGGTGCCGCCGCCGAGATAGATGACGCCGCCGGACATTGCGGAAGTTCCGCCGCCGCCACCCGCGCGTTCGAGCACGAGTGTCTGCGCACCCGCGCGCGACGCCTCGAGGCCAGCCGCGGCGCCGGCACAGCCGAGCCCGAGCACCAGCACGTCGACGGTTTCGTCGAAGACGCGAACGTCAGTGGCCGGTCGGATCAGCGGCGACAGGAACGGCTCCTCGGAAGCGGCGCGGAGCCTAGACCAGCACAGCGTGCGAAGCCCCGCGTTGACGCGCCGGCCCGGGTCGAGGACCGTCCGGTGGGCATGCAGCGCTTCGTCGGCAAAGTCGCATTCGTCACCGGCGCCGCGTCCGGAATCGGCCGCGCCACCGTGCTTCGACTCGCCGCCGAAGGCGCGCACGTCTTCGCGACCGACGTCAACGAGATCGCCCTCGCCGAGACCGTTGCCGCGATCGAAGCGGCTGGGCACGAGGCGGTCGCGCAGCGGCTCGATGTCGCAGACCCGACCGCGTGCCGCGACGTGATCGCCGCCGCGGCGCTGCGCTTCGGCCAACTCGACGTGCTCTGCAACGTCGCCGGGATCATGGGCTTCGCGCACGCAACGGAGATTTCCGAGGCGGAGTGGAATCGCATGCTGGCGGTAAATCTCTCCGGCGTGTTCTTCCTGTGCCAGGCGGCGATCCCGCACCTGCTCGCGACGCGCGGGGTGATCGTCAACATGGCATCCGCCGCGGGCGTGAAGGGCCAAGCGTACACGCTGCCCTATTCGGTGACGAAGGCGGGCGTGATCTCGCTCACGAAGTGTCTGGCGGTCGAGTACGCAAAGCGCGGCCTACGCGTCGTCGCGCTCGCGCCGGGCGGTGTGAAGACGCCGCTCACCGCGAACGTGAAGTTCCCGGAAGGCGTCGACCCCGCACTGATCCAGAAGCTGATGCCGCTGATGGAACTCGCCGCGCCGGACGAGATCGCCGCCGCCGTCGCGTACCTGGCCTCCGCCGAAGCCCGCTACATCAACGGCGCCGTCCTCAACATCGACGGCGCCCAAACCGCCGGCTGAGTTGCATGGGGTTGCGTTGGGGACGTTGGTTGCGTGAGTTGCGCCGGGGACGTTCGTTGCGTCTTGCACGCAGCCGATCGCGCAACGAACGTCCCCAAGTCAACCGCCGCAACGAACGTCCCCGATGTTGCGGCGCGGGCGTTGGGGCGGGGGCTGGCTACTCGTTGGTGAGGTTCGCGTCGCCCAGCGCGACGCGTTTGGCCCAGCGGTAGTCGGGTTTGCCGGCCGGCGAGCGCTCGATCTCGGCAACGAGCGTGAGTTGACGCGGAACCTTGTAGCCAGCGATGTGCTTGCGGCAGTGCGACTGGATCTCGTCGAGCGTCAGCGTGGCGCCGGCACGGGGCTGAACGATCGCCGCGACGCGGTTGCCGAAGCGCTCGTCGGGAACGCCGATCACCACTGCGTCGTAGGCGTCGGGGTGCGACTTGATCGCTTGCTCGACTTCCTCGGGATGGATCTTCTCGCCGCCCGAATTGATCGACACCGAACCGCGTCCGAGCAACGTCACCTGGCCATCGGCCTCGACGCGCGCAAAGTCGCCGGGCATCGAATAGCGCTGGCCGTCCGGCGCGATGAAGAACGTCTCGGCGCTCTTCACCGGATCCTTGTAGTACTCGAGTGGGATGTGACCCGTGCGTGCGATCTTGCCGATGCGCTCCGATCCCGGTTCGAGCACACGCAGTTCGTCGTCGAGCACCACCGTGCCGGGGCCGGGTTTGAAGGTCGGCCCGCCGCCGAGCATCCGGGTGTTGCCCTTGGTGCAGAGCAGCAAGCCATTGCCGCCGCTCTCCGAAGCGCCGACGCCGTCCACGATCAACAGGTTGGGAAAGTGGCGGAAGAAGTCGTCCTTCACGGTCGGCGAGAAAACAGCCGCGGTGCTGGTGACCAGGAACAGCGACGCCAGATCGTGTTTCGGACCGGGTTCATCGAGCGCTTCGACCAGCGGACGGCCCATCGCGTCGCCGGTGATCATCAGCGCCTGCACCTGCTCTTCTGCGACGAGCCGCCAGACTTCCGCCGGATCGAATTTCGCGACCAGCACGTTCTTGTTGCCGACAAAGGAGCGACTCATCACCGACCACTGTGTAGCGCCGTGCATCAGCGGCGCGATCGAGAAGTAGTTGCGCGGACCCGGCGCCTCGCCGCGCGCGATCATGTCGCTCGGTTGCTGCGCCTTCGCACCGGTGGTCTGGTCGATGCCGCCACCGAGCGCGAAGAACACGTCTTCGTGGCGCCACAGCACGCCCTTCGGCAGGCCGGTCGTGCCGCCGGTGTAGAGGATGTAACGGTCGTCGCCCGAGCGCTTCGCAAAGTCGCGATCTGGCGAGCCATCGGCCATCGCAGCTTCGAAGTCGATGGCAAAGGTGCCGCCGAGTTCCGCTTCACTGCCGTCTTCGATCACGATCGCGTGCACGAGATCCGGCATCGCGTCCCGCACCGCAGCGACGCGCGGCGCGTACTGGCGCGCGAAGACCAGCGCCTTCAGATCTGCGTTGGCGACGAGGTACCGCAGTTCGTCCTCGACATAGCGGTAGTTGATGTTCACCCAGACGCCGCGGATCTTGAACACGGCCCACAGCGTCTCGACCCATTCGACGCAGTTCTGTGCGTAGATGCCGACGTGATCGCCCGGGCCAATGCCGTTGCGTGCCAGGTGATGCGCGAGCCGGTTGGCGCGCGCCTCCATCTGGGAGTAGGTGCGGCGCACGCCGTTCGCGACCAGGCATTCGCGCGGCCCGAAGTGATCGGCCGCCTGCTCGAAGAGGTCGGCGAGATTGAATTCCATCGGCAACTCCTGTCCGGTCTGAGGTGCCATCAGTCTGGCCGACTTGGCCGCGCCCTGCCCGGCAGGTATCCGAATCGCCGCGAGTGGGCAGCCACGATCCGGGGATCCACCGATTCCATGCTGGAGTTGCCGATGGATTGCCGCTCGCCCCTGCTCGCTCTCGTATTCGCGTCGCTCGTCGCGGCGCCTGTCGATGCGGCCGGACCGGTGCTGTTCGGCGCGGGGTGCTCAATGGCTCGAACGGCATCACCGGCATGGGGCGTCCGAACGACGTCGTGACCAGCCCGGATGGCCGCTTCGTCTACGCGGTCGCGACTGCACACGCGTCGATCCTCTGGTTCGCGCGCGACGCAGTGACCGGAGCGCTCACGTTCGTCGATCGCGTGGTCGGCAGCACCGGAACGCCGCCCGGCACCATTCCGCATCTCGATCGGCCATTCGCGATCGCGACGAGCCCCGATGGCGAGCACTTGTACGTCGCTGCCGGTATCGCTAGCGCGGGCACCAGCGCCATCACCTGGTTCGATTGCGATCTCGGGACCGGCGCGATCACCTATCGCGGCTCTCTCACCGATGGCTCGGGTCCCGGTCTCTACGCACTCGATACGCCGGTCGATGTGCTGGTCAGCGGCGACGGCGCGAACGTGCACGTGCCGGCTTTCGAGGCGCGCGCGAGTCGCCCTACGACGGTTCCTGGCGTGGGCGGCGTGGCGGCGTTTGCACGCGCTCCGAACGGCACGCTCAGCTTCGTCGCGGCGATCCCCGAGAACCTCTTCGGCTGCGGCGAACCGCGCGGGATCGCCATGAGCCCGACGGCGCGAGCGTGTATGCGATCAGCGATGGCCGCTATTCCGGCGTGGGCGGTCTCACGCCCGGCAAGCTGGCGGTGTTCAGACGCGACGCGCAGAGTGGCGCGCTGACGCTGGTCGATCGCTTCGACAGCGGCAGCGCGGGCGTGATCGGCCTCGCCGGCGCGATCGACCTGAACGTGACACCTGATGGCATCGGCGCGGAGTTGGCGCTGCTCGCGCCGCTGTACGCGCGGCTGCGCCGGAAGCGGATGGCGCGCCCGCGCTGAGACGGATCCCGGCGCTGGGAGGCTGCGATCCCGTGGCAGCGGACTACGCTGCCGCGGAAAGTACCGACCGGAGAGAATCGCCGATGCCGCTTCGCCGCCTGTTGCCCATTGCTCTTGCCGCGCTGGTCGTGATCGCAACGGCCGCCATGACCTGCGCGACGCCCGGTCCGCTCGAGGGCTCACGCGCGCGGACGGCCGCCGCGGAGCTGCCGCCGCTCGCTCCGGTCGATCGCACGGTTTCGTTCGAAGCCGACGTGAAGCCGGTGCTCGAGAATCGCTGCGTCGTCTGTCACGCCTGCTACGACGGCCCGTGCCAACTGCTGGTGTCGTCGCCCGACGGCATTGCGCGCGGTGCCAGCAAGGACGTCGTCTACGACACGT
>CAYGWM010000023.1:0-1403 GCA_964353555.1 uncultured Spirochaetales bacterium
GGATCGCCGCTCTTCGCGAACGTGAGCCACGAATCCATCGTGCGCTCTGCGAGTCGCTGCGCGTCCGGACCGCTGCCGATGAACTTGTCGGCGCCGGGCAGATCGAGGCAGTCGAAAAGGAATGGAATCTCGATCGCGTGACAGGCGCCGAGCAGACCGCCGAAACCCGGCGACTCCCAGGTGAACAGGTACATGAACACATCGGGTTGATGCGCTCGCTGCGCTTCGGCCACACGGATCGCCGGAATGCGGAAGATCCGATCCGTCTCGATCGCAATCCAGATCGACGGCCAATCCGCTTCCGGACGCGTCGCGCGATAGCCGGCGGCGATTTTCGCGCCGTCGGCGTGCGGCAAGCGCTGCTGGATGCGCTCGGCGATCTTATCGCCATCGAGCTGACGCACCTGCGGATCCATGAAACCGAAGAGCTTCCACTCGTCGCGCGTGGTCCCGATCAACACGCGCACGTCGCGCGCGATGCCTTCGCGGATCTCGTCGAGTGGATGGCGCGGCAGCACATGGCCATCGACCACCGGCTGGAACGGCAACAGCTGCGTGCCTCCGAGCGCGAGCATCTGGAAGCTCACCGTCTGCTGCACCTGCTTCAGCTTGTCGATCGGCACCTCGCGCAGCTCTTTCACGTTCGGGGTCGCCATGCCGAGCCCAGAAAGAACGGCCGCGGTGATCGCCGTCGATGATTCGCGATCCGCGTGGATCGCCTGACACGAACCGCTCTGCGGGATCGCCCTGTGGAAGAGGCCGCGCGCAGCCGGGCAGCCGAGCAGCGTGCCGACGCTCATCCCGCCCGCCGACTCGCCGAAAATCGTCACGTTGCCGGCATCGCCACCGAACGCACCGATGTGATCGCGCACCCACTCGAGCGCAGCGATCTGATCGAGCAGCCCCGCGTTGGGCGCGGCGAGTTCCGGTTGGCCGAGGTCGAGGAAGCCGAGCGCGCCGAGCCGGTAGTTGATCGTGACGATCACCGCGTCGCCGCGCCGTGCGAGCTTGCAAGCGTCGTAGATCGACTGCGAGCCGGCGCCGATCACGAAGGCGCCGCCGTGGATCCAGACCATTACAGGCTTGTGGTTTGCGGCACCCGCGCCGGCGGGCGCGTACACATTCAGGTAGAGGCAATCCTCGCTCTGCTCGCCGACGTCGAAGCCGGGCAGCGCAGCCAGCATCAGCGGCGGCTGGTGCGAAACCGGGCCGTACTTCGTCGCGTCGCGGACCCCGGCCCACGGCGCGGGCTTCTCGGGCGCGCGAAAGCGCAGTTCGCCGACCGGCGGCTTCGCGAACGGAATGCCGCGAAACACGCGCACGCCGTCCTGTTCGAATCCCTGCACCTTCCCGAGTCCAGTCTCGACGATCGTCGGCATACAGCGTTCTCCGTTGGCGTTGGC
>CAYGWM010000023.1:1503-10162 GCA_964353555.1 uncultured Spirochaetales bacterium
CGAGCCCCTGCCCCCGCGCCTCGGGCCGCGTCGCGACCGACTCCACCAGCCACGCGCCCGGCGGTGTCTCGTGCATGCAGCCGAAGAACGGCGTCGCGCGCGCGATCTCCTCGACGAGCAGTTGCTCGACGAACGCGAGGCGCGCATCGGCATCCGGAACCCACAGATCCCAGAAGCCGCGCGGCCGATGCGAGCGCGCCGCTTCGATCACGGCCCATGCCAGCAACGAGGCGTCGTCTTGGCGTGCGGGGCGGATCACGAACTCCGTCATGGCAATCTCCTCGAGCGATCGCGCATGCTAGGAGCGATGGGGGCGCCGCGCATTCCGCGCACATTCTGGATCTATCTCGCCAGCCGCTTCTGCGCGGCGACGTCGATGACGTTGCTGCGCGCGGCGGTGGCGTGGCACGTCTTCGCGATCACCGGGTCGGCGTTCTACCTGGGGCTCGTCGGGCTCGTGCAGTTCGTGCCGGCACTGACGTTGACGCTGCTCGGCGGCGTCGTCGCCGATGCCTACGACCGCCGCACGATCATGCGCCTGGCGCAGCTCCCGATGATCGCGTGCGGCGCGCTGCTCTACTTCGCAACCCAGCGCGCTGAGGTCTCACTCCCGCTGCTGTACGCGGCGATCTTCTGCATCTCGGTGTCGTTCTCGTTCGATTCGCCGGCGCGTCAGGCGCTGGTGCCGAGCCTCGTCCCGCTCGAGGTGTTCCCGCGCGCGATCACCTTCTCCTCCACCGCGCAGGCGCTCGCGTTCGCGAGCGGCCCGGCCATCGGCGGCATGTTGATCGCCAGCGGCGGAGTCGGCGCCGCGTACGCCGCCTACGGCGTGCTGGTCGCGATGAACCTCGTCGGACTCGGCTTCGTGCGGCCGGTGCGCGAAGCGCCCGAGCGACGCGCGCCGAGCTGGCGTGCGGTGCGCGAGGGAATCGCCTTCGTGCGCAGGAGTCCGCTGATCTGGGGCTGCATGACGCTCGACATGTTCGCGGTGATCTTCGGCGGCGCGACCGCGCTGCTGCCGATCTTCGCGGCCGACATCCTGCACGTCGGCGCGCGCGGCTACGGCCTGCTGTCGTCGTCGCTCGAACTCGGCGCGTTCAGCTCTGCGCTGGTGATGATGCTGCGACCCACGACTGTGAAGGCCGGCCGCGCGCTGCTCGCCGCGGTGGCCGTCTACGGCGTCGCCACGATCGTGTTCGGCCTCTCGCGCGCATTCCCGCTGTCGGTGGCCGCCTACATGATCGCCGGCATGGCCGATCAAGTGAGCGTCGTGATGCGGCAGACGACGATCCAGCTGTCGACGCCCGACGAACTGCGCGGTCGCGTCTCGGCGGTGAACATGATCGCGATCGCCGCCTCGAACCAGCTCGGCGCGGTCGAGTCGGGCTTCGTCGCGGCCGCGACCAGCGCGCCCTTCGCGGTCGTCAGCGGCGGCGTCGGCTGTCTCGTCGTGCTGGCGATCGTAGCGTGGCGCGTGCCGGAGTTGTGGCGCTACCGCTTTGCGCACAGCCCGGCTTGACCGCGGCGCCCCCTCTCGCGGACACTGCGCGCGATGACGCCCGAGCCGCACCCGCGCAATCGCGACTTCACCTGGCTCGCGCCGCGCGGCCCGTATCGGCGACTCACGGCGCCACAGGCGCGCGATTTCGATGAACGGGGCTACTGCATACTCTCAGACGCGCTCTCGCCGGAGCTGCTGCGCACCGTCATTGCGGAGATCGATCCTTGGGAGGCGAAGGTCGAGGCGGCGCTCCAGTCGCTGCCCGACAAAAAGATCTTCATCGCGCGCGCCGGCGAGATCACCTTCACGACGCACCTGGTGCAGCGCTCCGAGACACTCCGCGCGTTCTGCGCCAGCCAACTCTTTCAGGATCTCGTTCATGACCTCGTCGGCCCCGACGTGCGGCTCTACTGGGATCAAGCGGTCTACAAGAAGCCGGGCACGCTGGACGATTTCCCGTGGCACCAGGACAACGGCTACACCTACATCGAGCCGCAGAACTATCTGACCGTGTGGATCGCGCTCACCGATGCGACGCGCGACAACGGCTGTCCGTGGATCGTCCCCGGCCTGCATCGGCGCGGCACGCTGCGACACTGGATGACGCCACTCGGCTGGCGCTGTCTCGAAGAAGCGCCGGGCGCGCTGTGCTGCGAAGTGCGCGCGGGCTCCGCCGTGGTGTTCTCGAGCCTGACGCCGCACGCGACCGGGCCGAACCGCACGAGGGACGTGCGCAAGGCGTACATCGTGCAGTTCGCGCCGGACGGCGCTCGCATCGCCGCGACGGGCGACGGCGGCGCAGCGGGCGCCAGTCAGCTCTGCAACGACGCACGCCGCCAGTTTCCAATCTTGATCGAAGGGAAGCCACCCGCATGAGTGCCATCGACTTTGCCGCCCTCGACCGCCACTGGAACTGCAGGCTCACCGCGCGCGGCCGCAACAGCGGCGAGCCGCGGACCGTCACGATCTGGTTCGCGCTCGGCGACGGCAAGGTTTTCCTCACCGGTGACGCGAAAGGGCCGAACTGGCTGCGCAACGCGCGCGCCAATCCCGACGTCGTGGTGCAGATCGGCAGCACGCGGTTGCGCGGCCGCGCGCGCGTCGTCGAGGATCCCGCGGAAGCCGATTCGGTGCGGCAGCGCTTCGTGCGCCGCTACCTGATGGCGCGCCTCGCGCGGTTGGTCGGCACCGGATACACGGACTCGACCGCGGTGGTGATCGATCAGCTCGAGGCCACGAAGTGATCCACGCTGGCCGGCGCGCCATCGCTGGCTAGGCTCGGCGGATGAAACACCTCGCTCGACTTCTCCCGGTCGCGCTGTTCCTCTTCGCATCGAGCGCGTTCGCGCTCGAAGTCGGTCAGCGTGCGCCCGACTTCAAGCTGCAGGGCTCCGACGGCAAGACCTACACGCTCGCCGATTTCGCCGGCAAGCGCGGCTTCGTACTCGCGTGGTTCCCGAAGGCGTTCACGAGCGGCTGCACCGCCGAACTCGAAGATCTGCGCGACAACGCAGCCGCAATCGCCGCCTACGACGCCGCCGTTTTCATGGTGAGCGTCGATCCACCGCAGCAGAACGCCGAATTCGCGAAGTCGGTCGACGCGAAGCAGGTGCTGCTGTCGGACGAGGGCGGCAGCGTGGCGACGGCGTATGGTGTCGGCGGCGGCGGCTATGCGAAGCGCTGGACCTACTACGTGGACAAGGACGGCGTGCTGCGCGCGATCGACACCGAAGTCGCCACCGACACCGCCGGCCAGGACATCGCGCGCAAGCTCGGCGAGCTGGGGTTTCCGAAGAAGAACTAGATGCCTCGCGCGAGCGTCGCGACGAAGCACTCCCGCACCGCCGCGACGTTCGCGTCGAGCGTCTCGATCGACCACGCCTCCGTCGCGATCGGCGCCAGCACCGAGACGTGCACCGTGCCGGCGCGCATGATCCAGCCACCGCGCGGCAGCAGGTTGCGCGCGTCGTGCAGCACGATCGGCACGATCGGCACGCGCGCGACCAGCGCGATCCGGAAGGCGCCTTTCTTGAATGGGGCCACGTCGAAGCTGGCGCTGCGCGTGCCTTCGGGCGCGATCAGGATTCCCAGGCCGCGACGCAGCGTTGCAACGGCGGGGTCGAGCGCGCGTACGGCCTGCTCGTGATCGGCACGGTCGACGAAGACGGTGTCGGCGAACGCGAAGGCCGGCCCGAGCAGCGGGTTGCTGCTGATCTCGGCTTTCGCGACGCCGACGAAGTCGCGCCGCAGCAGCGCGCACAACAGAAACGGATCGGCGCCGCTCTGGTGATTGAAGACGAAGACGGCCGGCCGGAGCGCGAGATGTTCGCGACCGGTGACCGCGAGCGCGACGCCGGCCGCGCGCGTGCCGAGGTCGCCCCAGACTTCGATCGCGCGGTTGATCGCGCGGCGGCGATCGCGCGTCGTCGCGAGCCTCGCGAGACCGGCGCCGAGACCCGGCACGATCGCGGCGATCGCGGCGACCGTGCCCAGTAGATCGAGCGGGCGGGGCCTTCGCGGTCCGGCTTGACGGACGTCGCCGCTCGGCTTTGCCTCGCTACGCGGGACACGGGGATCGGCCGCCTTCATTCTGCGAGGCTACAGTGGCGATGGCTCGGGTCCACGCGCGTCCGCCGCCGAGCCAACAGGAGAACCTCATGAGCGTCGCCGCTTCGCTTCCGCCCGTCCCCCACGCCGACGTCGACGGCATCCCCGATCTCGTCGCCAACCTGCGCGCGCGCTTCCAGTCGGGCGAGACGCGCCCGCTCGCGTGGCGACTCGAACAGCTGCGCAAGCTCGAGTCGATGCTGCGCGACAACGAGGCCGCAATCTCGCAGGCTCTGACCGCCGATCTGCGCAAGCCCGCGATCGAGGGCTTCCTGATGGACATCAGCGTCGTCGCGACCGAGATCGCCGAGATGCGCAAGCGGCTGAAGTCGTGGATGAAGCCGCAGCGCGCCACGACGCCGATCGCGCTCCAGCCCGCCAAGTCGTTCGTCATGCGCGAGCCGCTCGGCGTCGTGCTGATCATCGCGCCGTGGAACTATCCGGTGCAGCTCGCGATGGCGCCGCTCGCCGCCGCGCTCGCGGCCGGCAACGTCGCGGTGGTGAAGCCGTCCGAGATGACGCCGCACACCTCGGGCGTGCTCGCGAAGCTGCTCGCGCAGAGCTTCGCGCAGGGCGTCGTCGCGTGCGTCGAAGGCGGCGTGCGGGAGACGACCGCGCTGCTGGCCGAGCGCTTCGATCACATCTTCTACACCGGAAACGGTCGTGTCGGTCGCATCGTGATGCAGGCCGCCGCGAAACACCTGACGCCGGTGACGCTGGAGCTCGGTGGCAAGAGTCCGTGCATCGTCGATGCCGAATGCGATCTCGAAGTCGCCGCGCGGCGCATCGCGTGGGGCAAGTTCGTCAACTGCGGCCAGACCTGCGTCGCGCCGGACTACGTGCTGGTACACCCCTCGCGCGAAGACGAACTGGTGAAGCTGCTCGCGAAGAACATCCGCGCGTTCTATGGCGCCGATCCGCAGCGCAGCCCCGATCTCGCGAGGATCGTCTCGGACCAACACGTCGATCGCCTCGCGAAGCTACTGGAGAGCGGCACCGCGGCCGTCGGCGGTCAGGTCGATCGCGCCGATCGCTACGTCGCGCCGACGATCCTGCAGAACGTGTCGCCCGAATCGCCGGTGATGCAGGAGGAGATCTTCGGGCCGATCCTGCCGATCCTGCCGATCGCGAGCATCGACGAGGCGATCCGCTTCGTGAACGAGCGCGAGAAGCCGCTCGCGCTCTACGTCTTCACGTCGCGCCAGCAAGTGGAGGACGCGGTGCTCGCGCGCACCAGCGCGGGCGGCGTCAGCGTGAACACCGTCGTCTGGCACGTCGGCAACGCGCATCTTCCGTTCGGCGGCGTCGGCGAGAGCGGCATGGGCGCCTACCACGGTCGCCACGGCTTCGAGACCTTCTCGCACCACAAGTCGGTGCTGAAGAAGAGCACGAAGGTCGATCCGAAGTTGGCCTATCCGCCCTACACGAAGTTCAAGAAGGCACTGATCAAGCGCTTTGCCTGACGGGGTTCCGGCGGGTGGGTGCTCCGAATCGGTGCGCGTCCCGGTAGACTCGCCGCCGATGCAACGGACCGAACGAGGTGCGCGCGTCGCGTGGTGGCTGCTCGCGGCTGCGATCGCGCTGCTTGCCGCGAGCTGGCGTCTCGAGACGCTGGACCGCCGCCCGCTCTGGCTCGACGAAAGACACACCGCGGGCGTCGTCGCGAACGCGCCGACGCTGACTGCGCTTTGGCGCAGCGGCAGTCTCGACGACTACCAGCACCCACCGTTCGCGTACCTGCTGCCGTGGCTTGCAGCGCGCGGCTGCGAGACCCCGCTTCGGCTGCGCCTACCGTCCGTTCTGATGGGCCTCGCGTCGATCGCCGGGATCGGCGCGCTCGCCGCGCTGCTCGCGGGTCGCTGGGCGGGACTCTTCGCTGCGTTCCTCGCGGCGATCTCGCTCTACCACGTCGATTTCTCGCAGCAAGCGCGGCCGTACATGCCGGGGCTGGCGCTGACCACCGGCCAGTACCTCGCGCTCTTCGCGTTCCTGCTGCGCGGCAGGCGAAGGTGGCTGGTGGGGTTCGCGCTCTGCGCCGTGGCGGCGCTCTACACCTACCACCTGGCGCTGCTGCACGTGGGCATCGCAGCGGGACTCGCGCTGTTGCACGTCGCGCGCAGTCCGCGCGCCCGGGCCGATCGTGGTGCGCTGGGCCTCAGCTTCCTCGCGGTGGGCGTCGCGTATCTGCCGCAGCTCGGCAACGTCGCGGGATTGCTGGCTGGACAGGGCGCAGCGCCGAATCACGTGCTGGCCCTGACACCGCGTTTTTTCGACGCGCTCGTGCAGCGCTGGGGCAGCGGCGACGGCGTGACGGCGCATCTCTACGAGTTGATCTTCCTCGTCGGCGCGATGCGCGTGGCCGCGCGTCGCGATCTGGTGTCGCTCGGAATCCTCGGCTGGGCGACCGCACCGCTGCTGGTGTTCGCATCGCGTCCGTTCTCGAAGTATTTCGACATCCGCTTCCTGATCTCGTCGCTGCCGGTGTTCTTCGTGCTCGCCGGCGTCGGCGTCGATGGGATCGGGCGCAGCGCGGCCGCGCTGGTGGCGCGCGTGGTGCAGCGTGGCCAATGGCCGCGCGTTGCGTCGATCGCGGTGGTCGGCGCCGCGGCGCTGGCGTTCCTCCACCCGGCGACGCAGCTCTACCAGCGCTACCGCGTCGCCGAGCGCGGCTGCGGCGACTTCGTCAACGAGCCCGCGATCTTCGACGCAAACGAGCGACTCTGCGCCGATCACCTGGTGTTGACCACGATCGCAGCCGAGCAGCAGTGGATCGTCCGGAATCTGCACGCCGATTTTGCGATCGCCCCGGAGCGACTCGGCGCGTACCTGGGTACGTTCCAGTTCGAAGACGGCCCACCGATCGAGATCACGCGCAGCGGCGACATGCTGATCGCACAGGTGCAGGACCTACGCGCCTACGCACTCGTGCCACAATCGGAGACGCGATTCCTGTACCGGACGCTCGGCACACGCGTATTGACGTTCGAGCTGGAACCCGACGGGCGCGCGCGCGCGCTGGTGCTCGAATCGAACGGAGTTCCCGCGCGCGCGGTGCGCGTGCGCTGACCACCGCAGTCGCACCGCGCACGCGGTTCACTCAGCTCGCCGCAACACCCGCCGGCGCGCGGTTCGCCAGGAACTGCATCAGCAACTGCACCAGTTCTTGCGGCGGCATCACTTCCGGATCCTCGACGCTGTCCTTCATGTGCTCGAAGCGCAGCAGGTCGAGCTTGCCGTACATCTCGCGCACGCGCGGCGTCAGCAGACCGAGTCGCTTCAGGTTCGGCACGATCTTCGAGAACAGCATCTGGCGGAAGCCCTTCATGAACGGCGTGTTCTGCGCCCACGGCACCCAAACGTCGGCGGGCCAACCGAGCCGCTCGAAGACCGGCTGCATCAACAGCCGCTCGCGCATCAAATGGGTGGCCTCCATCACGAAGTCTTCGCGCTCGCGCAGCTCGGTCGCCGTGTAGCTTTTTGTGACCTCTTCGAGCGAGATCACGCCGAACGCCACGTGGCGCGACTCGTCGGCCATGATGCGTGTCGTGATGTCCACGATCAGCGGCTCCTCGGCCATCATCATCTTCTGCAAGCCGAAGGCGGCGAGCGCGAGTCCCTCCACCATGATCTGCATGCCGAGGTAGGTCACGTCCCAGCGCGTGTCCGACATGATGTCACCGAGCAGCGTCGCGAGGCTCGGGTGGACCTCGTACGAGACGCCGAGCTTCTCGGTCAGGTAGCGGTGATAGACCTCGACGTGGCGCGCCTCGTCGGCGACCTGGTTCGCCGCGTAGAACTTCGCCTCGGCCCATGGCACCGTCTGGACGATCTTCGCGGTCGCGAGCAATGCGCCCTGCTCGCCGTGCAGGAACTGCGAGAGCATGAAGGCGTTCATGTTCAGGTTCAGCGTCAGCGCTTCGCGATCGGATAGCGGCCGCGGCGGCGCGAGCAGCTGGTTGATCATGCCGCCGCCGCCCATCATCTGGCGCTGCGTGACCATCTTCTCGATGTCGACCTCCGTGTCCCAGGCGAGATCGGTGGCGTTCCAGCTGTTCGCCTTGCCCTTCTCGTAGAGGTCGAGCAGCTTCGAGCGCTTCAGCTCGTAGTGCCAATCGAAGACGGCCTCGATCGTGCCCTTGACCTTCTGGAGCTCGCCGCTCGCGGGAATCGGAAGCGGATTGTGCTGGGGGTAGTGCATCAGGTCCTCCGGAACGCCTCATCGAGGCTCAAGTAGCCAAGGAAATTGCGCGCCAGCTCTTCGGCCGCCTGTTCGTCGGAGAGCTGCGCGAACGGGTGACGGGCGTCGCCGATCAGCACGCCCGTGATCATCGAAGCGAACACGATCGCCACCGCGAGCGCGATCGCCTGCTGCGGCCGCGGGTGGCGCACGGTGTCCGGCTGCGCGAGCAGCAACGCGCCGACGCGGTCTGCGACCTCGCGCTCGAACGCCAGCGCGGCGCCGCGGGCCTCGACGTCCTGGATTGCGCGCGCGACGAATGCGCGGATCAGCGCGCGGCGTTCGCGGAACACCAGCACCAGTTCGCGCATGCA
>CAYGWM010000023.1:10262-14546 GCA_964353555.1 uncultured Spirochaetales bacterium
CGCTCCGCGCGCGCCTGCTTCGGTCGCGCGACGGTCTCGAGGCGGCTGTGCTCGGCGTGCGGTGCGCTCACGGGGCGACTCCTCCGGCGACTACGGGCTCGGCAAGTCATCGCTTTCGCTGGAGAACGAATGCGAAACAGAATCCGAATCAGGTTCTTTTTTAGCCTGGAGTGCGGGGGTCGGTCAAGACCCCTTCGCCGCTCGACTGCGCCACGATCCGATCGCCCGGGCTACCACGCGACCGGCATGCATCGAGGGTTCCTCGACGAATCGGTACGCCACGATCGACAGGCCGACCGAGACCGCGAACGCCACGACGCCGATCCCGATCACCGCAGGGACCGGCTGCGAATGCCCGGTGAATCGGCACACGAGGAAGGTGAGGACCGTGAAGTGGAGCAGGTAGAAGCTGAACGAGATCGTGCCGAGCGAGGCGAGCCAGCGCGCGGCAAAGAACCGCCGCACGGACGGATGGTGAACGGTGGCGGCGACCAGTACTGCCGAGCCGAGCGCGAGCGGCAAGATCATGCTCGGCGCATTGCGGTCGTGCATGCCCGACTCTCCGGTGTTCCACCACGAAACGGCGTAGGGCGACTGGAGCACCACGATCGTCGCGACGATCCACACGGCGGTGGCCCGGCCCGACAGCGAGGCAAAGAAGCTCCCGAGCCGCGGCGGCGCCAGGAACACCGCGATGCCGAGCGCGAAGTCGAGCGTGAAGATCAGGAAGCCGAGCCGCGCGTCGAGCGGCCGAAGCAAGTAGAAGCCGAGCGCAACGAGCGCCAGCGGGTGGGTCCGCCGGCCCATCCACAGCAACAGCGGGAAGATCACCGACATCGCGAGTTCGACGAAGAGCGACCAGCCCACTGGGAGCTGCCCGAACGCCAGGCTCGGCAATAGCAGAGCGCGCGGCAGCAGCGGGGCGGGCAGGTGGACGCAGGAAGCGCTCGCAGCCAATGGCAGCGCGCCGAGGGACACCCTCTCGAGCCCCAACGTCATCCCCCACGCGAACAACACGCCCACGACGTAGGGCGGATGGATCCGGAACACGCGACGCACGTAAAAGCGCCGGAGCCTTCCCGGTCGTGCATCGCGCGTGAGCGAAAGCGCGAGCACATAGCCGGACAGCACGAAGAACATGTGCAGCGCGCCGAGGCCGTTGAAGAAGATCCCGAGCGGCGAGGCGAGCAACGCTGCGCGAGCGCCTTCGTATGCGGGGAAGAAGTCGAAGACGTGGTAGCTCATCACCGCGATCGCACCGGCGCCGCGCAGACCATCGAGCGCGTGCGCGCGCCCATCTGACGGGGATCGGCCTACCGATCCGTCAACCAAGCGCGCTGCCCATCAGCTCGACGAAGTTCGTGCAGTAGAAGCGCTCACGGGCGTGTTCCGAGAGCGCGGTCGTGCTCGCTTCGAAGCGCTTGCACGGATTGCGGCCGCCTTCGACGTGCGGGTAGTCCGAGGAGAACAAGCAGATCTCAGGACCCGCCTGTTCGATGATCCAGCCGACGTCCTCGGTCGGATACGGCGTCACGCGCAGTTGGCGGCGCACGTATTCGCTCGGCTTCATCGACAGCTTCTGAAGCCGCTGCTCATGACGACGAAACGCCTCGAACGCCGAATCGAGCGTGCGCATCCAGCCCGGCACCCACGATGCGCCCTGTTCGATCACGCCGATCATCAGCCTCGGGAAGCGCTCGAGCACGCCGTCGAGAATCAGCGTTGCGACGGTCTGCATCGGCGGATACGGAATCGCCATGTAGTCGATCGAGCGGAAATTTTCCTCGCCGCCGTGGAAGTCCTTCTCGGCGGGAAGCCCGTTCTTGAAGTAGTCGGGCGACAGCAGCTCGCCGCCGCCACCGACGTGAAACACGACCGGCAGGCCAGCTTGTTGCGCGATCGCCCAGACGGGGTCGAGCCCGACGTGGCTCGGTGCATGACCGCGCGGGCAGCGCGACGGCACCAGCAACGCCTTGGCGCCGCCACGGATCGCTTCGCTCGCCATCGCCCGCGCACGCTCGAAGTCGGCGAGCGGCACGTAGCCGGTCGCGAGCAGCCGCCGGTCGACCGCGCAGAACTCGGCCATCGCGCGGTTGTGGGCGCGCGCGACGCCGTAGGCGAGATCGAGATCGCCCTCGTGATCGATGCGCGCGAAGTAGCCGTTCAGGAAGGTGTTGAAGACCAGCTGCGACGCGACGCCGAGCAGATCGAGCGCCCGCGGGCGATCTTCCTTCAGGAACGAGCCCGTCGCCGCCCAGTTCTTGCGCAGCATGATCTCTTCCGCGTCGCGCGCGCGATAGGCGGGGTCCCGGTGCTTGCGCGTGAAGTGGTCGATCAGCCGATCTTCACCGGGCCGGGTAGTGGCCAGGTAGAGCTGCGGGACGCGGTCCCTGATCTGCGGATCCGCGCAGCGCACCAGCCAGTCGGGCGTTTCCATCACGTGCGCGTCGGCGTCGTGTACGACGCGACCTTCGATGTACGGCACTGGTCGATCCTCCCGCGTGGGCGCGGAGGATCTTACTCGGAACGCGTCGAACGCACCCAGCGCAAGCCAACGCCGTGCGGCAGCAGCGCGCGCAGCCGCGGGGGGATGTGGCGCTCGTGCACGACCGCCGCGAAACGCTCGGCGCCCTCGAGGCGGACTCGCACCAGCGTGGACGGCGAGACCGGAGCCTCGGTCGCGACGAAGAGGCCGCCGCGCGACGCGTCGACGATCGTGGCCTCGTAGCGGCGCGCGCCGAGAAAGAGTTCGCAGGCGACCTTCGGTTGCTGCCGCGTATGCTGGCGGCGCTCGAGTGCCGGTCCGAGGTCGCGCATCGATCGACTCCCACTGGGTCTACCCGTGAGTCGCGCGAAGCCCGGCAAAGGTGACGGCGACGAAAGCGCGCGCGCAGTCGGCAGCGCATGCGCAGTTCAGCGCTTGGCGAGCGCGAACGAGCCGAAGAACTTCTCGATGTCGGCGTCGCTCGGCTTGGCAGCGGGGCGCCAGGTGATCAGCAACGTGCAGGTTCCGGCCGCGGGCGCGTAGAGGCGAGCGCGCAGAACCTTCACGTCGTCGGCCATCTCGAACTCGAAACCAGGCTGAGGCTTGCCTTCGATGAACTTGCGGTAACGCATCGTGCCGAGCTTCTCCCAGCGATCGATGACCGCCTGGAGCCGCTCCTTCGCGTTGCGCGTGTCGCCCTTCTGCTGGATGCAGCTCGCCACGTAGTTGGTCTGGACGCCGAATGCGGCGCTGAGGTCCGCACGTACGCCGACCGTGTAGGTGACCGCGCCCGCTTCGTTCGTCCCGTCCTCGGCGAATCCGCGGTACACGCCCGGCATGCGAACCCGGAAGGAAGCGTCGGGGGGACTCGCGTCGTACCAGCCGTCGGCACCCGGCTCCATCGGCGGCGCGACCGCACGAGTCTCCGTCTTCTTTCCCGGCTCGGCCGCGATCGCAACGCTCGCTGCACTCGCGATGGCCAGAACGATCGCGATGCAGCACCTGCTTCGTGTCGTCGTCATCGGGGCGGGAAGGTAACGGCACGCCGAGACTGTGCACGCAGCGACGCCGGGCTTGCGGGAGCACGCGACGCGCTTCAAGCTGCGCGTCTTCCAACGGGGGAACGCGCGGAATGCAGCTCGGGGCGCACACATTCGCGAACGGGGGTCGAATCCGGCGCAACAAGACCGCCGGACGCGGGCTCGCGAGAGCCACGCTCGCCGAGCGCGCCGACCGCTACGCGCTCTACCAGAAATCGGTGCAGGACCCGGAAGGCGATGTCGTCCGCGTGCGCCGCATGTACGAACGCGTCAACGGCAGCGCGCCGCGCACGCTGCGCGAAGACTTCTGCGGCACCGCCGCGTTCGCCGCAGCCTGGGTGAAGGCGCATCGCGAGAACCGCGCGATCGGCGTCGACCTCGATCCCGATCCGCTCGATTGGGGGCGCCGCCACAATCTCGACACGCTGAGCGACGATCAGACGCGCCGCATCACGCTGCTGCAAGAGGACGTGCGCAGCGCGCGCACCGCGAAGGTCGACGTGCTGGTCGCCTTCAACTTCTCGTTCTTCCTGTTCAAGCAGCGCGCGGCGCTGCTCGACTACTTCCGCCGCTGCCATGCGCACGTGAAGAGCGACGGCATCTTCGTGATCGACGCCTACGGCGGCCCCGAGTCGATGGAGAAGCGCCAGGAACGCCGGCGCGTCGGCAGCTTCACCTACGTCTGGGACCAGCACCGCTACGACCCGATCACCCACGACGCGACCTGCCACATCCACTTCGAGTTCCGCGACGGCTCGA
>CAYGWM010000023.1:14646-19606 GCA_964353555.1 uncultured Spirochaetales bacterium
CCGTACCTCGGCTGCATCGTCGGCCGCTTTGCCAATCGCATCGCCGCTGCGCGCTTCGAAATGGGCGGGCGCGTATTCCCGCTCACCGCCAACGACGGTCCCCACACGCTGCACGGTGGCAGCCGCGGCTTCGACAAGGTGACGTGGGATGGCGAGTCGCTCGGCGATGCGGCGGCGACACTGCGCACCCGCAGCGCCGACGGCGACGAGGGATTCCCCGGCAATCTCGATGCGCGGGTGACCTACCGGCTCGAAGGCACGACGCTGCGCATCGAGTGCAGCGCCACGACCGACGCGCCGACCGTCGTGAGCCTCGCGAGCCACGCCTACTGGAACCTGGACGACGGCGGCGCCAGCACGATCCTCGACCACATGCTGTGGATCGACGCGTCGCGCTACACGCCGATCGACGCGAGCGGGATCCCGACCGGTCGCACGCTGCCGGTCGCCGGCACGCCATTCGACTTCACGACACCGCAGAAGGTCGGCGCACGCATCGAGCCGCTGATCGCCGAACGCGGCGGCTATGACCACAACTTCGCGCTCGACCACGCGGGCGACGGCACGCAACCCGCGGCGCGTCTCGTCGCTGCGCGGAGCGGTCGCGTGATGACGCTCTACACCACGTTGCCCGGGCTCCAGCTCTACAGCGGCAGCTGCTTCGACGGCGTGCAGCGCTTCCGCGACGGCATCGCAACACCGCGCTTCGGCGCGCTCGCACTCGAAGCGCAGCACTTCCCAAACGCGCCCAACGAGGCGGGATTCCCGTCGTCGCAGCTGCTGCCGGGCGCCGTGTACGCCCACACCACCGTGTACGCCTTCGATCGCGCTTGACCCGCGGATCGGTCTCGCTCACGTCCCGATACGCTTCGCTCGGCTACCGAAGCGTGGCGAGCGGGGGTGGCGCGAGCCAGGGACGCGTGCGCGGCGATGCATCCTTCACTTCGAAGAGCACGTGGCCGCGCTCGGTCGCGATGCGCGCGAGGCGCGGCGACGCATCGAAGCGCGCGGTGGTCTTCGCCGGCACGATCAGATAGCCAGGCGCCTGTTCGTCGAGGTAGCGGTTCAGCAGCGCGTCGCTATCGAGATCGGGCGGCAGCACCAAGCCGGCGTTGCCGCACGCGAGGTACAGCTCCCACGGATTGGGCGACGCGACGATCGCGTCGCGTTGCAGCGCCGCGCAGAGCGGCGGTGCGAAGCTCTTCTCGAGACCGTTGCGCGTGCCGTTCTGCTGATAGGCGTTCCATGAACGCAGCGCCCAGCGACTCGTTCCGGCCGCACTCGGCGAAAGCAGCCAGATCGCGAGCACGAGCAGCGCGGGCGCAGCGGTCGCGAATGGGTGTGCGCCGAGACGTCGCGCGGCATGGGCCAGCCAGCTCGCCGCGAGCAGCCAGAAACACAGCGCCGCCGGCAGCAGCAGTCGACGCGGGTCGATCGCGCCGTAGCCGACCAGCACGATCGCGAGCAGCGCGAGGCCCGTCGCCGCGAGCAGCAGGCGCTCGAAGCGACGCTCATCGCGACGCCGAAACGCATCGAGCAGCGCAGGCAGCGCGAACCAGCCGACGTAGTGGTAGTCGGGCAGCGCGAAGAGCAGGCGGGCGACCTCGCGCGTGTTCCAGCCGAGCACCGCACGCACCTGCTGCCCGTGCGTGCCGAGCCACGCGAACGCGCCGACGTAGTGCTTTTGAAACGCGAACGCCTCGGATGCGCTGGTGGTCTGCAGCAGCACGCCGTAGTGCGCGTAGGGCGCGAAGCCGGTCGCGGCGCGGCACCACAGCGAGACGCCCTGTTGCAACACCGCGAAGGTCAGCGCGGCGGTCCACAGAGGTGCGCTGCGCAGCGCGTTCCGTGGTCCCAGCACGACGGCGCCGGCGAGCACGAAGGCCGGCAGCGCGACGGCGAGATTCGGCCGCGTCAGCCACGCGATCGTACACAGCACGCCGAAGCCAACCGCCGCCGGAACGCTGCGCAGCGCACGCGGCGCGAAGCTCACGATCGCGAGCATCACACCGATCGACGTCGCCTCGGTGAGCGGCATCTGCACCGCGAGGATCCACGGATAAGAAAAGCCGAACCCGATGGCGAACACCAGCGCGGCGCTGCCGGGCGCGAGCCGGCGCGCGACGAACACGCCGCACGCGCCGATCGCGGCGGCGAACAGCACGTGTGTGACCAATACCGCGAGGACGCCGCCGCCCAGCGCGAGCGGCAAGGCGAGCAACACCGGCACCACCGGCGCGCGCATCACGATGGCCGCGACGGGCGGCCCCGTGTCCGGCAGGAAGTACGAGTAGAGCACCGGGTCGACGAAGCCCGCGCCGGAAACCCACGAGTGCGCGATGCCGAGATGCTCGATCGCGTCCGGCAGCAGCGGCCAACTCGACAGCACGCCGGGCAACGCGAGGACGAGCGCGGCGAGAAACGCTGCCGCTGCGATCGCTGCGGTCTTCACGGCTGGACCCGCCGCGCGAACGCTTCGCCTACGCGGACTGCGGCGCGGCCCGCCCGGATCGCGGGCTTCTCCACGAGGCGCCAACCGAGTTCCGCGGCCAATGTCGCAACCGCGAGCGTCGTCGCGAAGACGACGAGCGCGGCGCCGATCGAGTGGGGCCTTCCGAAGACCATCATCTCGACGATCCACAGTACCGTGAAGTGGAACAGATAGAGGCTGTAGGACACGCGCCCGTAGAAGCGCGCAAGCGGCGTCGAGAGTGCGCGCTGCAGCGGACCGAAATGGATCGCCGCGCACAGCAGCAGCGCCGCACCCAGCGCGAACGGCACCACCACGGCCGACGAATGACCTTCCTCGAGACCCGCCATGCCGCTCGAAGCCAGCCCGAATGCGTAGGGGAGCTGCAGCAACGCGATTCCGCCCGCGAACGCGGCTGCAGCAGCGCCTCGCGGCCAGCGCCGCGCGATCTGCGCGATCCGATCGGAAGCGAGGAAGACGCTGAGCCCGATCGCAAAGTCGAACAAGAAGCGCAGGAACTTCCAGCGCGGATCGAAGTCGTAGAGAAGCAGCAGGCCGAGCCCCAGAGCGGCGCCCGGGTGGACGCGACGCGCGAGCGCGAACACCAGCGGAAAGACGATCGACATCGCCATCTCGACGAAGAGCGACCAGCCGACGCTGAGCAGCCCGTACGCATTGCTCGGAAACAGGAACACGCGCAGGAATTTCTGCATCGGCATCTGCGCCCAGGCGGTCGGATGCACGAGGCCGCGCGCCACGAGCAGCGAGGCCACCAACCATGCGAACAGCACGGCAGCCACGTAGGGCGGGTGGATGCGAAACCAGCGCCGCGCGTAGAAACGCGCCAGTCGGCCAGGCCGATCGTCGCGCGACAGGCTGAGCGCCAGCACGTAGCCGGAGAGTACGAAGAACAGGTGCACGGCCCCGGCGCCGTTCACCAGCAGGCCGAGCGGGCTCAGCAACAGCGGTGACATCAGATTGGCGGGGACGCTGTTGTAGTCGAAGACATGACTCGCGACGACCACGACAGCCGCCAGACCGCGCAGCCCGTCCAGCGCGTGCAGCCGCGATCGGGTGTCGGTCAATACAAGAGCCACGCTCACGCCGGATCACCTGGCGATCGCGACACTCGCCTGGTACGTCGATCCGCGGCCCGGATCAGCGCGCGCCCGGCGCGAATCGAAGGCAGCTCGACGGCGCGGTAGCCCAGTTCAGCGAGAGCGCTCGAGATCGCGAGCGTCACGGCGAAGACGAGCAGCGCCGTCGGCCAGCGAAAGGTGTAGTCAGGAGCGCGGAGCACGAAGCAGAAGAGCACGCTGTGGTGCACCAGGTAGAGGCTGTACGAGACGCGCCCGAAGAAGACAGCTAGCGGCTTCGACAGCGCCCGTTGCAGCGCGGGCGCGTGCAGTGCGGCCACGACGAGCAGCGCCGAGCCGAGCGCGAACTGCACGATCGCCGCCGGCGAATGACCCTGCTCGAGACCCGCGAATCCCGCGTGCGCGCGCCCGATCGCGAACGGAAGCTGGAGTAGCGCGACGCCCGCGACCCCCGCGAGCGCCGGCGCAATGCGCGGCCAACGCTGGACGACGCCCGCGATCCGTTCGGAACCGGCGAAGAGCGCGAGACCGAGCGCGAAGTCGATCGTGAAGCGCAGGAATCGAAAGCGCGGGTCGAAGTCGAAGAACAACAGCAGGCCGAGACCGAGCGGCGCCAGCGGGTGAACACGGCGGCCGAGCGCGAAGAGCAGCGGGAACACCGCCGACATCGCCATCTCGATGAAGAGCGACCAGCCCACCGGGAGCAACCCGAACGCCATGCTCGGGAACCACAACGCGACCGGCAGCAGTGCCGCCGGCAAGCGCACCCACGGCGCCCCCGCCGCTTGCGCACCGAGCGGCATCACCAGGTGACTCACCGCCCACGCGAACAGCACGGCGACCATGTAGGGCGGCTGGATGCGGAACCAGCGTCGCACGTAGAAGCGTCCGAGCCGACCGGGCGCACCGTCGCGCGACAGTGTGAGCGCGAGCACGTAACCGGAGAGCACGAAGAACACGTGCACGGCGCCGGGCCCGTTCACCAACAGACCGAGGGGGCTCGCCAGCAGCATCGATGCAGCCGCGTCCGAGAGCCGCGTCTGCCCCAGCGTGTGGAACGCCACCACGACCACGGCAGCCGCACCGCGTAGCCCATCGAGCGCGTGCAGACGCACAGCGTGCGGAATCGTCGACGTCTGGCTCGCAGCGCTCAATCCCGCTCCTCGATGGCGGGCGAGAGTAGGATCGCTCGCAGAGCGGGGCTACGTTGGCCGACCCTCACGAACGGGAGGGCCAGGCACTTCGCGCGCTGTGGTCGGGGAGGATTGGGAATGCGCCGGGCGCTTCGGATCACCGCGCTCGCGACTGCGTTGCTGCTGGTCGGACTCGGCGTCTTCGTGGTGCCGACGGTCTGGGGCAAGCCCTGGTCGATCGAACATTTCTACACGCGCGT
>CAYGWM010000023.1:19706-52187 GCA_964353555.1 uncultured Spirochaetales bacterium
TGGTGCCGACGGTCTGGGGCAAGCCCTGGTCGATCGAACATTTCTACACGCGCGTGTTCCTCGAGCTGCTGCTGCGCCATCCGATGCTGCTGTCGCAGCTCCGCGTGCTCGAGCCGTATGGCATCCGCTCTCACAACCAGAAGCTCGACGACTTCTCGGTCGAGTTCACGCAGCATGAGGCTGAAACGGCGCGAAGCCAGCTGCGGATGCTGCGCAGCTACGAGTCCGCGTCGCAAACGAAGGACCAGCGTTTCTCGTCCGATGTGCTCGACTGGTTCCTGCAGAGCGTCGTCGATGGCGAGCCGTACCAGCTCTACGACTACCCGCTGAATCAGCTCGACGGCGTGCAGGTGACGCTGCCGGACTTCATGCTGAACGTCCACCCACTCTACGACGCGCGCGACGCCGAGGACTACGTCGCGCGCCTCGCGCGCTTCGGCACCGCGATCGACCAGGTGATCGCGTCGGTGCGCACGCGCGCCGAGCACGGCATCGTGCCGCCGCGTTTCGTGGTCGAACGGGTGCGCGAGCAGGTGGACACGTTCCGCGCGGGCGGCGCCGACCAGAGCGTGCTGCTGACGTCGTTCGCGAAGCGGATCGGCGAGATCGAGCCGCTCTCGCCCGAGGCGCGCGCGGAACTCACGCAGGCCGCGCAGCATCAGATCGAGATCAGCGTGCTGCCAGCCTGGCAGCGACTCGCCGACTTCCTGCCCGACCTGCAAGCGCAGGCGACCGAAACCGTCGGCGCCTGGAAGCACCCCGAAGGATCGCTCTACTACGGCTGGGCGCTGCGCTCGCACACCACGACGAATCTCTCGGCCGACGAGATCCACGCGCTCGGTCTGCGCGAGGTCGAACGCATCCAGCGCGAGATGCGCGCGATCCTGAGCGAGCAGGGAATCGATGCTGCGGACCTCGGCGCGACGCTGCGCGCACTCAACAAGGAAGATCGCTTCCTCTATCCCGACACGGACGAGGGACGCGCCCAGGTGCTCGCCGACTACCAGGCAATCCTCGACGACGCTGCACCGCGGCTGCCGGCGCTCTTCGGCCACTTGCCGCAGGCGCCGGTGCGCGTCGAACGCGTGCCCGCGTTCAAGGAAGCCGGCGCGCCCGGCGCCTACTACATGCCGCCGCCGCTCGACGGCTCGAAGCCCGGCATCTTCTACGCGAATCTGCGCAGCGTCCGCGAGATCCCGAAGTTCGGCATGCGCACGCTGGCGTATCACGAGGCGATTCCCGGTCATCACCTGCAGATCGCGATCGCGCAGCAACTGCCCGGCCTGCCGATCTTCCGGCGCGTGGTGCCGTTCACCGCCTACGTCGAGGGCTGGGCGCTCTACGCCGAGCGGCTGGCGCTGGAGAACGGTTTTCATCCGACGCCCTACGATCGCCTCGGTGCGTTGCAGGCCGAGGTGTTTCGCGCAGTGCGGCTGGTCGTCGATACCGGCATCCACGCCCAGCGCTGGACCCGTGAGCAGGCGATCGAGTACATGGTGCAGAACACCGGAATGCCCGAGACCGACGTGGTGGCCGAAGTGGAGCGCTACATCGTCAGCCCCGGCCAGGCGTGCGCCTACAAGGTCGGCCAGCTCGCGATCCTGTCGCTGCGCGATCGCGCGCAGCAGGCGCTCGGTCCCCGCTTCGATCCGCGCGCGTTCCACGACGTCGTGCTCGGGCAAGGCGCGCTGCCGCTCGAACTGCTCGAACGCAAAGTCGACCAGTGGATCGCGGATCAGACGCCAACCCAATAAACCTACGCGGAAAGCGCGTTGCTTGATATCGTGGGCGTTGCCGGTCCCGTCGAGGAGGGGGAATCCATGACGTCTCGTGCCGTGTCGTGCGTCCGATCGAAGCGCGCTGCGCGTGTCGTCGCCGCGCTATTGGCACTCGCGGCGGTTGGCGTCGCCGATGGGCAACCCGCCGCCGCCTTCGACTTCTTCGACGGCCGCCTGCAGGTCCACGGCTACGGCGAGGCGCAGATCCGCGCGCTCGCGAAGAACTTCAGCCGGTCGGACAATTTCGATCTCGCGCAGTGGTACAACGTCCTCGGCATCGAAGCGGACATCAACTTCGCGCCCGAAGGCATCGGTCCGTTCGATCTCGTCTCGGGATTCGTGCGCCTCGAAGCCCGCTACGACTGCGTCTGGACGCGGGCTTGCGGCGTCTTCCCGAGCGTGAACGTGTGGGGCAATCGGTCGAAGCACATGCCGAATCGACTCTCCAATGCGCACAAGGGCGGCTTCACGGGCAGCCTCGTGACCGGCGACTTCCGGCGCGTCCAGAGCATCGCGGTCTCCCAACTCGGCTTCGAGTACCTGAATGAGCCCGTCAGCGGGAAGCGCGAGCCGGGATACCTATGGCATGTGCCGGGAGTCGACACGCTCTTCGGTGTGAAGGATCCGCTGCAGACCCCGGAGACTTCCGATGACCCCGCATTCTACGTCTTCAATCGCTTCATCGAGCCAGGCCGCGAATACCGCTTTGGGTTGCGCAAGGTCAAAGGCCAGCCCAACACCAACGGGATCCAGGTGCTCGGCCCGTGGCAGCCGCAGAACAACATCGATCCGATCGACCCGCTCGCGAACATTGCGAACCCGTTCAATGCGCTCGACGTGAATCCGGTGCTCGCACCCGCAGCCGCCGTGGCCGGCGACCCCGACGCCGCGCGAGGCTCCGCCGCCCTTCCCTTCCGGCCGGCGCCGCTCTATGCGGCCAGCTTTGGGGCGCCCAATGGTCAGCCGTACGCGGCGCGCGGTCTCTTCATCCCGAACGAAGCGGTCTCGAGACTGATCAAGAACCACGAGTTCGACAGCTTCGACCAGAACTTTCGTGAAGCCGAGTTGATGTGGAACCGCGGCGCGAGCCAGGACGAGAAGGAACTGAAGGAAGCCTTCCTCGACATCGAGCTGCTCGACAGCCGGCTGTGGATCCGCGCCGGCAAGCAGAACATCGTCTGGGGCAAGACGGAACTGTTCCGCACCACCGACCAGTTCAACCCACAGGACCTCGCGCTCGCCACGTTGCCGAGCCTCGAGGAGTCGCGGATCGCGCTGTGGGCGCTGCGCGGCGTCTATTCGTTCTACTCGGTCGGCCCGCTCGAAGACGTGCGCTTCGAACTCGCGATGAACTTCGACCAGATGGAGCCGACCGATCTCGGCCGCTGCGGCGAGCCCTACACACCGCTGCCGGTATGCGATAAGTCGGGCGGACTCTTCGCGCACGGCATCGCGGGCACCGCGCTCGCCGGCGAGATCCGGCCGCCCGATCCGTGGGACGACATCTCGGGGCTCGAATTCGGCGGCCGCCTCGAGTTCCGCTGGGACCGCTACAGCTTCGCGGTCTCCGACTTCTGGGGCTACGACGACTTCCCGTACGTCGATCAGGTGTTCCTGTACGAGCGCAACGTCGACCCCGAAACCGGCCGCCCGCGCCGCGCCGGCGCGACCGGTTCCTGCACCACCGGCAACGAACCCGCGTGCCTCGGCCCGAATGACGACGCGCTGCTGCACCACCACGCCAATCAGCAGCGCTTCGCGCTGATCTGCGCGTCGAGCATCGGCTTCTCGAATCTCGACCGCTCCGCGTGCGCGCAGAGTGTCTTCAACAGCAACAAGAGCGCGCTGACGGGCGCTCCCGACGTGTCGCCGTCGATTCCCGAAGTGCTCGGGACGGTGTTCTCGGGTTCGGATATCGGCCGCGCGCTCGTGCTGGCCGTCTTCATCCCGGGGGCCGGATCGTTCCCGATCGTGCGCCTGAACGCCGATCCCAGCGACGGTCCCGGGCAGGGCACTTTCCCATCCAGCTCGGTCTCCGCGGTGATGACCGATCAGCAGCAGAGCCTGCTCGGCTGCGGTGCGCTCTGGGGAACGAGCTGCGACATGTCGACGAGCGAACAGTTCGGTGGTCTCGACCTGCTGAACGCGGAACTCTCGGTGTTGATGCAGTCGTGGCCGGGATTCCCGGGCACCGTCGGATCGTGGAACATGGCGGGCGGCCCGACCGGCGAAATCCAGCCCGGCACGATCCGCAACTGCGGCGCGAATCCGGGCGCACCGGGCTGCAACGGCAGCACGAGCCTCGTGCCGTTCGTGGGCGGCGCGGTCGCGAGTCGCGTCGAGCGGCACCAGCTCTACACGCTGCCGGGTGCGCATTCGCCCTTCGCCGAGGCGACCGACCTACGCAACGGGCCCGTCGCCTGGTCCGCGGACATCGACGGCTGCGTGCGCGCGAGCGATCTGGGCTGCGACCAGAGCAACGGCGGCGCGGGTGCGTTGAGCCTGATCCACCCGTATAGCGGCGACTTCTTCGTCAGCGAGATGGCGGCCTTCTCGTGGAATTACCTGGAGCTGCTGATCTCGTTTTCGCGCAACGACAAGACCGGCGCGAATCCAGAGCACCCCTGCGCCCCAGGCGAGAACGCCAACGACTGCCGGCTGATCAACGAGTTCATCGCGAACGCCGCCTACACGCTGCGCCTCGACGGCTGCTCGTACGCGAAGCCAGAGCTGTGCTCGAATGTGCAGGCGCTCTACTCGATCGCGCACACCACGCGCCGCGACGTGAAGGCCGGCGGCAACGGCCACTTCGGTCGCACCGACTTCGACTGGCATCAGGGCGGGTCCGGCGTGCTTCGCTACGAGAAGCGCAACGTGCTCGGCTTCTCGATGGACTTCGCCGAAGACGTGACGAAGTCGAACTGGGGCATCGAGACCACCTGGATCGAGGGCAACCAGTTCGATGATCACGACCAGTACGACTCGCTGACCCAGGCCGACACCTTCAACGTCACGGTCTCGGTCGACCGCCCGACCTTCATCAACTTCTTGAACGCCGGGCGAACCTTCTTCTTCAACACGCAGTGGTTCTTCCAGTACATCGATGGCTACCGGGACAGCTTCGTTTCGAACGGCCCGTTCAACGCGCTCGCGACCTTCCACGTCGACACCGGCTACTTCCGCGACCGCCTGCTGCCCGGCATCACCTTCGTCTACGACTTCAACTCGGCTTCGGGCGCGATCCTGCCCGAACTCCAGTACCGCTTCACCGAGAACTTCTCCGCGACGATCTCGGCGAACCTGTTCAACGGGCGTTTCCAGCAGACGACGCCTGCGCTGCGATCGATCGCGGACTTCCCGTTCCGCGCCGGCCAGCACCAGAACAACGACTGGACCGAGCAGGGGCTCGCGCCGATCCGTGACAACGACGAAGTGGCGCTGCGGATCCGTTACACGTTCTGAGTGTTGCGGGGGCTGCGCGGCCGGCGGGGGGGCGTCTTCCGGCGCGCGCGCGCTGCACCGTCGAGTAGACCCTCTTCGAGCGCCGCGAAATCGAGCGCCATCTCGAACGCGGCCTGCGTGAAATGCAGCACGTGCTCGAAGGCCTCGTCGGAGAGTTTTCGCGCCACGTCTCGTGCGCGGTAGACATTCACGAAGCGCCGCTCGCGCTCGAGCTGAAGCGGAATCCGGACGATCCCCCAGCCTTCGAGCAGCTTCCAGAGCGCCGGGTTGTAGCTGCGCGTCATCTGCACGATGAATGGCAACGGATCGTTGCGCGCGAGCAGCGCCGACAGCCGCAGGATCAGCTCGAAGGAAAGCGTGGCCGTCCCCTTCTCGACCGCTTCGAGTAGCGAGCGGTCGGAGACTTCGAGTGCATCAGCGAGTTCATCGACGGTGAGACCCGCGAGCTTGCGCAGCTCACGCAGCGAGCGACCGGCTTCGCGACGCATGCGTGCGCCCTCGGGCGAGAGCAACAGCGCCTTGCCGACGCGAAACCCAACGCCGCCCGACGCGGCCATGCGCTCGCCGACGCCACTCGTGATCGCTTCGAGCCCGCGCGCGAGCGCGGCCTGGATGATGCCGCCTGATTTCGGCGGCGCCGCGGGTTCGACTTTGGCGGCGCGATTCATCACACGCGACGACTTCGCCGACCTGGTCGACTTCGCCGTTCGCTTGCCACTCCGCGAGCCTCGCGCCATCGCAGCACGTTGACGCCGAGATTCGCGGACAGCAAGACCGCTTGCAAGCGAAGCGGGAACCACGAACCTTGCGGGCAATGCAACGAACGCGCGGTTTCCCGACCCTGGCGCTCGCGGTGCTGCTCAGCGCCTGCGCGACGAACCCGGTCACGGGCCGGCAGGAGCTGAGCGTCGTCTCGCCGGAGCGGGAGGCGGCGCAGGGCAAGGACGCCGCGGCGCAAGTAGAGCACGAGATCGGCCTGGTTCGCGACCCGAAGCTCGGTGCGTACGTCGATCAGATCGGCGCGCGCCTGGCGGAGCACTCGCCGCGACGCGACGTCGCGTACCGCTTCTTCATCGCCGACATGCCCGAGGCGAACGCCTTTGCGCTGCCCGGCGGCTACATCTACGTGTCGCGCGGGTTGCTCGCGCTCGCGAACTCCGAAGACGAGCTCGCGGGCGTCATCGGTCACGAAATCGGTCACGTCGCGGCGCGCCACTCGGCGCAGCGCGAGACGCGCGCGATGGGCGTCGGGATCCTTTCGGTGCTCGGTACGATCGCCGCGGGCATGGCCGGTGGCGCCGAGGCTGCACAGACGGCGTCGAGCCTCGGGCAAGTCGCAGGCGCGGGCCTCGTCGCCTCGTACGGGCGCGATCAGGAGCGCCAGTCCGATCAGATCGGACAAGACCTCGCCGCGAGCGCGGGCTGGGATCCCGCCGGTCTCGCTGATTTCCTGCTGACGCTCGAACGCGAGGGAACGTTGCGCGCCGGGATGACGCGCAATCCATCGTTCCTCGACTCGCACCCGCAGCCGGGCGAACGCGCCGTCATCGCGCGCGCCCGCGCGCCCGAGCTGCCCCGCGGCGCCGAGCCTCGCATCGCGAAAGGACGCGCCGCGTACCTGCAGCGCATCGAAGGCATCCTGGTCGGACCGGACCCCGCGGAGGGGGTCTTCGAGGACCGCGTCTTCGTGCAGCCCGCACTCGGCTTCGCGATCGAGTTCCCGTCGGGTTGGCAACTGAGGAACACGCGCGAGGCCGTCGCCGCCGGGTCACCACAGCGCGACGCGATCATCGTGCTCGAGCAACAGGGCGGGAGCGACGAGCCGCAGAACGCCGCGCGGCGCTGGCAGCAAGCGAATCGCGTGAACTTCGCGCAGTCCGGCGCGACACGCATCGGCGGCTGGCCCGCGTATCGCGGTTTCGCGCAGGCGCAGACCCAGCAAGGCTCGATCGCGCTCGACGTCACCTTCGTCCAGCACCCGACCGGCACCTATCGAATCACCGCGATGACCTCGCCGCAGCAGTACCGCAGCGCCGCGCCGGTCTTCGAGCGCGTCGCCACGAGCTTCCGCGCGATCCGTGCGGACGAGCGCGCGCGTGCGAAGCCGCTGCGTCTGCGCGTCGTCCCGGCGCGCGGCGGCGAGATGCTGGCCGAACTCGGTCGCCGCACCGGCAATCGCTGGAAGCTGGCCGAGACGGCCGTCGCGAACGCGCTTCCGGAAGATGCGCGGCTGCAGTCGGGGCAGCTCGTAAAGATCGCGAAGCAAGCGGATCGCTGAGTCAGCGCGTCTCGGCTGCGCGCTTCGGCACGTGCCACTGCTCGCCGATCGCCAATACGACGGTGCGCGACGCGTCACCGCCTTTCGCGCGCACCGCTTCGGCGAGCACGCGCGGCGGGAGGTCGGCCGGCTCGTCGGTCAGATCGAAAGTGCCCCAGTGCATCGCGATCATGTGTTGCGCGCGCAGGTCGAGGAACGCCTGATACGCCTCGGCAGGGTCCATGTGCTGGGACTGCATGAACCAGCGCGGCTCGTAGGCGCCGATCGGCAGCATCGCGACGTCGATCGGGCCGAAGCGCTGGCCGAACTCGGCGAAGCCCGGAAAGTAGCCGGTGTCGCCGGCGAAAAAGTAGCGGCGCTGCCCCGAGTCCACGAGCCACGAACACCAGAGCGTCTCATTGGTGCTGTGCTCCACGCGTCGCGACCAGTGCTGCGAAGGCAGACAGGTGATCGTGAACCGCCCGTGCTGCACGCTCTGCCACCAGTCGAGTTCGACGACGTTCGCGCGCCCGCGCTTGCGGAACCACGCGCCGAGTCCCATCGGCACGAACCAGGGCATCGCCTCCGGCAGATGATCGACGCTCCAGGCGTCGAGATGGTCGTAGTGGTTGTGCGAAACCACCGCGAACGCATGCTCGGGGACCGACTCGATCGGGATCCCGGGCGGTACCAGCCGGCGCGGAATCATCGCGCGCGCGCCGAAGTGGGGATCGGTCAGGAAGACGTCGCCTTCGTCGTGCACCGCGAAGGTCGCGTGGCCCACCCAGGTGACGGTCGCGGAGTGCTCCACCCCCGCGAGTCCAGCGCCGTCGTTGGCGACGCTCGGCACCTGCAGCGGCGCGCTCTTGTCGTAGGGGTTGCGCGAGAAGAGCTGCCACTTCAGCAGGTCGAGGAAACTCGACGTTTGCGGCGCCCACGGATTGAAGTAGCGACCGCTCTCGTTGTGCGGTGCGTAGAGTGACGGCGAAGCGGTCCTCATCGCTTGCTCGGCGGAGCCGATCGCCGCGATTCCGGCGCCGCACAGCGCGAGCGCCGGGACCGCGAGCAGGCGGACGCGGCGAGCAGCGGCGCCGCCGTTCACGGCGCCTTGGTCTGGAGAAGATCGATCGCGTGCACCGGCGGCGCATCGCCCGCCATCAGCGGTGCGATTGCGCCGTAAACGAGCTGATGCTGCTGCAGCATCGACTTGCCGCGAAACGCCTCCGCGACGACGCTCACCTCGAAGTGTCCCGCGCCGCCGGCCTTTACCTGCACCTGGGACTCCGGCAGCGCATCGCGGATCGCCGTCTCGATCTTCTCGAGCACGTCCTCCGCTGCACTGAGAATCTTCAGTGCCATTAGTAGCGAGGGACGGAGGGATCGATCAGCCGCGACCAGGCGTCGATGCCGCCGACGACGTTGTGCACGTTGCGGTAGCCGAGGCTGCGAAAGTGCTCGGCCGCTTGCTGGCTGCGACCGCCGTGGTGACAGTGGAACACCAGCAGCGCGTCCTTCGGCAGCTCTTCGATCTCGGCGGCCACCTGCGCGTCGACGAGGCGAGCGCCCGGGATACGCGCGGTCGCGTGCTCATCGGGCGTGCGCACGTCGAAGAAGTGGAAGCGCTGGCGCGCGTCGAGCATCTGCTTCAGCGCGGCGACCTCCATCTGCTGCACCTTTGCTGGCGCGTTCGGGTTGTCGATCGCGAGGTCGTGACCCGTTTCCGTCTCGACGTAATCGATCTTGATGCCGTCTGCGCGCGGTGCGCTCGCCAGGTCGAAATGGAAGGTGAGGCCGCTCGCTTCGCTGGGAATCTCGCCGGGCTCCAGCGGACCGAGATAGGCGCGCGTGCCGAAACTCGGATCGACGCGCAGGTGCAATGACTGGCCCGCCCGCTCGATCGCGGCCTTCAAGAACTCCGCCGCGCGATCGGTGACGTGCAGCGTCGGCACGACGCGCTCGGGCGCCGCGACACCGAGCTTCTGATGCAGCTCGCCGCTGCCGTAGAGTTCGCGCACGATGTCGCAGCCGCCGATGAACTCGCCGTCCACGTAGAGCTGCGGGATCGTCGGCCACGACGAGAAGGTCTTGATGCCGTCGCGGACTGCGGGGTCCGCGAGCACGTCGACCGTCGCGTACTCCGGTCCGATCTCGTTGAGGATCTGGATGACCGTTGCGGAAAAACCGCATTGCGGCTGGCTGCGCGTGCCCTTCATGAAAAGCACGACGCGATCCGCGCGGATCAGGGAATCGAGTTGCCGTCGGGTGGCTTCGCTGAGCATCGGCACAGAATAACGAAGCAATGGATGGATTCTCGCCGCTCGGCTGCGCCTCCAACTCATGACCTCGCCGCTCGGCTGCGCCTCGCTACGCGGGAGTGGGAGGCGCGGGAGTGGGAGGCGTCGCTACGATCGGGCTTCATGGCGCGGGACGCGAACAAGGAGGCGGGAGTTGCGGGCCGGTCGCGCTTGCGGCGCGTCGTCATCGCGCTGGGGCTCGTCGCGCTCGGATATGGGGCGGTCTCGTACCTCGCGCTGCCGGAGGTATGGAGTCACTACGAGCACCGCCCCTCGATGGCGAGTGAGCCCCGCGTCACGCGCACGGCGGACGACATCCCGGGCGACCCGCTGAACGTCGCGCTGTTCGGCACCGAGCCCGAAATGATCGAGGCATTCACGAAGGCCGGCTTCAAGCAGGCCAAGGCGCTCGGGCTGCGCAGCGACCTGCGCATCGGCGAGAGCGTCGTGCTGGACCGACCCGACCTGAATGCGCCCGTGAGCAGTCTGTTCCTGTGGGGCCGCAAGCAGGACCTCGCGTTCGAGCAGGAAGTGGGCACGAGCGCCGATCAGCGCCACCACGTGCGCTTCTGGAAATCCAGCCAGCAGAGCGAAGACGGAAGGCCGCTGTGGCTGGGCTCTACTACGTTCGATCGCGGTTCGGGCGTGAGCCATCGCACCGGACAGATCACGCACCACATCAGTCCCGACATCGACGCCGAACGCGACTACACCTTCGCGGCACTCACCCACGCGGGCCAGCTGGTGAGCTGGTACCGCGTGACCGGGATCGGGCCGACCCTCGATGGACGCAATGGCGGAGGCGACCGCTACTACACCGACGGCGAGATGGACGTCGGGGTGCTGTCGCCGGACAACGCCGTACAGAGTCACCCGCCCGAACGACTGCCGAGCCCCCCTGCGATTCAGGTGAAGGACTGGTTCTTCTCGGGGCTGAGACCTCTGCTGAGCGCAACCCGAGACTAGTGCAGCGAAGCACCACCGGTCTGGCCCCACAGATAGTTGAGCAGGTTGGTGGTGCGCAGCACGCTGCCGATCTCGTAGAAATCGACCGTCACGAAGTTCGGGATGCGGTTCTGGAAATCCCAGCAATCGCGCGCGCGACTCGAGAGAAGCGGGTCGAAGTTGACCTGCCGCGCGAAGTTGGGGGCGCCGATGTTGTTGGTGAGGAAGTGGTTCAGGATGAAGAGGTCATTGCCCGGCATCCCGCGGTTGTCCACGCACGAAAAGTCTTTCGGTTTGCTGTACGAAAAGTTCGTCTCGAACGCGAGCTGCGACCAGAGGTAGTGATACCACGGACACGGCGTGCCGCTGGCGTCGCAGCCGGTGTGCGGCGAGGAGTCGTCGGTCAGCACGACGAGGCGCTGGTTCGCGGCGACCATCTCGCCGAGCGTCGGCCACGGCGTCCCGGGCGTTTGCACGTGCGCGTAGTCGACGAGACCGCTCGCAGCGAACGCGTCGCGGATCTCCGCCTCCATGTCGCCCGTATCCGCGTTGGTCTCGATGATGAACGAGATCACTTCGGCCGGGCGTGCGTCGAGGAAATCGCGGATCTCGGTGAGCCCGTCGGTGAGCAGCTGATGGCCGAACGGGCACTCGGCGTGACACAGATAGAGATCGGGCGCGTCGGCCTCGGGCGGCTGGTACCAGTGGATGTCGAGCATCAGCGAGCGGATGCCGTCTTCGAGCTGAGTCGGCACGCCCGAGCACTGGTTGCTGATGATCAGCGAGTATCCGTACGGCTCGAAGCGCGCCGACATCGCGTTGTGCGTGGTGGCATACGCGACCTGGTCGAAGCGGCGCTCGCACAGCGCCTCGGAGCCGTTGCACACGGTTTGCCCGAGACGGTCGGCGACCAGTGCGACATCGATCGGCGTCACGAGCCCGCTCTGATCGACGTCCGCGGATTCGCAGCCGGTCGGCGGCGGGCCGATTCGCACCGGACAGCCGCCCGCGTCGTTCTGGATCTCGGGGAGTCCGATCTCGGTGCCGAGACACGCCGTCACCGCGGCGAGATCGCTGCTCGTGACGACGCCATCGTCATCGAGATCCGCGTCGACCAGGAAGGTCGGGATGCCGCGACACGGACCCGTGCCCAGCGTGACCGCGAACAACAGGCATGCAGCGATTGTTTCGCGTCGCGGCATTCGAGGCTCCTCGGAGATCCCGGCCCTCTCCGTAGATGGCCTAGTCCTGTCGGTAGGTGGTATGAGTGGGTCGCCCGGCGAGGATGTTCTCACGGCCCCAGTTGGTGACTTTCTTGAACGCATCCGACGAGATGAACGCCTGAAAGGCGGTTTCGTCGTTCCAGCGCGAGACGATCAGGTACTCGGCCGGCTGGGCTTCGATGTTCCGGTAGATCCGCGAGTTCTCGTGCCCATCGGCGGCCGCCATCCCTTCGAGGACGCGCTTGCAGGCTGCCTCGAAAATCTCTTCCTTGCCCGCGAGCACTTCGTAGTTCATACCGATCGTCACCACGGCGCGCAGGCTAGCGCAGGATTCCGCACCACAGCCGAGGACGGCCGCGCGCTAGCTGGAGCTCCCGGGGCGGTCCATGCTCCGGGGCATGAGCAGCACCGAAGCTTCGAATGCCCGCGCTCGCTTCGCGGCGATCGCCGCGCTGCCCGAAGAACGCATCGACGTCGCCGAGGCGGCGCTCTGGGTGGCAGCCGAGGCGCGACCGCAGCTCGATGTCGCGTTCTATCGCAGCAAGCTCGTCGAAGTTGCAAATCGCGCGTCGCAACGACTCGCGTCGGCGCGCGGTACCGCGGATCGCGTGGCGCAGCTCGTGCGCTTCCTGCACGACGACGAGCGGCTGCGCGGCAACGAGTCCGACTACTACGATCCGCGCAACAGCTTGCTGTGCGACGTACTCGATCGCGGACTCGGCATCCCGATCACGCTGTCGATCGTCTGGGTCGACGTCGCGCGAAGGCTCGGGCTGCGCGCGGCAGGAGTCGGGTTCCCGGGCCACTTCCTGGTGCAGGTCGAGGTGGAGGACGGGTCGGAAATCCTGGTCGACGCATTCCACGGTCGGCTGCTCGATCTGCACGACTGCGCGGCACTGCTCGCGCGATCGGCCGGCCCGGGTACGCCGCTCGATCCCGCGCTGCTGCGCCCCGCGCAGCCGCGCGAAACGCTGGTGCGCCTGCTGCGCAACCTTAAGTACGCGCACGCACAACGCGACGAACTCGAAGCGGCAATCGCGTGCTGCGAGCGGATTCTGCTGCTGATCCCCGGCGAGCCGGGCGAGCTTCGCGATCGCGAACTGCTGCAACGCGAGTTCCGCGCGCGCAGCGCGCGGCTCAACTGAAACCGCGAAAGGCGACATGACAGCCACGCGACGGCCCATCGCGCTGACGATCGCAGGCTCGGACTCCGGCGGCGGCGCCGGCATCCAGGCCGACCTGAAGACGTTCCACCACTTCGAGGTGTATGGGACGAGCGCGCTCACGCTGATCACCGCGCAGAACACGATCGGCGTGCAGCGCGTCGCGCTGCTGGCGCCGGACCTGGTGGTCGCGCAGATCGACGCCGTGGCGACCGACTTCGCGGTGGCCGCCGCGAAGACCGGCGCGCTCGGCTCGGCGACGATCGTCGCGGCGGTGGCGGAGGCCGTCCTGCGCCATCGCATCGCGAAGCTGGTCGTCGACCCGGTGATGATCTCGAAGCACGGACACGCGCTGCTCGACGCCGACGCGGTCGACGCGCTGCGCCGCGCGCTGCTGCCACGCGCTGCGCTGCTGACGCCGAACCTGCCCGAAGCCGCGGCGCTCGTCGGCGGAGAACTCGCGACCGAACGCGACATCGAGAACGCCGCGCGCGCGCTGCACGCAAGCGGCGCCAGCGCGGTGCTGGTGAAGGGCGGCCATGGCGCGGGCGACGAAGTCGCCGACCTGCTCTTCGACGGCCGCAGCTGCACGTGGCTGCGCGCACCGCGCCAGCAGACACCGCACACGCACGGCACCGGCTGCACGTACTCGGCGGCGATCACCGCGCGGCTGGCGCTCGGCGACGATCTCGCGCACGCGGTACGCACCGCGCACGCGTGGCTCGCGCGCGCAATCGCCACCGCGCCCGGACTCGGGCACGGACAGGGCCCGGTCAATCACTGGGCCTAGCAAGCCTGGAGTCGTTACGCGGTGGCAGCCGACGCGACGGCGACGGAACGCAGCACCAACTCAGTGATCTCCGACGGTGCGCCCAGTCGCATCGGAGGGCCCCAGAAACCGGTGCCGCTACTCACGTAGACGGCGCTCGGGCCGAGCCGGTACAGGCCCGAGACCCACGGGACCGTCGCGCGCACCAGGTAGCGGAACGGCCAGATCTGCCCGCCATGGGTGTGACCCGAAAGCTGCAAATCGACACCGTGCTGAGACGCCCGGCGAAAGGTCGCCGGGTCGTGCGCGAGCAGCACCACCGGGCGCGCCGTCTCGCGACCGTCGAGCGCGCGCGAGAGATCTTCGCCCTGACCAGGCCCGAGCAGCGCGCCGTGGTGATCGTCCACACCGGCGAGATCGAAGTGGGCGTCGCCGTCGGAGATCACCACACGCTCATTGCGCAGCGCGTACCAGCCGAGTTCGCGAACGCGATCCACCCAGGCGTCGGCACCGGAGTAGAAGTCGTGATTGCCGGTAATGAAGTAGACCCCGTGGCGCGCGCGGATCGCGGCAAACGGTTCCACCTCGTCGCCGATCCGCGCGACACTGCCATCGACCAGATCGCCCGTCACCGCCACCAGATCGGGCGCGAGCGCGTTCACGCGCGTTGCGATCTCGGTCGCGAAGCGCCGATCGAGCAGCGGTCCGATGTGCACATCGGAGATCTGCACGATCCGGAAGCCGTCGAGTCGCTGCGGCCAGCGCGCGAGCGGGATCTCGATGCGTCGCACGCCGGGCGCTGCGAGGCCCTGTCGAAGCGCCACCACCGCCGCCGCGGAAGCCACGACCGCGACGAGCACCGCGCGAGCGCGCTCGAGCAGCAGCGTGTCCTCTGGCGCCGTGGACGCCGCGCCGAGGAGCCACATCGCGGCGTCTGTCGCGAAGGTGGTCGTGAGCAGCAGGAACGTGAAGCCGAGCCACACGTAGGCGGTCCACGACAGCGCGCTCGACAGGATCCCGAGCCGGCGCCGCACGAAGATCTGCGTCAGCACGGTGGCGAGACCGATCCCGAAGAGGGCGACCAGGCCGCCGCGCAGCGGCTCCGGCCAGCCCGGTGCGAGCGCGAGGCGCGCGGCGAGATAGGCGTGACCGCCGACACCGACCGACAGGATCACGACCAGGAACACGAGGCCCGCTAACGTGCGGCGTTTCATCGGACCCGCAGGCTAGCGGCCGCCTTCGCGGCGTGCCGGCGGCGCGGCCATGGCGATCGGGCCGTCCGTGGCTGAGGCTGTGCTCGAGATGGACGCCCTACCGCTCGACCTGCCGTTGCGCGACTTCGCGATCGCGCTGTTTCTCGGCGCGCTGGTCGGCATCGAGCGCGAGAAGAAGCAGTTCGCGATACCGGATCGCGGCATCGGCGGTCTGCGCACCTTCATGCTGTTCTCGGAAGCGGGCGCGATCGCGGCGTGGCTCTCCGTGCAGCTGGCAACGCCGTGGATCTTCGTGGGTACCGGCGCGGTCGTCGCAGCGCTGCTGGTGGCTGGCTATCTCACCTGGTCGCGCCTGCACCCGGACGATGTCGGGCTCACCACCGAAGTGGCCGGTGTCGTCGTGTACCTGCTGGGCGGCCTGACGATCTACGGATACCCGGCCCTCGCGGTCGCGCTCGGCATCGCGACCTCCGCGATCCTCGCGTTCAAGGAGCCGCTGCACGGGCTGGTCGAGCGCATCGGGCGCGACGATCTCTACGCCGGGCTGAAGCTGCTGATCGCCACCTTCATCGTGCTGCCGGTGCTACCCGACCGCGCGCTCGATCCGTGGGGCGCGCTGAATCCGTATCAGATGTGGTGGCTGGTGATCCTGATCTCGGGATTGTCGCTGGTCGGCTACATCGCGACGCGTTGGCTCGGCGCGGGGCGCGGGATTCCGCTGACCGGCCTGTTCGGTGGACTCGTATCGTCCACCGCGGTCACGCTGAGCTTCGCGCGCCGCAGCCGCGAGAACGGCTGCAGCCCGGCGCTCGCCGACGCGCTCGCCTCCGGCATCCTGATCGCCTGGACGGTGATGTTCGTGCGCGTCGGGATCGAAGTGGCCGCCGTACACGCCGCACTGCTGCCCGCGCTCGCGATGCCGATGGCGGTGCCGGCGGGAATCGCGGCGCTCGCGGCCGCCGTCGCGTACCGGCGCTCGGGAACCTTGGCCGACACCGCGCCGCGCGACGTGCCGCTGCGCAATCCGTTCAGCCTGACGGCCGCGATCCGCTTCGCGCTGCTCTTCGCCGCGGTGCTGCTGGTGGTGAAACTCGTCGAGACTTACGCGCCCGGACGCGGGATCTACGGCGTAGCGGCGCTCGCCGGTCTCACCGATGTCGATGCGATCACGCTGTCGATGGCGAGTGCCGCGCGCAGCGGCGCGACCGAAGCGCGTGTCGCGGTGAACGCGATCGTGATCGCGGCGATCACCAACTCGCTCGTGAAGCTCGGACTCGTTCTCGGGCTGGCGGCGCCGCTGCTCGCGCGCCGCGTGGCGATCGCGACCGCGCTGCTGCTCGCGGGCGCCGCGGTCGCAGTGCTCGCGCGCTGACTCACCAGCCGCGCAGGTCGATCGGCCAGACTTCGATCACCTGCTCGCCGCTCGCGAGATGCAATCGTTCGTGATACGCGATGGTCGGGTCGATGTGCGCGGGCCAGACGCGCACGCGATCGCCGACACGCGCTGCCAACGGTTCGTCCGATTCCGCGTCACGCGAGAACGTCACGTGCTCGTCGGAGCAGAACCAGACCTTCGCGCCGTCGATCGTCGGATTGCCGTGATCCATGCCGAGCGACTTGAGGCCCGCGTCGCACACCGCAAAGGTCTGGTTCGCCGAAACCACCGTCGACCAGATGCAGAACGCCAGCCGAAACGGCATGCCGAGTTTCGCGTAGTAGGTGTCCATCAGCGAGTACGAGCCCGCCTGGATCTCGGTCGCGACATCATTCAGATCGAAGGTGCCGGTGCCGCCGGCGGAGATCACGTCGCCACCCACCAGCGCATGCGCGGCGCGCAGTTTCGCCATCGACGCGTCGCACGCCTGCTTGCGCTGCGCACGCTCGGCGAGCGACATCACGTGGCCCTCGTAACCCATCACGCCGCGCACCGTGAGACCGCGGCGACGCGCGAGGTCCGCGATGCGACCGGCGTCCTCAGCTGCGCAGCCACAGCGCGGCAGGCCCACGTTCACGTCGACCAGCACTTCATGCACGCCGCCATTTGCCGCGGCGTCCACGGTCTCGGGCGAATCGACCGCGACCGTCACGCGCGCATCGAGGCGACCGAGTCGGCGCGCGTCGAGCGTCTCGTTCGCGAGCAGCAGATCGTCGCCGAGCCCCGCGGCGGCCATGCCTTCGATCTCGCGCAGCGTCGCGCAGCAGAAGCTGCGATGACCGAGCGCAGCCTGGCGCTTCGCAAGCGCGGTGCACTTGGTCGCCTTCACATGCGGACGCAGCCGCGCGCCGGGAAGCGCCTTCGCCATCGCCTCGAGGTTGTGTTCGAGCGCCGCGACGTCGACGACGAGCGCAGGCGTCGCGAGATCGCGCAGCTTCACCCGGAGAGCCCGGTCGTCTCGCCGCGTCCGAGCATCAGATTCAGGTTCTGGATCGCCGCGCCGGCGGCGCCCTTGCCGAGGTTGTCGAGGATCGCGACCAGCAGCACGTGACCGGACGGGTGCGACAGCACGTGGAGGTCGATGCGATTGGTGTCGTTGCAGGCCTGCGGGTCGAGGCTGCGTTCCGTCACCGCGACGGCTTCCGCGTACTCCGCAACCCGCACGAACGGCTCGCCCCGATAGCGCTCGTGGATCGTTTCCCACACCGCCTTACCGGTCGCACCGCGCGCGAGCAGCTCAGCGTGCAGCGGAATCTGCACGCGCATGCCGCAGCGGAACGGTCCGACGGCCGGCACGAATTGCGGCTCGTGGGCAATTGCCGCGAAGCGCTGCATCTCGGGCACGTGCTTGTGTACGCGCTCCGTCGCATACGGCGCCTCGTAGACCAGCGCGCGCAGATTGGCTACCGGGTCTTCCCACTTCGCAATCAGCGGATTGCCGCCGCCCGAGTAGCCGGAAAGTCCATGACAGCAGATCGGTGACTCGCGTGACACGAGACCCGCATCGACCAGCGGCCGCAGCAGCAGCACGAAGCCGGTTGGCCAGCAACCGGGGTTCGAGACCTGTTTCGCGGCGCGGATCGCCTCGCGCTGCGCAGCGGCGAGTTCGGGCAGCCCGTAGCTCCAGCCGTCGGCGACGCGATGCGCGGTACTGGCATCGAGCAGCCGCACCTTCGCGCCCGCGCTCCACTGCGCCACTTCGCGCGCCGCGTCGTCCGGAAGACACAGCACGGCGACGTCCGCAGCCAGCACCTGGTCGCGCCGCGCAGCGCTGTCCTTGCGCTGCGCCTCGGGCAACGTCAGCAGCTCGAGATCCTCGCGTCCCACGAGCCACTCGCGGATGCGGAGTCCCGTCGTGCCGACGTGGCCGTCGATGAAGACCTTGGGTCGCATGCTGCGCGCCAGCGTAGCGCTGCGCCGAAACAAGTTGACAACCAAACAAGTTGACGCCGGGCTCCGGCTAGACCGGCTGACGCCCGGCACCGCCTACGCGATCGGGGCGGCGAAGCCCTTGGCGGAGACGCCGATCCGCTGGGTACCGAAGACGTTGCGGAAGATCTCGATCGCGGCGTCCGCGTAGCCTGGCTCGGCCCACGCGGCGTAGCCGGCCGCGCGCAGCTGCACGAGCGCGGCGCGCGAGCGGCGACCGCCTGCGCCGTCGCCGCGGAAGAAGTCGTCGATGACGATGCGGTCGGCGACCGGCTCGAGCAGAGCCGCGAGACGTTTCGGGTCGCACGGCAGCAGCGGCGACACGGCGGCCTGCGTGGGCACACCGGCTGCGCGCAGCCTCGCCAGCGCTCCCACGCGCAACGCGATACTCGGCGCATTCGGTTCGAGCAGCCGCCGCACGCGCTCGTCGTCGGTGGTGATCGTCACGCTGACGCGCGCACTCGGAATGCGCGCGAGCAGATCGACGTCGCGCAGCACCAGCGGCGAGCGCGTCTGCACCGTCAAGAAGGCCGGCGGATGTTGCACCAGCACTTCGAGACAGCCGCGCGTGAGCCGCCACTTGCGCTCGATCGGCGTGTACGGATCGGTCGCGGAGGAACAGAAGATGCGCGCGCCGGCGAGCACCCCGCGCTGTGCTTCACGGAGCAGGCGTTCGGGCGCGTTGGTCTTCGGCGCGATCCACTCGGACCACGGCAATCGATACGGGTTGGCGCGCTGGACGCTCATCTCGCGCACATAGCAGTAGCTGCAGCGGAACTGACAACCGGCGTACGGCTGCAGCGTGTGGGTGAAGTCGCGCAGGTAGCCACCGGTGGGCGTCAGCATGCGGCTCACTTCGCGCGGGAAGATGCGGGCTCGGCCCATCGGCCAATGTTAGGATTGCTTGTTGTGTTTTCCCTCGAACTCGCTGGAGCATCGAAGCGCTACGGGCGGCGTCACGCACTCGCGCAGGTCGATCTCGCGGTTCCGCAGGGCATGTCGGTGGGACTGCTCGGCGCCAACGGTGCGGGCAAGACCACCGCGCTGCGCTTGCTGCTCGGCTTTGCGCGACCGACGAAGGGCGCGGTGCGACTGCACGGGCTCGATCCGTTCGATCCGGCGTCGCGACGTGGCGTCGGCTACCTGCCCGAGCGCTTGCGCTTGCCGCCCGCGATGACGCTCCAGCGTTTCCTGCGCGTTCACGCCGCCCTCGCCGGCCTCTCGGGCGCCGACCTGGTGCGCGAGATCGACGCCGTCACCGAGACCACCGGTGTGCGCGACCGGCTTGACGAACCCGTCGATGGACTTTCGAAGGGACTCGCGCAGCGCGCGGGTTTCGCGCAGGCGCTGCTCGGCCGGCCCGACGTGCTGCTACTCGACGAACCCACGTCGGGCCTCGATCCACTCGGCGTGCGCGATGCGCGCGCGTGGATCGAGTCCGCCCGGGCGCGCGGCGCCACGGTGCTGGTCTCGTCGCACGTGCTCTCGGAAGTCGAGCGAACCTGCGATCACGTGGTGATCCTGCGCGAAGGACGTGTCGCGGCCAGCGGCGCGCTCGAAACCCTCGTGCAACCCGGCGAAACACTCGAAGACGTATTCGTGCGGGCGGTCGGAGGGCAGCCAGCGCCTGGCTCGTTCCATCTCGGGGCGGGCGGATGAACGCGCTGCGCGCCTTCTGCATCTTCGCAGCCGAATCGTTTCGTGACGGGCTGCGGCGCCGGCTCGGCTTCGCGGTCGCGATCGTGCTGGTGATCGGACTGACCGGCGCGCAGACCTGCACCCAGTTCGGCAGCGGCGGCCTGAACGTCAACGGCGAAGTGATCGACGGTCGCGCCATCGGCGGCTTCCTCGCGCCGATCCTGTTCGCGTTCCAGGCGTGGGCCGTGCTCGCGATCGCAGGCCTGCTCGCGGCCGACCATCTGGCCAGGCCGCTCGCGGAGGGCAGCGCGGTGTTGTGGCTGGCGCGACCCGTTTCGCGCGGAGTCTGGGCCAGCGCACGCCTCGTCGGCGCGCTCGGCGTCGCGATCGTATGCGGCGCGCTGCTGCTCGGTGGCACCGGCGCGATGCTGGTGCTGCGACAAGGCGTCGCGATCGCGCCGGCGCTCGACGCCGCGGCCGCGACGGCGCTCGGCGCGCTCGTCGTCGCGTCGCTCGCAATGGCGGCGTCACTCGCGCTGGGTCGCACGGCCGTGATCCTGCTGGTGCTGCTCGGACTCGTGTTCATTGCATTCGCGAACGGGGTTGGCCTCGTCACCGAGCTCGCGCATCCCGAAGTCGCGGTCGGTGGCCTGCTCGGCGCGGTGGACCGTTATGGCCCGCCGCTCTTCACCGCGATCGTCGGCGCGGTGGTGAGATGGAACCCGCACATCGATCCGGGCGATGCGTTCGCGCAATCGATGCTGCGCCTCGCGGTCTGGGCGGTGGGCGGCGTCGGGCTGCTGATCGCAGCGTTTCGCCGTCGCGAGATCGAGAGCTGATCCGCTCGTAGCGTCTTCGCGGAAGCTGCACGCGCGCTGCGACGATGCTTCCGCGCGCGTGCCGAGTCGCGCATCCGTCGCGTGTGAAACGCCGGCATTCGCACGTCGCCTGCCGTGCGCGGCCTCACACAGCGCCGCGCGCCATCCACCGAAATGTTGGATGTGGACCGCACGTGCCTTGCGAGGCGACTCGCGTCGCGCGCGGCAAGGCCGGCGCAACTCTGTGGAGAATCAAATGCATAGCAATCGACGATGGCGCGCTCTCTACTGCGCGCTCGGTCTCGGAGCGGTGCTCGCGACCGCCCGGAATGCGAGCGCATTGACCTTGTTCGACCTGGATGGCGGAGGGACCCCGACCTTCACAACGGTATCGGGGCTCACCTTCTCCAACTTTCACGCAACCGTGGTGGGCGGTCTCTCGCCCGATCTCAGCCAATACCCGGTGCAGCCGCAGACAGACGGTTTCCTTCTGTCGGGTCCGCTGTTCGTGGCGGGCGGCGGCGTCGGAACGTTGATGCTGTCCTACCAGGTGACGGCGATGGCTCCGATTCTGGTCGGCGCATCGCTGTCCGCACCGGGATTGACGATCGGTGCGGGCGCGCTGGCGGTAGTCGGCGAATCGCTGTTCGGCCCTGCGAGTGAGTTTCTCGGCTCGCTCTCAGCCTACGACATCGAGGGCGTCGGCAGCATCCCGAGCGACTCCATCCCGTTCGGGCCGGTGTCGCAACTCTCGGTCGCGAAGAGCGCAACCCTCGGCGGCGGGATCTTTGCCGCCGTCCCGTCGTCGATCAGCCAACGTTTCCAGCTCGTTCCGGAACCGGTCTCGATGTTGCTGCTGACGATGGGCCTGGTCGGTCTCGCGTGGTGGCGACCGCGACGCATGCTCGCAGACTGAGCGGCGACGATGGCGACCGCGGTGCGTCAGCACTGCGGTCGCTCTCGGCGACCCGTCAGCCGCGCCCGACCTGTCGCTGCGCCTCGGCGAGATCGCGGCGGGTGAAGTGGAAGCGGCGCAACGCAAGAGCCGAGAGCCCGTAGAACAGCGCCGGGAACCACGAATACATCCACAGCATCCAAAGTTTCACGCTGGCCGTTTGCGGTTGGCCCGGCACGTAGCCGACGTGTTCGAGTACCTGCAGCGCTGCGAAGCCGGTGATCGCGTTGCCGGCTTTGGTCGCGAACGACCAGAGTGCGAAGTACGCTCCTTCGCGGCGCATGCCGGTCGACGCTTCGTCTTGGTCGATCAGGTCGGCGACCATCGAGGGCGGCAGCGCCAGGTAGTTGCCGAAGCTCGCACCGCCGAGCACCAGGATCACCGAAAAGAGTCCGATCGAAGCGTCACCGAGCCAGAAGAGAACGCGAAGTTGCCGGCGCCGTAGCCGAGGATCGCGGAAAACGGCAGTCGCGTGCGGCGATTCATCGGTGACGTCTTCGCGAGCGATCGGGCATGCTTGCTGGCTGTAGCGCGCCAGCACCCTGGCGCGCACCTCGCGGGGGGTCGGGCGCAGTGATCGGCCTCATCGGCGGCACGGGGCTCTATGGAATGGATGCGCTCGCCGAACTCGAGGTGCGCGCGGTTGCGACGCCGTTCGGCGCCCCCTCGGCGCCGGTGCGGATCGGCACGCTCGGCGGTAAGCGTGTCGCGTTCCTTTCGCGCCACGGCGAGCACCATGAATTCATCCCGAGTGAGATCAACTTCCGCGCCAACATTTGGGCGCTGAAGTCGCTCGGTGTCCGCACGGTGATCGGCGTATCCGCCGTCGGAAGCCTGCGCGCGGAACTACGCCCAGGCGATCTGGCGCTGCCCTCCCAGTACATCGACGCGACGAGGGGACTGCGCGCTGCGAGCTTTTTCGGGGGCGGCATGGTGGCGCACGTCTCGACGGCTGAGCCCACATGCCGCGCCACGGCCGATCGCATCGCACATGTGGCACGCGGCTTCGGCTGGACGCTGCACACGGAGCGCACATACGCGTGCGTCGAGGGCCCGCGACTCGGCACGCGCGCAGAGAGCCTGATGCTGCGCGGAGCCGGCGCCGACCTGGTCGGCATGACCAACGTGCCCGAAGTGTTCCTCGCTCGCGAAGCGCAGCTCGGCTACTGCACGATCGCGCTCGTCACGGACTACGACTGCTGGATGGAGGACCCCGCGCGGCACGCGACCGTCGCCGACGTGCTCGCGCTGTATCAGGCCAACCTCGGTCGTGTGCAGCAGCTCCTCGCTGCCGTGGTCCAGCAGCAGTGGGAGGGCGACTCGCGACCGTGTCGCCACGCGCTGCATGGTGCACTCGTCACACCCCGCGAGCGCCTCACGGCCGCGCAGCGGGAGATTCTCGAGGTGCTCGAGCGCTGACGCGCTCGCTCGATCAATATTGGCGGGTCTCGCTGCAGGACGCGCCATACCGGAAGCAGCTGTAACAGCGCGGGTGCTTCAATCGCACGCGCGTCTCGAGGCTCTCGCGCAGCGTGGCACCCTGATCGTAGCCAGGATCGTCGTCCACCAGTGTGCAGGCGTACACGCGCATCCGGCCGCGCTGCTTCACGACCATCTTGCTATACGCACACATGAAGGCGCGCCGCGTCGCTTCGGTCTGGAATCGCGTCATGCACGACTCCGTCACGTCGGGCACCGCGCGCTGCGCTCCCGGCGCGCCGAAGTCCGGAAACGCGACCAGCGTCAGATCCTCCGAAACATCGTAGCGCCGCAACAGATCCCGATAGGCCGCCTCGACGGCCGCCCGGTCCTCATCAACTGCCATCTGGCGTGCGATCGAAACCTTGAAGCCGCGCGCGTGCAGCTGGCGCAGCGCCGTCCAGGCTTTCGCGAAATTGCCTGCGCCGCGCCCGGCGTCGTGCAGCGCCTCATCTGGGTGATCGATGCTGATCCGCAGCGCGAGCGGATGCGCCCGCGCGAGAAGCGGCTCGATCTGCGCGATACGCTGCGTCACCGCGTCGACACCGTTACTGAGCACGAGGCACGGGGCGCGATCGAGCGCGTAGGCCAGCATGGAGACGATCTCGCGGTTGACGAAGGGCTCGCCGCCGGTGAACGAAAACTGGCGCACGCCCAGCAGGGCCGCCTCGTCGATGAAGGGACGCACGTCGGCGAGCGTCACGCGGCCGAGTCGGCGATCGCCCGGCTTCGATCCCTCGAGGCAGAACGGACAGGCGAGATTGCACGCCGTGCCGGTGTGAAACCACAGCTCCGAGAGCGTGTGCGGTTGGATGTAACCGCGCGCTTCGCCGAGCTGCGTCTGCAGCCAGTCGTCCGTCATCGGGACGCGAGGTGCGAGCGGTGCATGACGAGGCGAGAATCTCAGAGCGCGCCCGAGAGCACAAGGACACCGACGATGACGACAACGGGAGCTTCGAACGGCGACGTCGATGCTCGGATGGCAGCCGCGTGGTTCGCGTACGCATCCGCACGGCGACCGCGGACGGGCGCCTGAGCGGGCGCGAAGCCGCTGCTGCATCTCGCTCTCCAGACTGCGTACTGCTACGAAGAGGACTCTGCTACGGAGTCCCCGATGACCGCGTCCGTCCCGCTGCGTGTCTTCACGCCGATCCGCCTCGGTCCGATCGAGTTGCGCAACCGCATCGTGAAATGCGGCACGAACGAGGGCATGTCGCGCGGCGGCCTCGTGACCGATGCGCTGCTCGACTGGCACCGTGAGTTCGCAGCCGGCGGCGTCGCGATGACCACGCTCGCCTACTGCGCCGTGTCGGCGGATGGACGCACCTTTCGCGATCAGATCTGGATGCGCGACGAAGCGCTGCCGGGCCTGCGCCGCTTCACCGAAGCGATCCACGCCGAGGGCGCGCGCGCGGCGATCCAGCTCGGCCACGCTGGTTGGTTTGCGACGCCGGGCGTGATCCGTGCGAAACCGCTGGGGCCTTCACGTACCTTCAGCCCGCGCGGAATGTGCTTCTCGCGCGCGGCCAGCGAAGCCGAGCTCGATCGCCTCGAGCGCGACTTCGCGGCCGCGGCGCGGCTGGCGGCCGACGCTGGCTTCGACGGCATCGAGGTGCACATCGGCCACGGCTACCTGCTCGCGCAGTTCCTATCGCCCTACAACAATCGCCGCCGCGACGCGTACGGCGGCAGCCTCGAGAATCGCGCGCGCTTCCCCCGTCGCGTGCTGCGCGCGGTGCGCGAGGCGGTCGGCGGCCGTGCCGCGATCTGGGCGAAGCTCAACATGGAGGACGGCTTCGCGGGCGGCATGACGCTCGACGAGGGCGTCCAGGTCGGCCGCTGGATCGAGGCCGATGGCTCGGTCGACGCGCTCCAACTCACAGGCGGGCACACCACGCGCAGTCCGTTCTTCTTGATGCGCGGCGACGTGCCGCTGCGTGGCATGATCGAGAACGAGAAGAGCGCAACGGCACGCCTCGGCATGCGCCTTTTCGGGCCGTTTCTGATCCGCCCGTTCCCGTTCGAGGAGGCGTTCTTCCGCTCCTCCGCGCTCCGCTTCCGCGCGGCGCTCCAACTTCCGCTGATGCTGCTCGGCGGGATCACGCGACTCGACACGATGGAGCGCGCGATCGACGAGGGCTTCGAGCTGCTCGCGATGGGCCGCGCGCTGATCCGCGACCCCGACCTCCCGATCCGGATGCACGCGGGCGAACTCACCGCCGCGCGCTGCGTGCCGTGCAACCTCTGCGTCGTCGAGATGGAGCGCGGCGCAACGCGCTGCGTGCTGCGCGAGGCCTGAGAGCGAGACGCGTCTGCCACGCCCGCGAGCGGGCACTGCGATAAGCCTCGCTTAAGGAGGCGCTGCGACGCTTGCTCCCGTCGAATCCCTCGACGGAGGCAGATGCCCATGCGATCCACGATCCTGGTCGCCGCGGCGTTGGCGCTCGGCGTCGCGCCCGCGCGCGCCGAACGCCCCGCGGACTTCGAAGCGGCCTTCGCGGCCGAGGCGCGCCGCGAGGATCCCGCGTTCGCGGGCTTCTCGGCTGTGCGCGGCAAACTTTTTTTTGGCGCCACCCACGGCGGCGATTGGAGCTGCGCTTCGTGCCACACCAACGACCCGCGCGCGGCCGGCGAGCACGTCGTCACCGGCAAGCGGATCGAGCCGCTCGCCCCCGCGGCGAATCCCGAACGATTCACGCGGCCCGCGTCGGTCGAAAAGTGGTTCAAGCGCAACTGCAACGACGTGCTGAAGCAGCCCTGCACCGCGCAGCAGAAGGGCGATGTGCTGGCCTGGCTGATGACGTCGGGCGCGGGGGGCGCACGATGAAGGCCCGGATTCGAACTCTGATCGTTTCGAACGCCGTCGCGGTCGCGGCTCTCACGGCCAGCGCCAGCGCAGCGGAGTCGCCGCGCGCGCCGCTCCCGCCCGCATACGTGGAGGAGTGTGGATCCTGCCACGTCGCGTTCCCGGGTCGCATGCTCGATGCGGCTTCGTGGATCGCCGTGATCGCCGGACTCGAGCAGCACTTCGGCGTCGACGCGAGCGTGGACCCGAAGACGCTCGAGCCGATCCGCGCCTACCTCGCGAGCACCGCGCGATCCCGCCCGACCACGACCAACGGGATTCCGCTGCTGCGCATCACCGAGACGCGCTGGTTCGGCCACGAGCACGACGAGGTTCCGGGACGCTTCTGGAAGGAACCGGGCGCGGTGAAACAGTCGGACTGCGCGGCCTGCCACCGCAGCGCCGCACAGGGCTCCTACTCCGAACGCAGCCTGCGGCTGCCCAACAAGGGAGAAGCGAAATGAGCGACCGCATCCTCGTCTGGGATCTCCCGCTGCGAGTCTTTCACTGGGTGCTGGCGGCGAGCTTCGCCGGCGCGTTCCTCACCGCCGAGAGCGAGCGGGTGCGCGACCTGCACCTGCTGTGTGGCTACACCTTCGTAGGCGCAATCGCGTTCCGCCTGGTGTGGGGCTTCGTCGGTACGCGTCACGCGCGCTTCTCGGCGCTGCGCTTTGGGCCTGCGGCAATCCGCCGCTACGGGCTCTCGCTGCTGCGAGGCCGACCCGAGCGCCATCTCGGGCACAGTCCGCCCGGCGCCGTGATGATCCCGCTGCTGCTCGGTCTCGGCCTCGCGGTTGCGGCATCGGGCTGGGCGGTCTCCGCGGATGCGGGCGGCGAGTGGTTGGAGGAGGCGCATGAGATCGCGGCCACGGGAATGCTCGTCGCGGTCGTCGCGCACGTGCTCGGCGTCGCGGCGGTGAGCGTGTTGCAGCGAGAGAACCTGGTGCTCCCGCTCGTCACCGGTCGCAAGCGCGGCGCGCCGGGCGACGGCATCCGAAGCTCGCGTCCGCTCGCGGCGCTGCTATTGCTCGTCGCGTTGGCCGGCCTGTGGCTGCCCGGGATCGTCGCCCGGGAGCGACGGCTGGCGGCGAGCGCGCGGAGCGCGTCGATCGCGACGGCGGGCGAGCAGGCGGGATTGCGGGCCGGGCACACGGACTGAGCGCACGGGCGCGGGGGGCGAAACGGCAGATGCGGGTGCTCGTCGTCGAGGACGATCGATTGCTCGGCGACGCTGTCCGCGTCGGCCTCGCGCAGGCTGGCTTCGCGGCGGATTGGGTACAGGACGGCAGCGCGGGGCTCGTCGCGCTCGCGAGCGAGCCATTCGCCGCCGTCGTTCTCGACCTCGGGCTCCCAAAGCTCGCAGGGCTGGATCTGCTGAAGCGCCTGCGCGCAGCGGGCAACCCGGTGCCCGTGCTGATCCTGACGGCCCGCGACACCGTTCCGGATCGCATCGCAGGTCTCGACGCGGGCGCCGACGACTACCTGGTGAAGCCCGTCGATCTAGGAGAACTCGCTGCGCGGCTGCGCGCACTCGTCCGCCGCTCCGGGGGACGCGCAGCGCCGCTGCTCACGGTCGGTCCGCTCGCCATCGACCCGGCCGCGCACACCACCCGCTTCCGCGACCGTGACGTCGAACTCTCGGCGCGCGAGTTCGCGCTGCTCCACGAGCTCGCGCGCGCCGCCGGCCGCGTGCTCTCGAAGGAACAGCTCGCCGAGCGCGTGTACGGCTGGGGCGAAGAGCTCGAGTCGAACGCCGTCGAGGTGCACGTCCATCACCTGCGGCGCAAGCTCGCGCCAGACGTGATCGTGACCGTTCGCGGCGTTGGCTACCTCGTGCCGAAAGACCTGCGATGAATCGAACGGCCTCGCTGCGCGTGCGGCTGCTCGGCGCCGTGCTCGGCGCCGTGTCGGTCGTGTGGATCGGCGTCTCGATCGCCGGCTACCTGCGATCGCGCCTGGAGATGGAGGATCTCTTCGACGCGCACATCGCGCAGTCGGCGGCGCTGCTCGTCGCGCAGATCTCCGAGAGCGGCGACGAGGACGACCGCGAAGAACTGGAGCTGGAGCTCGAGCACGCGCCCGAGCTGCACCGCTATGCGCGCAACGTCGCGTTCCAGGTCTGGGAGCGCGGCCGCAAGCTGCGCGTGCACTCGAGAAACGCGCCGCGCACGAAGCTCTCCGCGACGGAGGAGGGATTCAGCGACGCCAGCGTCGACGGGGTGCGCTGGCGCGTCTTCAGCACCTGGGCGCTCCAGCGTCGCGTGCTCGTGCAGATGGCCGAACGGGCCGACGCACGCGACGCCGTGAGCGCGCAGATCGCACGGCACCTGCTCGTGCCGCTGCTCGTCGCGTTGCCTCTGCTCGGCGTCGGGCTGCTCCTCGCGATCGGGCGTGCGCTCGCTCCGCTGCGCGCGCTCGCCGAAGCCGTCGCCGCGCGTGACCCGCAGCGCCTCGAGCCGGTCGCGGCGGATCATGTGCCGCGCGAGGTGCGCGCGCTGGTCGAGCGCCTGAACGGACTCTTTGCCCGAATCGAGACGTCGCTCGAACGGGAGCGCGCCTTCACCGCCGACGCCGCCCACGAGCTGCGCACGCCGCTGGCCGCGATCCGCGCGCAGGCGCAGGTAGCGCAAGCCTCCAGAGACGACGCCGAGCGCGCTCATGCGCTCGGCCAGGTGATCGCCGGCTGCGACCGTGCGACACGGCTCTCCGAGCAGCTCCTCACGCTCGCGCGCCTCGAGGCGGGGGAATGGCGCGAGCGACTCGTCCCGTGCGAACTCGGCGACGTCGCACGCGCGGTGGTCGCGGAGGTCGCACAGACGGCGCACTCGCGCGGCGTGACGGTCGAGCTGCACGCGGAGGTTCCCGTCGCGGTTCGCGGCGATGCGTCGCTGCTGCACGTGCTGCTGCGCAACCTCGTCGACAACGCGCTCCGCTACGGCGCGGGCGGTAGCGCCGTGCGCATCGAGATCGGGCGCAGCGAGTCGCGTGCGATGCTGCGCGTCGTAGACCAGGGACCGGGTATCCCGGCGGCGGAGCGATCGCGCGTGCTCGATCGCTTCTACCGCGGGCTCGGCACCGGCGAGGGCGGCGCGGGTCTCGGCCTCGCGATCGCCGCGCGGATCGCCGCGCTGCACGGCGCCGCGCTCGATCTCGACGAAGGACCGGGCGGGCGCGGGCTCGCGGTGACGGTGCGCTGGCCGATCCTCACCGCCGCCGTGTGATCTTCTGCGCAGCCGGTTCTCAATGACGCGCAGCGCGGTAGGCTGTCGGTCCAACCGGAGGGAACGACATGGCGACTCTGCTCGAACGGGCGATCGGCGCGGCGCGACTCGACGCGGCGACCTACGAAGAAATCGAGGCCGACCAGAACGCGCTCGGCCAGGCAATGGCCGTGGTGGCGATCGCCACGATCGCAAACGGCCTCGGCTCGGCGTCTGCCTCGGGAGGCCATGGCTTGGGTCTCGTCGGCGGCGTGATCGCCGCCGCGATCGGCTGGCTCGTATGGGCGTTCACCATCTATCTGGTGGGGACCCGCCTGCTTCCCGAGGCCAACACGAAATCCGATCTCGGCGAGCTGTTGCGCGTGACGGGCTTCGCGATGGCGCCCGGCACCGTCGGCATCCTCGGGATCCTGCCCGGGATCGGCGGCCTCGTGCTGGCCCTCGTCGGGCTGTGGCAGATCGCCGCGATGGTGGTGGCCGTGCGCCAGGCGCTCGACTACACGAGTACAGGGCGCGCGGTGGCAGTCTGCGTGATCGGCTTCATCGCGCAGCTCGCCGTGATGTTCCTGGTCATGGGAGTCGTGATCGGCGGGATCATGGCGATCACCGGCGGCGCGCCGCCGGCGACCGTGATGCCATAGGCGGCGAGCGCCGGATGGGGGCGCCGCTGCGGTAGATCCAAGCGTCGAACGGCGGGATCTACGCAGCGCGCCGCAGCGACAGGCTCTGGGGACCGCGCACCAGGAACGAATCGATGAACTCGACGCGCGCGTCGCGCGCTTCGAGGTGCGGGAGTTCGTCGAGCAGCGCGCCGAGCGCGATCTGCGCCTCGAGCCGCGCCAGCGAGGCGCCGAGGCAGAAGTGGTTGCCGAGGCCGAACGCGAGATGGCCCTGGCTCTCGCGCGTCACGTCGAACGCGCCCGCCGTCGGGCCGAAGGTCCGCTCGTCGCGGTTCGCCGAGCCGATCAGCGCGATGACGTAGGAGTTCGCCGGAATGCGGCCGCCCGCGATCTCGACGTCGCAGGTGGCGCGGCGGAACACGAACTGAACCGGACCATCCCAGCGCAGCACCTCTTCGACGAGCGCGGGCAGCAGCTCGCGATCGGCGCGGACCCGCGCGAGCTGTTCGGGATGCGCCAGCAGCGCGCGCGTCGCGTTGCCGATCAGGTTCGTCGTCGTCTCGTTGCCGGCGACCAGCAACAGCATCACGAAGAACGACAGCTCCGCGTCGGTGAGTTCGGCCTCACCGTCCTGCGCGGTCAGCAGCACGCTGATCAGATCGTCGCCGGGCGCCTGCCGGCGCCGCGCGGCGACCTGCTGCACGTACGTGCAGAGCGCGCCCATCGCCGGCCCGAAGGGGATCTCGGCGAGGTCGCCGCCCCGCCCCGATCCGGTGCTTCCCGCGACCAGCTGATCCGACCACGTCTTGAAGTCGGCCTGCCGTTCGGCTTCGACGCCCAGCATCTCCGTGATGATGCGGACCGGCAGCGGGATCGCCAGCTCCGTCACCAGGTCGAACTCGGATCGGTGTCGGAGCTTCGCCATGCACTCTTCGGCGACCGCGCGCAGGCGCGGCTCCCAGGCAGCGATGCGGCGCGGCGTGAAGCCGCGGTTCACCAGACTGCGCAGTACACCGTGGCGCGGCGGATCCTCGGAGATCAGGTTGCGCGACGTGATCAGCTCTTGCATCGAAAACGGCAACGCCTGGGCAACCTGCAGCATGCGCTGCGCGGCGGCCGGGTCGTTCGCCGCATCCGCACCGGGCGGCACGCCCATCAAAAAAGTCCGCATCGCGTCCGACGAGAAGCGCTCGGGATCGCGCAATACGGCTCGCACGTCATCGAAGCGCGAAACGCACCACGCCTGCGCCTGCTCCGCCCAGTGGAGCGGCGCTTGCTCGCGCAGCCGCGCGTAGTGCGGAAACGGATCGTCGCGCACTTCCGCCGAGAAGGGCTCGTAGTGGATCGTCATCGGGGAAACCTCCGGCTCACAGGTAGCTGAGCCAGTCCTCGTGCTTGCGATCGCGACCGCTGACGACGTCGAAGAACGCCGCTTGCAGCGCCTTCGTGATCGGGCCGCGCATGCCGGCGCCGATCTGCCGGCGATCGACTTCGCGCACCGGTGTCACTTCGGCCGCGGTGCCGGTCATGAAGACCTCGTCGGCGATGTAGAGTTCGTCGCGCGAGATCGCGGCTTCGTGGATCTCGATGCCCTTGTCGTGGGCCAGCGCGATGATGGTGTTGCGCGTGATGCCGTCCAACACCGTGGGCAGCGGCGGCGTGCGGACCTGCCCGTCGCGCACGACGAAGAGGTTCTCGCCGCTGGCTTCGGCGACGAGGCCCTGCGTGTCGAGCAGGATCGCTTCGTCGTAGCCGTCGAGCAGCGCTTCGCGCTTGGCGAGAATCGAGTTCACGTAGTCGCCGCAGGTCTTGCCCTTGGTCATCTTGGCGTTCACGTGGTGACGCGAGAAGGTCGAGATCTTCGCGCGGATGCCGCGCTCCATGCCCTCGTCGCCCAGATACTTGCCCCACGGCCAGGTCGCGATCGCGACGCGGATCGGGTTGTCGCCCGGGTTGAGGCCCATCGCGCCGTGACCGACGTAGACGAGCGGCCGGATGTAGCCCTCGCGCATCTCGTTCGCGCGCAGCGTCTCGAGGATCGCGGTCTCGATCTGCGCCCGCGTGAAGGGCACCGTCATCAGGTTGATGTGCGCCGATTCGAAGAGCCGGCGCACGTGTTCGGCGAGCCGGAACACCGCCGAGCGATCGTCGGCCGTCTTGTAGCAGCGGATCCCTTCGAAGACGCCGAGTCCGTAGTGCAGCGTGTGCGTGAGGATGTGGACGTTCGCGTCGTCCCACGCAACGAGCTTGCCGTCCATCCAGATCGACTTGCCCGTCACCTGCGTCGTGCTCTTCGAACTCATCGGGATCTCCTGGCAGGGCGAGACGGTTAGCGGTCGCGACGCGCCGCTTCCACTTGCTCGTGCAGACTCGCGGTGAACGGCGCCCGCGCGACGCCCGCTTCGGTGATGATGCCGGCGATCAGATCGTGCGGCG
>CAYGWM010000024.1:0-3587 GCA_964353555.1 uncultured Spirochaetales bacterium
TGGTGAAGGACTCGATCGCCGACATCACGTTGCAGCAGGTGCTGACGCGTCCCGATGAGTTCGACGTGATCGCGACGATGAACCTGAACGGTGACTACCTGTCGGACGCGCTCGCCGCGCAGGTCGGCGGCATCGGCATCGCGCCCGGCGCGAACATCAACTACCAGACCGGCCACGGCATCTTCGAGGCGACGCACGGAACGGCGCCCAAGTACGCCAACCAGGACAAGGTGAACCCCAGCTCCGTGCTGCTCTCGGGCGTGATGATGCTCGACTACATCGGCTGGAACGAAGCGGCGAAGCGGATCGAGACGGGCATCTCGCGCGCGATCGCCGCGAAGACCGTCACCTACGACTTCCATCGCCTGATGGAAGGCGCCACGCTGGTCAGCTGCAGCGGTTTCGGCGACGCCGTCATCGCAAACATGGTCTGAACGAAGCGAAACCAAACCCAGAGAAGGAGCCGCACACCATGGCCCGCGCGAAAATCGCTCTCATCGGCGGCGGCAACATCGGCGGCGTGCTCGCCGAGCAGATCGTATACCGCGAACTCGGCGATGTGGTGCTCTTCGACGTCGTCGAGGGTCTGCCGCAGGGCAAGGCGCTCGACATCGCGGAAGGCGCGCCGCTCTTCGGCGCCGACGCGGTGGTTTCCGGCGCGAACGACTACAAGGACATCGCCGGCTCGGATCTCGTGATCATCACGGCGGGGCTCGCGCGCAAGCCGGGCATGTCGCGCGACGATCTGCTGAAGACGAACCTCTCGATCATGAAGCAGGTTGCGGCGGGCGTGAAGCAGAACGCGCCGAACGCCACCGTGATCGTCATCTCGAATCCGCTCGACGCGATGGTCTACACCTTCAAGCAGATTTCGGGTTTCCCAAAGAACCGCGTCGTCGGGATGGCTGGCGTGCTCGACTCGACGCGCTTCCGTTCCTTCGTCGCATGGGAACTCGGCGTCTCCGTGCAAGACGTGACGGCGCTGGTGCTCGGCGGTCACGGCGACACGATGGTGCCGCTCACGCGCTACTGCACGGTGGCCGGCATTCCGGTGACGAAGCTGCTGCCGCAGGCGAAGATCGACGCGATCGTCGAACGCACCAAGAACGCGGGCGGCGAGGTGGTGAATCTGCTGAAGACGGGCTCCGCGTTCGTCTCGCCGGCCGCAGCTGCGATCGAGATGGCCGAGGCGATCCTGAAGGACAAGAAGCGCGTACTCGCGTGCGCCTGTCTGTGTGAAGGCGAATACGGGGTGCAGGGCCTCTATCTCGGCGTGCCGTGCATCCTCGGCGCGGGCGGCGTCGAGAAGATCATCGAGCTGGAACTCGATCCCGCCGAGCGCAAGCTCTTCGACGCATCCGTGGATCACGTGCGCAAGCTGGTCGCCGAGATCCAGCTTTGAACGTTCACGAGTACCAGGCGAAGGAGCTGCTGCGCGGCTTCGGCGTACCGGTGCCGCCGGGCCGGCTCGCCACGACGCCGGCCGAAGCCGAGAGCGCCGCGCGCCACCTCGATTCGAAGGTCGTCGTGGTGAAGGCGCAGGTGCACGCCGGCGGACGCGGCAAGGCGGGCGGCATCAAGGTCGCGAAGTCGCCCGCCGACGCGAAGCGCCTCGCGAGCGAGATCCTCGGCATGACGCTGCGCACGCACCAGACCGGGGCCGAAGGCAAGCTGGTTCGCAAGGTCTGGATCGAGGCAGGCTGCGAGATCGAGCGCGAGTTGTACCTCGCGGTGGTGCTCGATCGCGCTGCGGAAGATCTCGCGATCATCGCGTCCACCGAAGGCGGCATGGAGATCGAAGAGGTCGCCGAGCGCGCGCCCGAGAAGATTCTCACGGTGCACGTCGACCCGGCACTCGGACTGCAGCCGTTCCACGTGCGGCGGGTCGCATTCGCGCTGGGCCTTGCTGCCGAATCGATCGCCAAGCTCGAGGTCTTTCTCGGCGGTCTCTACCGGCTCTTCGTCGAGAAGGACGCGACGCTCGCCGAGATCAACCCGCTGGTCGTGACGAAGAGCGGCGACCTGCTCGCGCTCGACTGCAAACTGAACTTCGACGACAACGCGCTGTTCCGGCACGCCGACGTGCGCGAGCTGCGCGACCGCGACGAAGAGGACGCACGCGAGCGCGAGGCGACCGAACTCGACCTCGCCTACGTCGGTCTCGATGGCAACGTCGGCTGCCTGGTGAACGGCGCCGGACTCGCGATGGCGACGCTCGACATGCTGCGCGCGGCCGGCGGCTCGCCTGCGAACTTCCTCGACGTCGGCGGAGGCACGAACCAGGAGCGCGTCGCGGCTGCGTTCAAACTGATCCTCGAAGATCCGCAGGTGAAGGCGATCCTGGTCAACATCTTCGGCGGCATCGTGCGCTGCGATCTGGTGGCCGAGGGTGTCGTCGCCGCGGCGAAGGAACTCGGCGTGAAGATCCCGCTCGTGGTGCGGCTGCAGGGCACCAACGCGGCCGAGGGGCGACGCATCCTCGAGTCGTCGGGTCTCGACATCACGCCCGCCGACACCTTCCGCGAAGCGGGCGAACGCGCCGTCGCAGCGGCAAAGGGAGCCTAGTCCGTGGCGATCCTCTGCGACCGCAACACGAAGCTACTCGTGCAGGGTCTCGGCAAGATGGGACGCTTCCACGCCGGTCTTTCGCGCGCGTATCACACGCAGGTGGTCGGCGGCGTCGCGCCCGGCAAGGGCGGCGCCGAAGTCGACGGCATGCCGGTCTTCGACACGATGCGCGAGGCCGTTGCGGCGACGGGCGCCAATGCGTCGGTCGTATTCGTGCCGCCGCCCGGCGCGGCCGACGCGATCCTCGAAGCCGCCGACGCCGGCATCGAGCTCGTCGTGTGCATCACCGAGGGAATTCCGGTGCTCGACATGCTGCGCGCCAAGCGCGGCATGCGCGGCGGCAAGACGCGGCTGCTCGGTCCGAACTGTCCCGGCGTCGTGACGCCCGGGCAGTGCCGCATCGGCATCATGCCGGCGCAGATCACCAAGCCCGGTCCGGTCGGCGTGATCTCGCGTTCGGGCACGCTCACCTATGAGGCGGTCGATCAGCTGACGCGCCTCGGCATCGGCCAGTCGAGTTGCGTCGGCATCGGCGGCGATCCGATCATCGGCACCAACTTCGTCGATGCGCTCGCGCTCTTCGAAGCCGATCCCGAGACGAGGGCGGTCATCATGATCGGCGAGATCGGCGGCAGCGCGGAAGAAACAGCGGCCGCGTTCGTGAAGGCGCACATGAAGAAACCGGTCGTCGCGTTCATCGCGGGACAGAATGCCCCCGCCGGCAAACGCATGGGCCACGCCGGTGCGATCATCGCGGGCGGCAAGGGCCGCGCAAGCGACAAGATCGCCGCACTCGAAGCGGCCGGCGTACGCGTCGCGATGTCGCCAGCGGAAATCGGCGAGACGCTCGCCAAGCGCTGTCCGGAGCTTTCACGTTGAAGCAGACTTCGCTCCGCCACGTTCCAGCCGCGCTCTCTTTCGGCGTCAAGGCGTAGCCGCGTCCACCAACCGCAGCGCGGTTCCTGCGATCCACACGGTGTCGCGATCGACGCGCAGCCCGCGCGCGCTGGCCCGTTCGA
>CAYGWM010000024.1:3687-10876 GCA_964353555.1 uncultured Spirochaetales bacterium
GCGATCCACACGGTGTCGCGATCGACGCGCAGCCCGCGCGCGCTGGCCCGTTCGAGCGCCGGCCCACGCGCTGCGCGACCCGCTTCCAACAGGTCGACGCCGACGAAGCCATCTCCGCGCCCCTCCGCGGGCACGAAGCGAAGCGCCGAGTGATCGAGCTCGATCACGAAGACGCCGCCGCCGAGCGCTGACGCCGTGCGGTCCAGCAGCGATCCCCAGTGCGCGGCGAGTCCGGCGGGGTCGTCACTCGCGAGCGTCGCGCCGACGAGCGCAGTGACGACACCGGCCTTTGCGTGACGCTGCCAGTCCGGCCCCGCCCAGTCCCAGCTCGCGGCGGGCTTCGACTCGTCGAGTGACAGGATCGCGCCGCCCACGTCGCTCGGGTGAAGGTGAATCGTCGCGGTGTGACCGGCCGGATGCGTGTGCTCGAATACGATGCGCACCTGCTCGCGCCGCATTCGTTCCCGCGCGGCGGCGAGATCCTCCGTCTGCACGATCACCATGTAGCCAGCGTCGCCACCGCGCCTGGTCAGCAGGCGCGCGGCCGAGGCGTCGTCGCGCACCGGCGAGACGACCTCGAGGAAGCTGTCGCCGACGGGGAGGACCGCGTTCACGAGACCGAACGCCGCGACTCCCGGATCGCGGAACGCGACCTCGAGGTCGAAGACCGCGCGGAGATCGTCGACGGTCGCTTCCAGATCACGCGCCACGAGGGCAACCTGGCGGAGTCGCATCGCGCTGCTCGCCTAGCCGCCGACGGTCCAGGTGTCGCTGCCGTGCAGCAGCTTGCGCAGATCGCCCGCGCCGCGTGCTTGCGTCGCATCGTGAATCTGCTTGTCGAGCAGCGCTTCGTAGCTGGGCCTTTCGACCGCGCGCAGTACGCCGACGGGGATCGGGAACTCGGGCGGTGCCAGCGTCGCGAGCACCGTCGCGTAGCCCGGACTCTCGTGCTTCTCGTCGTGCACGGTGATGCCGGCGGCGATCGGATCCTCGTCGTCGCGCAGCGCGATCACCTGCGGCACGCCGTGTTCGATGCGGATGCCGCGGCGCTTGCCCTTCGCGCCCCAGACGAGCGGCCCCCCGTGCTCGAGCGGGAGGCCGGCTTCGACGCGCGTCTTCTTGTCTTCGATCTCGGCCCACTCGCCGTCGTTGTAGACCGGGCAGTTCTGCAGGATCTCGACGAACGCCGCGCCCTTGTGATCGTGGGCGCGGCGCAGCACGTCCTGCAGGCTGGCAGCGTCGACGTCGACGGTACGCGCGACGAAGGTCGCGCCGGCGCCGAGCGCGAAGGCGAGCGGATCGAGCGGCGAATCGATCACGCCCATCGGGATCGACTTGTTGCGCATGCCCATCCGCGAGGTCGGCGAGTACTGGCCCTTCGTGAGACCGTAGATGCGGTTGTTGAAGAGCAGGATCTGCAAGTCGACGTTGCGGCGCAGCACGTGCAGCATGTGATTGCCGCCGATCGAGAGCCCGTCGCCGTCGCCCGTGATCACCCACACCGACAGCTCCGGCCGCGACACCTTGATGCCGGTTGCAAACGCCGGCGCGCGGCCGTGGATGGTGTGGAAGCCATAGGTGTTCATGTAGTAGGGGAAGCGGCTCGAACAACCGATGCCCGACACGAACACGAAGTTCTCGCGCGGGATCCCCAGTTCCGGCATCAGGCGCTGCACATTGGCGAGCACCGAGTAGTCGCCACAGCCCGGACACCAGCGGATTTCCTGGTCCGACTCGAAATCCCGCTTGGTCGGCTTTGCGATCGGTGCGGACACCTATTCGCCTCCCAGCCGGCGCTCGATCGCCGCCCGCACGTCGGACACCTTGAAGGGTTGCCCCTGCACCTTGGATAGACTCTCGGCCGGCACCAGGAACTCGGCTCGCAGCAGACGCACCAGCTGTCCGCTGTTCAGCTCCGCGACCAGCACGCGCTCGAAACGACGCAGCACGTCGCCGAGGTTCGACGCGAACGGGTTCAGATGGCGCAGATGGACGCTCGCGACGTCGTGCCCACTCGCACGGGCTTCGTCGACGGCCGTCGTGATCGCGCCGTACGTGCCGCCCCAGCCGACCACCAGCAGCTTGCCCGAATCGGCACCGTAAGGCGTCAACGGTGCGATCTCCCGCGCGATCCGCGCAACTTTTTCGCGGCGCAGGTCGGTCATCCGCTGGTGGTTCTCGGGCAGGTACGAGACGTTGCCCCGACCGTCCTGCTTCTCGAGACCGCCGATGCGGTGTTCGAGGCCGGGCGTGCCCGGGATCGCCCACGGCCGCGCGAGTGTGTCCGCGTCGCGCAAGTACGGCATGAAGCCGTTGGCCTCGGTCCGGAAGAGCACCGGATGGCGCGGCAGCGTTTCGACGTCCGGGATGCGCCACGGCTCGGCGCTGTTCGCCAGATACGAGTCGGAGAGCACGACGACCGGGGTCATGTACGTGACGGCCAATCGGAACGCTTCGAGCATCACCGTGAAGCACTCGCCCGGCGTTGCCGGTGCGAGGATCGGCAGCGGTGAGTCGGAGCTGCGGCCGTAGAGCGCGCAGAGCAGGTCGGCCTGCTCTTCTTTCGTCGGCAGCCCGGTGGAGGGACCGGCGCGCTGCACGTCGACGATCACCAGCGGTAGCTCGGCCACGACCGCGAGGTTGATCGTCTCCTGTTTCAGCAACAGACCCGGCCCACTCGTCACGGTGAGTCCGAGCATCCCCGCGAACGAGGCGCCGACCGCGACGGCTGCGGCCGCGATCTCGTCCTCGGCCTGGAACGTCTTGATGCCGAAGTTGCGGTGCTTGGCGAGTTCCTGGAGCACGTCGGTGGCGGGCGTGATCGGGTAGGCGCCGACGACCAGCGGTCGCTGCATCGTGACGCTCGCCGCGACGCAGCCGAGCGCGAGGGCGGTGTTGCCGGTGATGTTGCGGTAGACGCCGGGCTCGATCTTCGCGCCGGGCACTTCGAAGCTCACCGGGAACAGTTCGCTGGTTTCGCCGAAGTGGTAACCGGCCATCAGCACGCGCCGGTTCGCCTCGCGGATCTCGCCTTCGAAGCGCGCTTCGATCCACGCGACAGTGGCCTCGATCGGCCGGCCGTAGAGCCAGTACATCAAGCCGAGCGCGAAGAAGTTCTTCGAGCGGCCCGCTTCGCTCTGCGAGAGCGACAGATCCTTCAGCGCCTCGAAGGTGAGCCGCGTCATCGGGATCTCGACGAGCCGGTAGCGCTCGCGCACGTCCGGTAGCGGGTCCGCCGTGTAGCCGGCCCGCTCGCGAGTCCTGTCGGTAAACGCGTCGGCGTTGATGATCACCATGCCGCTGCGGCGCACTTCGCCGAGCGAGGCACGCAGCGCGGCTGGGTTGAACGCGACGAGGACGTCGGCCTGATCCGCGGGCGTACGGATGTCTTCCGATGAGAAGTGGATCTGGTAGCCCGAGACGCCTGCGAGGGTGCCAGCCGGAGCGCGAATCTCGGCAGGGAAATCGGGGAGGGTCGAGAGATCGTTGCCGGCCAGCGCGGTCGACTCGGTGAACTTGGTACCGGTGAGCTGCACGCCGTCGCCTGAATCGCCTGCGAAGCGGATCGCGACCCGGTCGAGGCGCTCCTGGGGCTTGCGTCCCGAAGGATGCGGCGACGCAACGGGAGCCTGCACTAGCGCCAATTCGACCTCCGTGGGGTGGCCCGAGTGTATCCGCCGAGTCCGGGGCCGAAAGCCCCGCTTGGGCAACCTGGTGCACGGCGAGCCGTCGCTTCGAGAAGATGTCGCGAGGACGCGCGCTTCTGGGCCTTGCCTGCCAGCGCGCGAGTCTCAAGCCGCGCACGTGCGGCGCCGATATGCACGGCATGTTTGCCGCGCGGCAACGACCACTGCTGCTCGTCGAGGATCGCCTCCTCGCGTTGCGCATGTCGCTGAATGCACCCGTCCTTGCGACGGCCGAATTGCCAGCCGGTCCGGCCCGCGCCGCGATCGTCGTTCACGCGCAAGGAGCGTCGCGCTGCTTCTCGATCGTCGTGCGCTCGCTGCGCAACGGCACCTCGGTGATCTACGAACTCGAAGGCGAGGATCTGCGCGAGGACAGCGGCTGGTCGGTCGCGCTCGATGCATCGCTCTCGTTCGGCGAGAGCATGGGCTTCCTGTTCGACGACGAGATGCTGGTCGATCGCCGCCCGGAGACGCTGCGCCGCGCGATCACGCGATTGCACGAGATCCTCGCGCCGCCGGACGTTTCCGACGACGACCCGCTAGCGGTCTCGGCGCCGCGCTTTGCCGTGGACGAAGCGGGCGAGATCCTGCTCGAAGACGAGCTCGACAACGGCGGGCAGGAAGCCGATGCGCAGGGATCGGACGCCACCGGGCCGCTCACTGCGCCGTTGCCCAACTTGGAGCGCCCAGCTCTGCGCCCCCGTCTGGATGATCCGGCGGGCCAGCCGCTTCGCGGCCTGGGTGCAGCGCAGCCCATTCTGCTGTCGAAGTTTCGAGCGGCGCCGCCGGATCGCGCAGAAGCCGCAGCGCGCGAAGCGCCTGGCCCGCCGGGTCATCGAGTGGAGTCGAGCGAGAGCCAGCCGGCTTGCGAAGAACCGGCGGTCCGCGTGCGTGGCAGCGCAACGCTCGGCCGCGTGCGGCCGGTACGACGGCGCACGCAGGGCCCCGAGGCTCCGGCAAAGGTGGATCCGCTGCTGCGCCTGCTCGCCGATTTTTGATGCGATGCGATTCGAAGGATTCGGGCCGCGTCGCGTTCCTCCGAGGAGGGGACCCATGGACCAGCTGACTCCGCGCTTTCGGGCCGTCACGAACTTCGCGCTCGCCACAGCATTCGCGGTGGGATCGGCGCTCGGCTGCGCCACGGCGACGCCGCCCGACGCAAAGCCGGTGGCGGCGAGTCCGCCGACGTCGCTCGGCGCATCGCAACCGAATCGCCTCGACCGCAACGTCGAACAGACGGAGCCCCAGAAGCGCGCCCAGATGCACTACCAGATGGGCGTCGACCACTTGCGGCAGGGACGCTCGCCCGAGGCGATCGGCGAGCTGCTGAACGCCGAGCGCTTCAACCCGGCCGATGAGAAGGTCCAGTTCGCGCTCGCGGAGGCCTACCGTCAGCAGGGGCGCAACGCCGAGACGGAGGCGCATCTGATCCGCGCCATCCAGATCCGTCCCAACTATCACGAGGCGCGACTGAACCTGGCGGCCTTCTACATCCAGGCCGAGCGCATCGAGGAGGCGATCCCGCTGCTGAAGCAGCTGGTGGCCGAGCCGACCTTCCCGGCACCCTGGCGCGCGCTGACGAATCTCGGCTGGGCCGAGTACCGCCTCGGTCGTCTCGACGAAGCGCACCAACATCTGACGCTGGCCGTCGACTATCGGCCCGACTACTGGCCCGCCCGCTTGAATCTCGGCATCCTCGAAAGCGAGCAAGGAAATTGCGCCGAAGCGATCCAGCATTTCGAGCGTGTGCTCGAGGGCAAACTGAGTCCGCTCGCAGAAGCGGAAGTGCGCTACCGGCTCGCCGAGCAGCTCGTCTCGCTCGGTGACAAGAAAGGCGCCGTTCGTCACCTGACGGTGGCGAGCGACCTGCGCCCGAACGGACCATGGAGCAAGCGCAGCGCAGAGTATCTGAAGACGCTGCACTAGCGTCGCGCGAGCGTGCCGAGCCGATCGGCGCGTACCTCGCACGCCAGCGCGTGCTTCGCGGTATCACGCTCGAGCAGCTCGCCGACACCACGCGCATTCCGCTTCGCTCGCTGGCGCGGCTCGAGGCGGGCGTCTTCGATACCGAGCCGGATGGCTTCGCTCGCGGCTTCGTTCGCACCGTCGCAAAGGCACTCGGTCTCCCGCCCGACGACACCGTCGCGCGCATGCTGCCCGAAGCCAGCCAGAACGACCGGCACCGCGGCCGCTTCCTCGTCTGGCTGCGGCGCGGCGTCGCCACGGCCTCTGTGCTCTTTTTCATTCTGCTGGCGGTCTGGACCGTCATCGGCCATCAGCTCCTCCCCAGCACCTGGAGCCGAAACCGGGAGGAGCTGCTCCATCGCCACGACGCGATCCGCGCGCTGATGGAAGAGCAGATCGAGAAGAACGCGGATCCAGCGGAAAAGCGCCCGCTCGAAGGCCCCTGAGCGCTAGTTTCGGATTCTTGGCCACTCTCGAAACCCGAGCCTTCGTGCTGCGCGCCGTCGACTTCGGCGAGTCGGATCGCATCGCGCATCTGCTCACACCTGCGACCTCGCGGCTCACGGTGATCGCGAAGGGAGCCAAGCGCAGCAAGCGCCGCTTCCCCGGTACGCTCGATCTGTTCAACCTGCTCGATGTGCGCGTCGAGCAGCGTCGCGCGAACACGATGGGACGGCTCGAACAGGCGAAGCTGCTCGACGCCTTCGACCTGTTGCGCACCCGGCCCGCCCGCTTCGCGCTGGCTTGCTACATCGCCGAGTTGGTCGACCGGCTGGCGCCGGAAGGAGCGGGCGGAGCCGACGCGCGCGAACTCTACGAGGTGGTGCTCGGCGCGATTCGCGTGGTCGCGTCGCGCGAGCCGGACGCGCGACTGCGCGCGCTGCTCGAGTTGCGCGTGCTGGCCGCGCTGGGTCTGCGGCCGGAGCTGCGCCGCTGCGTCCGCTGTGGTCGCGACATCGATGTCGCTGCGCTGACAGCGCCCTCGGCGGCCGTACCGTTCCACGTCGCGGAGGGCGGTCCGCTGTGTCGGTCCTGCACGACCGGTCCCGAGGGCGTCGTCGCGGTGCATCTGGGCACGCTGCGTGCGCTCGAACAGGGACTGCGACTGCCGATCGACCGGCTCGACCGACTCGCGCTCGGTGCGCAACCGATCGCCGAGGCGCAGGCACTGCTGTCGCGATTCCTGCGTTTCCACGTCGGCTTCGAAGTGCGCAGCGAACGCTTTCTCGACAGCGTGCTCGCGAGCGGCGCGGCGCGCGCATCGGCTTGACCCGCCCGGTGGGGCTCGCAATCATGCCACCCTTATGAAGTCTCGCCGCTCGCCTGCGGCTCGCTACGCGGGAATGGGAACGTGAGCTCCGACGCCGACGTCCACGCGGCCGAGGCCTCGGCCGCGTTGCCGCGCATGGAAGATCTGGTCTCGCTGTGCGCGCGGCGCGGCTTCATCTGGCAATCGAGCGAGATCTACGGCGGCATCAACGGCTTCTGGGACTACGGCCCGCTCGGCGTCGAGCTGAAGAACAACCTGAAGGCGCTCT
>CAYGWM010000024.1:10976-16499 GCA_964353555.1 uncultured Spirochaetales bacterium
TTCTGGGACTACGGCCCGCTCGGCGTCGAGCTGAAGAACAACCTGAAGGCGCTCTGGTGGCAACGCGTCGTGCGCGAACGCGACGACGTCGAGGGCATCGACTCATCGATCATCGCCCACCCGCGCACCTGGGAGGCGTCGGGCCACGTCGAGCATTTCAGCGATCCGCTCGTCGACTGCCGGGCCTGCAAGAAGCGAATGCGCGCCGATCAGCTCGACGACGCGGGTCCGTGCCCGTCGCGAGAGGGAACCTCGGAGCACGACTGGACCGAAGCGCGCAACTTCAACCTGATGCTGAAGACGTTTGTCGGAGCCCAGCAAGACGCGGCCGCGACGGCGTTCCTGCGCGCCGAGACCTGCCAGTCGATCTTTCTCGACTTCAAGCGCGTCCGCGAAAGCGCGCGCCAGAAACTGCCGTTTGGAATCGCGCAGATCGGCAAGGCCTTCCGCAACGAAATCAACCCGCGCAATTTCACCTTCCGCTCGCGCGAGTTCGAACAGGCGGAGCTGGAGTTCTTCTGCCACGTCTCCGAACGCGAAAAATGGTTCGAGCATTGGCTCGGCGAGCGACTCGCCTTTCACGAGGCGTTGGGATTGACCGAGGCACGGCTGCGCGTGCGCCCGCATCGTCCCGATGAACTCGCGCACTACGCACATGCGGCCGTGGACCTCGAGTTCTTGTTCCCGTTCGGCTGGCAGGAGATCGAGGGCATCCACGACCGTGGCGACTGGGATTTGCGCCGCCACAGCGAATTCTCGGGCAAGGATCTGACGATCACCGACGAGGAAACGAAAGAGCGTTTTCACCCCTGCGTGATCGAGACCTCGGTGGGCGTCGATCGCACCTGCCTCGCGCTGCTCGCCAATTCGTATCGAGAAGAGAAGCTTCCCGACGGCGAGACGCGCGCGCTGCTGCGATTGCCGTTCGCCGTCGCGCCGGTGAAGGCCGCTGTATTGCCGCTGGCAAAGAAGCTCGCGGAACCGGCGCAGCGCATCGCGAAGGACCTGAGGAGACACTGGAGCGTGTTCTACGACGAGTCCGGAAACATCGGACGGCGCTACCGCCGCCAGGACGAAGTCGGCACGCCGTTCTGTATCACCTACGACTTCGACTCCGAGTCCGACGCCCGGGTGACCGTGCGCGCGCGCGACTCGATGGTGCAGGAAAGGATTCCCGTGGACGGTCTCCGCGCATATCTGCAGGACCGCTTGGAGACGGCGCGGTGAGCGCGCGCAAGACGGCGAAGCCCGTGCGCGGGAGCCGCCGCGTGTTCAGCTTCGGCGACGGCAAGGCCGACGGCGATGCCAAGATGAAGGAGATGCTGGGCGGGAAGGGCGCGAACCTCGCCGAGATGACGCGGATTGGGTTGCCTGTTCCGGCGGGCTTCACGATCTCGACGGCCGTCTGCGCCGAGTACCAGGCCGCTGGCGATCGCATTCCGAAGTCGCTGCTGCCCGAGGTCGCGACGGCGCTCGCGAAGGTCGAACGAGTGATGGCGGCGCGCTTCGGCGACGCTTCGCTTCCGCTGCTGCTCTCGGTGCGCTCGGGTGCGCGCGTGTCGATGCCGGGCATGATGGACACGGTGCTGAACCTCGGTCTCAACGATCGCACCGTCGAAGGTCTCGCGCGCCGTGCCGACGCCCGCTTCGCGTACGACTCCTACCGCCGCTTCATCCAGATGTACGGCGACGTCGTGCAGGGCGTTCCGCGCGACCGCTTCGAGCATCGCCTCGAAGCGCAGAAGGCCAGTCGTCGCGTGCACCTCGACACGGAACTCGACGCCGACGACTGGCGCGAGTTGGTGCGTGAGTACCTGCGCATCGTCGAAGAAGAGACCGGCAAGCCGTTCCCGCAGGATCCGCAGCAGCAGCTCTGGGGCGCGATCGGCGCGGTGTTCCGCTCGTGGAAGACGCCGCGCTCGATCACCTACCGGAAGATGAACGCGATCCCCGATGACTGGGGCACGGCCGTCAACGTGCAGGCGATGGTGTTCGGGAACATGGGCGACGACTGCGCCACCGGCGTCGCGTTCACGCGCGACCCGGCGACCGGCTCGAACGTCTTCTACGGCGAGTACCTGAAGAACGCCCAGGGCGAGGACGTCGTTGCGGGCACGCGCACGCCGCAGCCGATCAACAAGGAGAGTCGCAGCCCGGATCAGGCCCACCTCCCGACGCTCGAAGAGGAGATGCCGAAGGCCTACAAGCAGCTCGCGCAGATCCGCCACACGCTCGAGTCGCACTACTGCGAGATGCAGGACATCGAGTTCACGATCCAGGCGGACAAGCTCTGGATGCTCCAGACGCGGACCGGCAAGCGCACCGTGCGCGCGGCGGTGAAGATTGCCGTCGACATGGTGCGCGAACGGCTGATTTCGCGCGAAGTTGCGGTTCTTCGCGTCGACGCGGGGCAACTCGATCAGCTGCTGCATCCGACGCTCGATCCCGACGCTCCGAAGAAGGTGATCGCCAAGGGCTTGCCCGCGTCTCCGGGTGGTGCTTGCGGCGCGGTGGTGTTCTCCGCCGACGACGCCGAAGCGAAGGCCAAGGCGCACGAGAAGGTCGTGCTGGTGCGCATCGAGACGTCGCCCGAGGACATTCACGGCATGTATGCGGCCGAGGGAATCCTCACCGCGCGCGGCGGCATGACGTCGCATGCGGCGGTGGTTGCGCGCGGCATGGGCAAGTGCTGCGTGGTCGGCTGCGGCACGCTGCAGATCTCGTACGCGCGCGGCGAGTTCCGCGTGGGCGACACGCTCGTGCGCGCGGGCGACGTGATCACGATCGACGGCTCGACCGGCGAGGTGATCCTCGGCGAGGTCGCGACCGTGACGCCTGAGCTCTCTGGTGAGTTCGGCGAGCTGATGAAGTGGGCCGATTCGATGCGCCGCCTCGAAGTACGCACCAACGCCGACACGCCGCACGATGCGAAGGTGGCGCGCGACTTCGGTGCCGAGGGCATCGGACTCTGCCGCACCGAGCACATGTTCTTCGAAGAAGCGCGCATCCTCGCGGTGCGGGAGATGATCCTCGCGACCGACGAGATCCAGCGCGGTCGCGCGCTCGACAAACTGTTGCCGATGCAGCGCGGCGATTTCGTCGGGATCTTCCACGCGATGGAAGGGCTGCCGGTGACGATCCGGCTGCTCGATCCGCCGCTGCACGAGTTCCTGCCGCACGCAGAGGACGGCATCCGGGAAGTCGCCGAGGCGCTCGGTGACGACATCGCCGCGGTGCGCGCGCGCATCGAAGAGCGCAGCGAGTTCAACCCGATGCTCGGCCATCGCGGTTGCCGACTCGGGATCACCTTCCCCGACATCTACCGGATGCAGGTACGCGCGATCACCGAAGCCGCCTGTCAGGTGGCGGAGTCGGGCTTGAAGGTGCGGCCGGAGATCATGATCCCACTGGTCTCGCACGTGAAGGAACTGGAGCGACTCCGTGCACTCGCGGAGGACGAGATCGCGCGCGTAGTCGCCGCGCATCCAGGCTCGAAGCTGAAGATCGCGATCGGCACGATGATCGAGGTGCCGCGCGCCGCACTGACCGCCGACGCGATCGCGAACTTCGCCGACTTCTTCTCGTTCGGCACCAACGACATGACGCAGATGGCGTACGCGCTATCGCGCGACGATGCGCAGAAGTTCCTGCCCGATTATCTGGAAACCGGGATCCTGAAGGACGATCCCTTCGTTTCGATCGATCGCGAGGGAATCGGCCAGCTGATCCGCATCGGCGTCGAACGGGGCCGGAGCACGCGGCCCAACCTCAAGGTGGGCATCTGCGGGGAACACGGCGGTGACCCGAAGAGTGTGGTGTTCTGCGATGAGGTGGGACTCGACTACGTCTCGTGTTCGCCGTTCCGTGTACCGGTCGCGAGGCTCGCGGCCGCCCAGGCGGCGATCCACGCACGACAGCAGGTGAAAGCCGCGGCAAAGCCCGTCCGAAAGGGAAGCCGAGTCGCGGCCCAGCGCGTCACCTCTACCCGGGGCACGCGGAGGACGCGACGCTGAGGGCCCGACTTCGTTTCGCGCAAGCGGTCGCGATGGCGATCGCGCTGTCACAGAGCGGTTGCACCCGCCCGTCCTGGCTGAAGATGCCATCGATGCCGGACCTCCCGGACATGCCGATGATCTCGCTGCCGTCGATCGGCGGCGACGACGACGGACCGGCCCGCACCAGCGAGGTCGAGGTGGTCGAGTCGAGCGAGGTGACGGATTTCTACGCTCGCGCCACCGAGTTCTACCGCCGCCTCGAGGGTCGCCGCTTCAACAGCGTCGCGTCGTTTCGCGACGCCGGGCTGCGCGAGTACTTCGGCAGCGATCAGTCGTTCTCCGACTACTACGCAGACCTCGCCGACGATCTCGCGACGGCGTCGTTCGAGCGCAGCGTGCCGCTGCAGACCGAGGTGCAGGAGTTCCTGGTGGACGCGCCCGGTCGTGCGCGGGTAAAGGTCCGGATCGTCGGAGAGAACGGGTTGCCGCTGCGCTTCTGGTCCACCGCGATGGAGCGCGAAGATCGCTGGGAACGGCGCGACGGGCGCTGGTGGATCGTCCCCGGTCATTCCTAGGACGGGCTGGCCTCGGGATCGAGAGAAGACGTGTTTTGCCCACAATGGGCAAGGTGATTCCGCGCACACTCGGTCCGCACAAGGCGACCCCCGGCGGGGGCTTCGGCCCAATATGTTGTTTGAAAATCAGGGCTTCCGCTCGGCGATGCGAGCCCGGCCCTCGCTGGCACGAGCGTTGCTGTACTAGGCGTTGGGACTTCCGAGTCCCCCCTTTTCGGAGAGACCGGACGCCGCGCGGTCGCGGCTGGCAACAGCACGTCGCGGGCATTGGAGTGTGGGAAGTCGTGCGTAGAGAAACCCCTCGGCGATCCAGTATCGCCAGGCGCGGGCCCGTGTCCGCGCCGACCAGTCACGCCCCCTCGATTCGGCTGCGGCTCGTCGCTGCACCGCCAGAACCGGCGTCCGCCGAGCCGGCTTCGACGGTGAGCGGCGCTTCGGCGCGAGATCTTGCGCTGGTCGCCAGCATCCTCAGTGGCAGTCGAGACGCCTTCAACGAGCTCTACGAGGGCTACTTCCCGCGCGTCTACCGCTTCGCGCTGAAGCGGCTCAGCGACACGGGGGAAGCCGAGGACGTCAGCCAGGAAGTGTTCGAGACGATCTTCAAGGCGCTGCCCAGCTATCGCGGCGACTCGAGCCTGCTGGTCTGGATCTTCGGGATCACCCGCAACAAGGTGAATCGACGCTTCCGCGGCGTGCGGCCGCGCCTCGAGTCGATCGACGACTCGCACGCGGACACGCTGGCGGCCGATCAGCCCCCGGCGGATCTGGCCGTCGATGCGCGCCGGATGCTCGATCGCTGCGACATCGTGATCTCGGAGCAGCTCACGCCGCTGCAGCGGCGGATCTTCCATCTGAAACACCTGCGCCGCCAGCCGATCCGGGCGATCGCCGAGGCCCTCGGCAAATCCGAGGACGCCATCAAGGCAAACCTCTACCGGATGCGACGCGCCCTC
>CAYGWM010000024.1:16599-23669 GCA_964353555.1 uncultured Spirochaetales bacterium
GGATTTTGGGGCCGTCGTGCCACCGAGGGTTGGAACGATCCACCTAGTAGACGGATCGGATGGACCCCCGCGGGTCGCGAAGCTCGGTTGAGCCTCGCGGATCTGGTTGGGGTGGCCGGTCTACTGGGCAAGGGCACGCGAGGAGCTCTCGAGCGTGTCTTTTCGTTCTATCGATTTCGTTGATGAACGTGATCACCCCCCGCGGAGGAACCGGTGAAGCCGGAAATTGCCAGGGGTGTCAGGCGACTCGTCCCGCGTAGGCGGCGGGCTCGCGGGCGCCCGGACTCGACCGACGGGCCCGTGACGACCGCGGCCGGCTGGCCGCCGGGGGCGATCGTAGATCCCTATCTCGCATTCGAGGCGGCGACGCAGGGTGGTGCAGACGTCGCGGCCGATCGTGATGCCTTCGACCCCGCGGAGTTCGCCGAGTTCCTCGAAGCGGACGACGCGCCGATGCCCGCCAATCCAGCCTTCAAGGAGCGGTTGCGCCAACAGCTCTGGGGCATGCTGCGCGAGAACGCCGAAGCGATCGCACCGCCGGCGCCACCGCGCATCGGCGATCGGCCGCGGCGGCCATCTCCCGGTCCCAATCCCAAGCCACCACGCTGAGCGCGAGGACTCGACTAGAGTTTGCGGCGTGACGGAACAGCCCGAGCCGATCCTCGCACTCGATCGGGGCAATCTCGCCGCTCGCACCCGCGAAGTCTTGAATCGCGGCAACGCGCGCAACCCCGACGTGGTTTTGGTCGACGTGGACGGTCACCTCGTCGTGGTGAAGGACTTCGCGCCGCGCGCTGCGTGGGTGCGCGCGACGATCGGGCGCTGGATCACGCGTCGGGAGATGCGCGCGTACCAGATCCTCGCGGGTCACCCGGCAGTGCCAAAGTTCCTCGGACGCATCGACGCGCTCGCCTTTGCGGTCGAGTACCGGCCGGGGCGGCACATGTCGCGACGACTCGGCGCCGAGCTCGCGCCCGGCTTCATCGATCGGCTGGCCGATGCCGTGCGCGCGATGCACGCCCGCGGCGTGGTTCACCTCGATCTGCGCCATCGCAGCAACGTGTTGGTCGACGCGCACGAGCAGCCGGTGCTGATCGACTTCGCGTCGGCGCTGATGCTGTCACCGCGCGGCCTACTCGGGCGCTGGCTGTTGCCGCGGTTCGCGCGTTGGGACTGGGATGCGGTCGAGAAGTGGCGTCAGCGCGTCGAACCGGCGAGCGGCGCCGTCGCCGCCGCCAAGATGTCTTCCGGCGCGCGCCGTGGGGCCAGCAGGCCGACGTAGTAGCGGAACGTCTCGAGCGTGAGTCGCGCATCGGCGAGCGCTCGGTGCGGCACCGCTCCCTGCACGAGCCCGGCTGCCGTCGCGGCCTGGCGCAGCGAGAGCGCCTGCACCGTCTCGCCCGCGACCAGCGACCACGCGTAGTAGAGCGTCGCGAGGTCGATCACGTGGTAGTCGAACGGAGAGGGGATTCCGCACGAGCGGTAGCCGCGTTCGAGGAAGAGCACGTCCATCCGCACGTTCTGCCCGGCCGGCACCACCTTCTTGTCTTTGGGCAGCAGCGCGGAGAGTTCCGTCAGCACCTGACGCAGCGGCAGGGCTTGGGCTTCCCAGACGGCTGCGTCGTAGTTCTGGATCGCGGCTGCTTCGGCGGTGATGCGGTCGGGCCGCGCCCGAACCTTCCACTCGTGCGACACCGACTCGGCGAGCCGGTAGTCCGTCAAGATCAGCGCGACCTCGGTGATGTCGTGCAGCTCGGGATCGAGCCCGCCGAACTCGCAGTCCATGAACGCGAAGACGAACTCGGCCAAAGAGGTCTCCGCGAACCGCAACGGATTGGAAAGACTGGTGCTCCCAACGGGAATCGAACCCGTGTCTCGGCCTTGAGAGGGCCACGTCCTAGACCGCTAGACGATGGGAGCGCGAGGCCGGAAGGCGGGCGCAACGTAACCAGCCCCTCCGAGGGGTGCAACTCGACTTCGAAGTGACCGCGAGTGACGGAAATCGTCGCCGAACGCGCCGCATTTTGTCGCCCAATACGCGAGTTCTCGCCCGCAGCGCGGCGCTTCCAGCGCAGTGCAACACGGCTGGATTCGCGCGCCCCCGGCTCAACTCAAGGCCGTTGTCTGCCGATCCAGGCGTGAGCAACACAGCGCTTGGCACGACGGTTGCTCTCTGGTCTGCCCGGAATCGGGAATCGAGCGCTTCGCCGACGCAGGTCGGCGCCGGCCATAGAGCAAGGTGCTCCGTAGCGGTTCGGCTCGGCGCTCAACAAGAGGACGGTAGTCATGAAATCTCTGCACAGCCGCAAGGGCGGCTTCACGTTGATCGAGTTGATGATCGTGGTTGCGATCATCGGCATCCTGGCGGCCATCGCCATTCCGAACTTCGTGCGCTTCCAGCTGCGCGCCAAGTCGAGCGAAGGCAAGATGAACCTCGCCGCGATCCGCACGGCGGAAGAGGGTTACTTCGCTGAGTTCGGGACCTACGTCGCCGCAGCGGTCGCGCCGGTGGCGCTCGCGACACCCGCTTCTCTGAAGCAGGCGTTCGTCGAGGTGGCCACTCCTGGGGCCGACTTCAACACGATCGGCTGGGCGCCCGAGGGCGAGGTCTACTTCCAATACGGCGTCAATCTCGCGGCCGCGGGCTCCAACGACTACACGGCTGATGCCCTCGCGGATATCGACGCGGACGGTGTCACGCAGAACTGGGGCTACGCGCGGACGACGAATGCGGCCGCTCCTACGGTGACGGGCCCGGCGGGCAATTGCGCGGGCGCATGGGACGTCGTCGCCGCTAGCGCGACCCTGCCGAACCAGGTGGGTCCGTGCGATGGCAACTCGGGCCAGAGCGTGTTCTAGGCATGATCGCGCGAGTTGGGCCGGGATGGAATCGTCCATCCCGGCCCTTCTCGGGCCAATCGCCCCCTCCACCAGTTCACTCCCCCCCTCGGAGCTACGACGTCATGACGCGACTTCGCACTCGTAAGGCCGGTTTTACCCTCGTCGAGCTGATGATCGTGGTCGCGATCATCGGGATCCTCGCAGCGATCGCCATGCCGGCTTTCCGCAGCTATCAGCTTCGCGCGAAGCGAAGCGAGTCCCTCTCGAATCTGGTCTCGATCGCACGCGCCTCGGAGAGCTACTTCGTAGCCAACGGGACCTACGTCGACACGGGCGGCTCCTGGCCCGGCGGCGCCGGACCGCTGAAGCGAGCCTGGACACCCTTGTCAGCGGCCGCATTCGACTCGATCGGGTATCGCCCCGAAGGGGATGTGTATTTCGACTACGATGTCAACGCCGCTTGCGGTTGCGTGAACTGCTACACCGCGACCGCCTACGGCGACATCGACGGCAACGGCCTGGTCGTGGCACTGATGTACGTGCGGCCGCCGAGCGGCGGCGCCGCCGAGTGCCCGACGGGCGTTCTTGGACTCACCACGCCGACCGACGCTGGCGGAACACCGATCTTCAACCAGGTCTCGTGGAACTTCACGACCGACAAGTACTGACACGAAGGCGCTCAACCGGCTAAAGCTGCCGCTGCACTGCTGCCGATGAGGGTGCGGTGGCAACGCTCGAAACACGCTTGCTCGTGATGGCTGCCGCACTCGGCGCGACGCTCGCGGCCCACGCCCACATCGCCGTTCCGGCTGCGCCCGCATTCCTCGCCGCGAAGCCGCAGCAGCCCGCGTCGACCGGCTTTCCCACCTTCGGTTTCGACGCGCTCGTCGGGGACTACCGCTGGCTACAGGCCGTGCAGGTCGTTGGCAACGAGCGGGCAGACCTGATCGGCGCCGCTCCCACGATCCAGCGGCTGATCGAAGCCGTCGTCGCGGTCGATCCGTTCGTCGATCACCCGTACCGCTTCGCGTCGCTGTGGCTGACGAACGACGTCGATCAGGTGCGCGCCGGCAACCGCATCCTCGAACGCGGCATCGCCTACCACCCGAACGAGTGGCGCAACCGCTTCTATCTCAGCTTCAACCACTTCTTCTATCTCGGCGATGTGGAAGCCGCGGCGCGCGAACTCGAACGCGTCGTCAACCTTCCTGGCGCACCGCGCTACGTGGCCAACCTGCTCGCTCGTCTGCGCTCGGAGAAAGATGGTCTCGAAGCGGCCGCTGCCTATCTGGGCGAGCTGTCGCAGCAGACCGACGATCCCTGGAAGCAGGCCGAACTCGGCAAGGCACTCGACGAGATCGAGACGGAGCGACGCGCCCGCCTGCTCGATCAGGCGCGCGCGGTGTATCGCAAGCGCGAGGGTCGCGACATCGAGAAGGTCGAGGATCTCGCGACCGGCAGCGCCGCGATTCTCAGCGAGCTGCCCGCGGAAGTTCACGGGTGGGGCTGGGTTCTCGACCCCGAGAGCGGGCGCATCCAGTCGCCGTACTACGGCCGCCGCTATCGCTTGAACATGCAGCAAAGCGACCGCGAGCGCGTCGAACAGTGGACCGGCCGCGATCCGCTCTCCAAGGGCGAGGAGTCTGCGCAGTGAGCGATCGCGACACCGTCGTCTGCGTAGAAGGTCTCGTGAAGGACTATCGCAGCGGCTTCGGGCTGCGCTCGAAGCGCGTGCTGCGCGGCGTCTCCTTCACGGTTCGGGAAGGAGAGATCTTCGGTTTCGTCGGCCCCAACGGAGCCGGCAAGACCACCACGCTGAAGGTGCTGATGGGCTTGATCCGCGCCGACGCCGGACGCGCGACCGTGCTCGGCCACGACGTGCGCGAAACCGAGTACCGCAACCAGGTCGGCTTCCTGCCCGAAGCGCCGTATTTCTACGACTACCTGACGGGCCGCGAGTTCCTGCACTTCTACGCGCGCGTGTGTGGCGTCTCGCGAAGCGCCCGCGCGCGCCGCGTCGCGACCTTGCTCGAATGGGTGGGGCTCGCGCACGCAGCCGAAGAGCGGCTGCGCGCCTACTCGAAGGGCATGCTGCAGCGCATCGGCATCGCGCAGGCGCTGGTGCACGACCCGAAGGTGGTGTTCCTCGACGAGCCGATGAGCGGGCTCGACCCGATCGGACGCAAGGAGATCCGCGATCTGATCGTGCGGCTCCAGTCCGAGGGCAAGACCGTTTTCATGAACACGCACATCCTCTCCGACGTGGAGATGCTGTGTCATCGCGTCGCGATCATCGTGCAGGGCGAGGTCCGCTACGAGGGCGACCCGCACGCGGTGCTCGGCGACGACGAGCGCGACGCCGAGATCGTTCTCGACGGCGTTTCGCCGGCGTTCGGAGAGTCGCTCGAGACGCGCTTCGAGGGCGGCGTTCGCGGCGTCGGCGAGCGGATCGAGGTGCTGCTGCCGCACAAGCAGGTGAACGACGTACTCGGTGAGGCGCTCGCGGCCGGCGCGCATGTCGTGTCGGTGACGCCGCGCCGCGCGACCCTCGAGGATCTGTTCCTGACGACCGTCGAGCAGGGAGCCAGGCAATGAAGATGCTCGACCGGATCCTCGCGATCGCGATGAACACCGTTCGCGAGGCGATCCGCAATCGCGTGCTCTACACGCTGCTCTTCTTCGCGCTGGCGCTGATCGGCACCGGCGTGCTGGTTTCGACGCTCTCCTATGTCGAGGGCGACCGCATCCTGCAGGACGTCGGCTTCGCCGCGATCCGCGTCTTCGCGGTCGCGATCGCGATCTTCGTCGGCATCGGCCTCATCCACCGCGAAGTCGACCGCCGCACGATCTTCACGATCCTCTCCAAACCGATCTCGCGCAGCGAGTTCCTGCTCGGCAAGTACGTCGGTCTGTTGCTGACGCTGTGGCTGCAGATCGCCGTGATGGGCGTCGGCTTCGTCGTCGTCTCGTGGCTCGCCGGGGCGCCGGTCGGTCCCGTCCACGCGGCCGCGCTCGGGCTCGTTGGCGCCGAGATCGCCGTCGTAGTCGCGATCGCGCTGCTCTTCTCGGCCTTCACGAGCCCCATGCTGGCGTCTCTGTTTACGGCGGCCTTGTGGCTGATCGGCCACCTTTCGCGCGACCTGCGCAACCTCGGAGCCCAGTCGCAGCTCGAGAGCGTGAAGCGGGCGACCGAGCTGCTCTACCGCACGCTGCCCGATCTCGGCGCCTTTGACCTGACGATGCACGCGACACGCGCCGTTCCGATCGCGATCTCGGACGTCGTGTTTCCGCTCCTCTATGCCGCCGGCTACGCGACGCTGCTGCTGGTGGCGGCGACGTGGATCTTCGAGCGGCGCGACTTCCGATAGACTCGCTCGCGTGGACCCCCGGGCCTTCGTCGCCCTCGCAGCCGTTCTCGGCGCCGTCGTGGGCTCGTTCCTGAACGTCGTGATCCACCGCTTGCCGCGTGGCGAGTCGATCGTCAGTCCCGGTTCGCAGTGTCCCCAATGTGGCCACGCGATCCGGCCCTGGCACAACGTGCCGGTACTCGCGTGGTTGTGGCTGCGGGGTCGCTGTCGCGATTGCCGGACGCGGATTCCGGTGCGCTATCCGCTCGTCGAAGCCGCGACCGCGGTGCTGTTCGCACTGATCGCGCAGCGCTTCGGTCCGACGCCGATGGCGCCGGTGTGGATGGCGTTCGGCGCGGCGCTGCTCGTCGCCGGCGCGATCGATTTCGACCACCGCATCATCCCCGACGAGATCTCGCTGGGCGGGCTCGTGCTCGGTCTGACGCTGGTTCCCGCCCTGCAGGTCTTCGCGGGTGCATCGGCGTCCGCGGCCTGGCTCCACGCGGCGACGGGCGCGGCGCTCGGCGGCGGCATGCTGTGGATCGTCGGGTTCGTACACGCGCGCGTGTGCGCCGTGGCCGGTCGCCGTTTCGAGCATTGGCCTGGCGACGACGAGGAGTTCCCGCGCCCGCGCTCGCTCGACTACTGGACCTGGTTTCCCGGCATGGGCTTTGGCGACGTCAAGTTGCTGGCGATGATCGGCGCCTTCCTCGGGCCGGTCGGCGTGATCGAGACGGTGGTGGCGGCGTCGGCCGTCGGGCTCGTCTTCGGCATCGGCTGGGCGGTGCTGCGCCGCAGCCTGGCGTCCCCGTTCGGCTTCGGCCCGATGCTCGCCGCCGGCGCGCTGCTCGCGCTGCTCGTGCCGATCTGAGCGGAAGGCGG
>CAYGWM010000024.1:23769-40204 GCA_964353555.1 uncultured Spirochaetales bacterium
CGGCACCTCTCCTTCTCCTGGGGGCGCGATTGTTGGAGGAGGGGTGATGTCGAACGACGAGATGGTTCAGTACTGGAACGACAGCGCGGGGCCGGTGTGGGTGGCGCAGCAGCAGCGGCTCGATGCGCAGATCGGTCCGCTTGGGGCGCGGACGCGCGCTCGCGCGACGATTCGGGGTGGGGAGCACGTGCTCGATGTCGGGTGCGGTTGCGGCGCTACGACGTTGGAGCTGGCTGGTGACGTGGGCGCGCGCGGTCGCGTGGTAGCCGTCGACATCTCGCGGCCGATGCTCGAGAGGGGGAAGCAGCGCGCGCGTGCTGAAGGTCTCGAAGCGTGCATCGATTGGCGACTCGATGATGCGCAGACGGCGCCGTTCGAAGGCGCTGCGTTCGACCTGATCTTCTCGCGTTTCGGCGTGATGTTCTTCGCGGATCCCGTTGCTGCATTCACGAATTTGCGGCGCGCGCTGCGACCCGGCGGGCGGCTCGCGTTCGTGTGCTGGCAGCCTCGCGACAAGAATCCGTGGATGCTCGCTCCCGCACTCGCGGCGGCGCAGCACATCGCGTTTCCCGCGCCGCCGGCGCCGGACGCGCCCGGACCCTTCGCGTTCGGCGACGCGGCGCGCGTGCGCGGGATCCTCGAGCGCGCGGGTTTCGTCGATGTCGCGCACGACGCGGTGAACGAGCCGATGCGGCTGGCTGGCGACAGCGTCGAGGAGGCGCTCGAGCTGTGCCTGCAGATCGGCCCGGTCGGCGCCGCGCTGCGCGAAGCGAAGCCGAGCGACGAAGCGCGCGCCCGCGTGATCGGGGCCGTTCGCCAGGTGATCGAATCGTTCGAGACGTCGCGCGGAATCGAAGCAGAAGCGGGAGCTTGGATCGTCACCGCTCGCAATGCGTAAGAGGGGAGGACGAGGAGCGGAGATGGATCCCCGGGAAGGATTCGAACCTTCATTGACGGGGCCAGAACCCGTTGTCCTGCCGTTAGACGACCGGGGAAGAGGCGGGAGTTCTAACCGAGGCGGCGTCGCTTCTCAACCACACGCCAAGCGGGCGCTGCATCAAGTAGCGGGAAGCTCGGCAAGCGCGCGGGCGAGGCGGGCCACGCTGCGTTCGCGACCGAGCAGCGCCAGCGTCTCGAAGATGCCGGGCGAGGCCGCCGAGCCGGTCACTGCCACCCGCACCGGCTGCGCCAACTTGCCGAGCGCGAGCCCCTGGTGGCGAGCGCGAACGGCTTCGAAGGCCGCTTCGATCGCGGCGACGTCCCAGCTGTCCACGCGCGACAGCTCGCCCGCCAGATCCTGCACCGCCGGCACGGCCGCGGCCTTCCAGTGCTTGCGCACCGCATCGGGCTCGTAGCTGAGCGCAGCCTCGGCGACCGCGAAGAAGCGCGCGCGCTGCGCCATCTCGGCGAGCGTCTTGCTGCGTTCGCGCAATAGGTCGGCGACGCCTTCGAGTTCCGCGCTCGCTTCCAGCGGCGTGCCGGCCTCGGCGAGGAACGGCAACAGCTCGCGTACCAATCGCTCGCGCGGCAGCTCCTTGATGTAGTGCTGGTTCAACCAGTCGAGCTTGGCGGGATCGGCCTGGCCTGCCGCGCGTTGCACCGCGGGCAGATCGAAGAGCGCGCGCATCTCGTCCCGTGAGAAGAGTTCCTGGTCGCCGTGCGACCAGCCGATCCGCACCAGCCAGTTGCACATCGCCTCGGACAGATAGCCGGCCGTGCGGAAGTGCTGCACCGACACCGGATCGCGGCGCTTCGAGAGCTTCTTGCCGTCTGCGCCGACGATCAGCGGCACGTGCGCGAACAGCGGCGGCGTGGCGTCGAGCGCGCGGTACAGCGCGAGCTGGAAGGGTGTGTTGTTCAGGTGGTCCGCGCCGCGGATCACGTGCGTGATGCCCATCGCGACGTCGTCGACTACGCCGGCCAGGTGATAGAGCGGGCTGCCGTCGGTGCGGCGGATCACCATGTCGCCGATCTCGCGCGCGTGCTGGCCGCTCGGACCGAAGACCCCATCGTCGAAGCCGAGCATCCCGTCCTTCGGCACGCGCAGGCGCACCGCGTGCGGTCCGCAGCCCGGGCCGTGGTTCGCCGCCGCGCAGCGGCCGTCGTAGGTCCACTTCGCGCCGGTCAGGACCGTCGCCTGGCGGCGCTCCTCGATCTCGGCGGGCGTGCACACGCAGCGGTAGGCGCGGTCGGCCGCGAGCAGTCGTTCGATCGCTGCGGCGTAGAGTTCGCCCCGCTCGCTCTGTCGGTACGGCCCCTCGTCCCAATCGATGCCGAGCCATTCGAGGCCGCCGAGCACGGCCGCCTCGGACTCGGCAGTCGAGCGCTCGCGGTCGGTGTCCTCGATACGCAATACGAAGCAACCGCCGAGCCGGCGCGTGTAGGCCCAGTTGTAGAGCGCCGTGCGCGCCCCCCCGATGTGCAGGAAGCCGGTCGGGCTGGGCGCGAAACGGGTGCGGATCGAGTTCAAAGCGGCCGCAACGTAGCCCGATGAACTCCGTTCGGCTTCGCCTCTCTGCGCGTCCGCCGACTCTCGAGTCGGCCTCCTTGCGCCGTTGACGCCCGCTCCAACCCTCTGCTAACTCCGCGTAGTTCCTCCCTTCTGCTCCGCTGTACAGGCGATCCCGAGCCATGAAGCTCCATGTCGACCGGCTGAAGGACAGCCCGACCGAGTTCCTCTTCGAGGAATCCCGTGCGTGGCGAAGCGAGGCCGAGGCGCTGGCGCCCGAGCTGCGCGATCTGCGGGCCGAGCCGTTCCGGGCCGTCGTCCGCGCCCATCGGATGGGACAGGACGTATACATCGAGGGAGTGCTCACGGGGGCTCTCGAGCCCGAGTGCGGCCGCTGCCTCGTCCGCTATCGTGCTCCGCTCCAAGAGCCCTTCCGATTGGTGCTGGAGCCGGCAGGAACGCGGGTTCCTGCCGAACCGGAAGCGGCAAGGTCGCTCGCTCGATGCGGAATGTGCGTCGGCGACGAAGTGGAGATGGGTTGGTTTCAGGGCCACGAGATCGACCTCGGTCACTTCCTGCTCGAGGTCATGACGCTGGCGCTGCCGCTCCAGCCGCTTTGCAAGGAAGAGTGCCGCGGGCTCTGCCCGGGCTGCGGTGCGGACCGCAACGCGGGTCCGTGTGGCTGCGATGAACAACGAGCGAAAGCGCCCTTTGCTGCACTGGCAGCGCTGAAGGTTCGCGAACCGCGAGGAGATTCCTGAGATGGCCGTCCCGAAGCGCCGCACCTCGAAGAGCCGGAAGAACAAGCGACGCTCCCACGATGGGCTCGCAATGCCGGCGCGCGCCAAGTGCGCGCAATGCGGCGAAGCGAAGCCGCCCCACCGCATCTGCCGCGAGTGCGGCCACTATGCGGGTGCGCTGCGCATCGAGATCGCAGACGAGGCTTAGCAGGTTGTTTGCGCTGCTCTTTCCGGGGCAGGGCTCGCAGAAGGTCGGTATGGGCCGCGACGTCTACGAGACGTCGCCCGCAGCCCGCTCCGTCTTCCAGCTCGCCGATTCCGTGCTCGCAATGCCGCTCTCGAAGCTCTGCTTCGAGGGCCCGGACGAGGCGCTGCTAGCCACCGAAGTGCAGCAACCGGCGATCCTCGCCACCAGCATCGCGCTGCTGCGCGCGCTCGAAGAGCGCATCGGACCGCTCGCCCCCAGCTACGTCGCGGGCCACAGTCTCGGCGAGTACAGCGCGCTGGTGGCGGCCGGCGCACTCGCGCTCGAAGACGCGCTGCGACTGGTGCGCGCCCGCGGTTGCTACATGCGCGATGCGGTGCCGCCGGGCGTCGGCGCGATGGCGGCGATCGTCGGCTGCGAGCGCGCGGTTGTCGAAGCCGCCTGCGCGCGCGCGCGAGCGGAGACGCAAGAAGTCGTCGAAGCCGCGAATTTCAATGCTCCGGCGCAGACCGTGATCGCGGGAACCGTCGCCGCGGTGAAGGCCGCGTGTGAGTTCGCCAAGGCGGCGGGCGCGCGGCGTGCGCTGCCGCTTCCGGTCTCCGCGCCGTTCCACTGCAGCCTGATGGCGCCCGCGGCCGAGCGGCTGCACTCCGATCTGGCTGCGATCCGTTTCGCCGATCCGCGTCCGCCCGTGGTCGCGAACGTCAGCGCCGAGCCGAACGCGAGCGCTGCGCAGATCCCCGCGCTGCTGGCCCGGCAGGTCGCCGAGCCGGTGCGCTTCGACGAGATGGTCGAGCGACTCGCCGCACTCGGCGTTGGCGCCGTACTCGAAGTCGGTCCGGGTCGCGTGCTATGCGGCCTCGTTGCGCGCATCGCTCCGCAGCTCGAACGGGCCAACCTGGGTTCCGCCGCGGATCTCGACGCGGCGGCACTTTTCATGGCAGGCCCCGGGGCAAATCCCGCAACCGCGGGCTAAGTTCGCTCGCCTGCGTCGTCGGAAACCTGGAGAGGACCACCGCATGGGTCTCGAAGAACGCGTCACAGAGATCATCGTCGAGCAGCTCGGCGTGTCCAAAGAAGAAGTCGTGCCGGAGGCGTCGTTCATCGATGACCTCGGCGCGGATTCGCTCGACATCGTCGAACTCGTGATGGCGATGGAAGAAGAGTTCGACATCGAGATCCCGGACGATGACGCCGAGAAGATCCAGACCATCTCCGATGCCATCTCGTATATCCGGGGGCGCGCCGCCGCGGGGTAGCAGCAGCCATGCAGGGCCAGGCGGGTCGCCGGCGCGTCGTCGTGACGGGCCTCGGATGCGTGTCGCCGCTCGGGAGCGACATCGCGTCGACGTGGGAGGCTGCCGTGGCCGGCGTCTGCGGCGTCGCGCGCCTGAGCCGTTTCGATGCCTCCGATCTTCCGGTGCAGATCGCCGCGGAGTGTGCCCCCGATGTCGGAGTGCGCGGGCTGTCTGCCAAGGAAGCGCGACGCCTCGACCGCTCGACGCGACTCGCGCTCGCCGCCGCCGAAGAGGCCATCGCCGATGCCGGCATCGACATTGGCGCCGCCGCCGCCGAACGGGTTGGCGTCGTGATCGGAACCTCGATCGGCGGCATCGAGACACTGCTCGACGCTCACGACGACCTGCGCACGCGCGGCGCGCGACGGCTCTCGCCGTTCCTGGTGCCGATGACGCTGCCGAACATGACCGCCGGCTACGTGTCGATGCACTGGGGCTTTCGCGGACCGATCGCGTGTCCGGTCGGCGCCTGCGCTTCGGGCGCGCAAGCGATTGGCGCGGCTGCGCGGCTGATCGAGCGCGGTGACGCCGACGTGGTGATCGCCGGCGGTACCGACGCCGCGATCTTGCCGCTCGTGGTGGCGGGCTTCGCGGCGATGCGCGCGCTCTCGACGCGCAACGACGAGCCCGCGCGTGCGAGCCGCCCGTTCGACCTCGATCGCGACGGCTTCGTGATCGGCGAGGGCGCAGGCGTGATCGTGCTCGAGGCGGAGGAGTTCGCGCGCGCGCGTGGTGCGCATCTGCGCGCGGTCGTTCTCGGCTTCGGCGAGGCGGCGGACGCGTCCCATCCGGCGAGTCCGCCCGAGGACGCGCGCGGCGCCAGGCTCGCGATCGAGCGTGCGCTCGCCGACGCCGGGCTCGCCCCGCGCGATGTCGACGCGGTGAGCGCGCACGCGACCAGTACGCCGGCCGGCGATCGCTCCGAGGCGCTCGCGCTGCGCAACGTGTTCGGCACGCATACGGACGCGATGCCCGTTTCGGCGACCAAGTCGATGACGGGTCACCTGCTCGGCGCGGCCGGCGCGGTCGCGGCGATCCTGTGCGTGCGAGCGCTCGAGACGGGTTTGTTGCCGCCGACGGTGAATCTCGATCGGCCCGATCCCGTGTGCGCGCTCGACCATGTCGCGAACAAGACGCGGCCGCACCTGGCGCGCGTGATGTTGTCGAATGCGTTCGGCTTCGGGGGCGTGAACGCGAGCTTGCTGCTCGGACGCGTGGACTAAGGGGAAACAGATGGCGCAGCGAATGGCGATGGCGAGCGATCACCGGGGTGTCGCGCTGAAGCGCGCACTGCGCGAGCGACTCGAGCAGGCGGGCTTCGAGATCCTCGACTTCGGCACCGACGGCGAAGCGGCCGTCGACTACCCGGACAGCGCCGGGCCCGCGGCCGAGGCCGTGTCGCGCGGCGATGCCGAGCGCGGCATCGTGATCTGCGGTTCGGGTCTCGGCGTGTCGTACACTGCAAATCGCTTCCCGCACGTGCGCGCGGCGCTTGCGATGGATCCCGAGATGGCCGCGATGGCGCGCCGCCACAATGACGCCAACGTACTCGCGCTCGCAGCCGACCGGCTCGCGCCCGCCGCCGCGTGGAAGATCGTCGAGACCTTTCTTGCGACCGCGTTCGAGGGCGGTCGCCATCTGCCGCGCGTCCGCAAGATCGACACCGTCGCGCGCCACGCCTGGGAACGCGAGCTCTCCCACTCTTCGTCGCTCGGCGACGTCGATCCGCAGATCGCGCCGTTGCTGCGCGCCGAGGCGAAGCGCCAGGCCCTCGGGATCGAGCTGATCGCGTCCGAGAACTTCGTCTCCGAAGCGGTGCTCGAAGCGGTGGGCTCCGTGCTCACCAACAAGTACGCCGAAGGCTATCCAGGCAATCGCTACTACGGCGGCTGCGACGTCGTCGACCAGGTCGAGGAGATCGCGATCGCGCGCGCGAAGGCGCTGTTCGGCGCCGAGCACGCGAACGTGCAGCCGCACGCCGGATCGCAGGCGAATGAGGCCGCGTACCGCGCGGTGCTCGACGTCGGCGACACGATCGTCGCGATGAACCTCGATCACGGCGGCCACCTGACGCACGGCAGCCCCGTCAACTTCTCGGGCAAGCTCTACAAGATCATTCCCTACGGCGTGCGAAAGGACACCGAGCAGATCGATTACGACCAGGTCCGCAAGCTGGCGCGCGAGCACCGTCCGAAGCTGATCCAGTGCGGGACGACCGCCTACTCGCGGGTGATCGACTGGAAGGCCTTCCGCGCGATCGCGGACGAGGTCGGCGCATTGCTCTTTGCCGACATCGCGCACATCGCCGGGCTGGTCGCTGCGGGGGTACACCCGTCGCCGATCGGCCATGCCCAGCTGGTGACGACCACCACGCACAAGACGCTGCGCGGTCCGCGCGGCGGCATGATCCTGTGCGATGCGCAACTTGCGAAGAAGGTCGATTCGGCGGTGTTCCCGGGCGGGCAGGGCGGGCCGCTGATGCACGTGATCGCCGGCAAGGCGGTGGCGTTCCTCGAAGCCGCGCAGCCCTCGTTCCGCACGTACTGCGCGCAGATCGTCGCGAACGCGCGCGCGCTCGCGGACGGCATGACGAAGCGCGGCTTCCGCCTGGTCTCGGGCGGCACCGACGTGCACCTGTTCCTGCTCTCGCTGGTCGACCGTGAGGTCACCGGCAAGCAGGCCCAACTCGTGCTCGAGCACGCTGGCATCACCGCCAACAAGAACATGGTTCCGTTTGACCCGCGCAAGCCGACGATCACCTCGGGCGTGCGTCTCGGCACGCCGGCGGTCACCACGCGCGGCATGAAGGAGGCCGAGATGGACCAGATCGCCGGCTTCGTCGCGCGCATCCTCGAGCGACCGGACGATGCCGGTGAAGTCGCTGCGGTGCGCGCGGAGGTCGAAGCGATGTGCCGCCGCTTCCCGCTCTATCCGTCGCGCTGGACCGACAAAGACTAGCGATGCGCTGCCCGTATTGCGCAGACGACTCGAACCGCGTCGTCGATTCGCGGCTCGGCCGCGACGACACCGAGATCCGGCGGCGCCGCGAGTGCCAGGAGTGCGGCAAACGCTTCACGACGCGCGAACGCGTCGAGGACGTGCTGCCGCGCATCGTGAAGCGCGACGAGCGCCGCGAGGATTTCGACCGCCGCAAGCTCGTCGCCAGTCTCGAGAAGGCGTGCGCGAAGCGCCCCGTCCCGGTCGACGCGCTCGATCGCGTGACCGACCGCATCGAGAAGCGCCTGCAGGAGAGCGGCGAGCCCGAAGTGCCGAGCGAACGGCTCGGCTTGTGGGTGCTCGACGACCTGGTGCAGATCGACACGCTCGCGGCGGCGCGCTTCGCATCTGTCTTCCGGGACTTCCAGAACGCCGAGGACTACGCGGCCTTCTTCGAGGCGGCGACCGCGCGACGTGCGACATTCGTCGCAGACGAACCGCCGGCCGTGCGCGCGCCTGATCCGCCCCGGCGTCCGTCGGCTTGAATCCCGAAGCCGCAATGCGAGCGGCGCTCGCGCAGGCGAGGCGCGCGTCGGGCCGCACGTTCCCGAATCCCGCCGTCGGCGCGATCGTGTTTCGCGGCGAGCGTGTGCTCGGTCGCGGTGCGACGCAGCCGCCGGGTGGTCCGCATGCGGAAGTCGTCGCGCTCGAACGCGCGCAGCGACGGCACGGTTCGCGGGCGCTGCGCGGAGCGACGCTCGCGGTCACGCTCGAGCCGTGCTGCCACTTCGGCCGCACGCCGCCCTGCACGGACGCGTTGCGCGCGAGCGGCATCGCGCGCGTGTTGGTGGGCCATCTCGATCCACACCCTCAGGTTTTCGGTGGTGGCGTGCGCGCGCTGCGCCGCGCCGGCATCGAGGTGCAACTCGGAGTGCTCGAAGCAGCCTGTCGCGTGCAGCACCGCGGATTCCTGTCGCGAATGCTGCGCGGCCGGCCGTATCTCACGCTGAAGCTCGCGGCGTCGCTCGACGGACGCATCGCGACCGCGCGCGGCGAGTCGCGCTGGATCAGCGGCGCGGCCGCACGCGCCTGTGTGCACCGGCTGCGCGCCGAGACCGATGCGGTGCTGATCGGCTCCGGCACGGCGCTCGCCGACGATCCCGCACTGACTGCGCGGAGCGGGGGCCGGGTCGTGCAGCGGCCCGCGCGGATCGTCGTCGATTCGCGGCTGCGCGTTCCGCCGCGCGCGAAGCTCTTTGCTCGCGATGGGGCGCAGCGCTACGTGCTGTGCGCGGCGGACGCGTCGGCGCTGCGACGGCGCCGGATCGAAGCGCTGGGAGTGCAAGTGCTGCCGATTCGGGCGCGACGCGGCAATGTCTCGTTGCGGACCGCGCTCGAACGGCTCGCAGCGGAAGGCATCGGGACGTTGCTCGTAGAAGGCGGAGGCGGTCTCGCGGCTGCACTCTTTGCCGAGGGCCTCGTGGACGAAGTGCTCTGGTTCGCAGCGCCGATTCTACTGGGAGGCGATGGCCGCCCGGCGCTCGCCGCGCTCGGCATCGCGAAACTCGACGACGCCCCGGCGCTGACGCTCTCGCGGGTGCGACGCATCGGCCCCGATCTGCTGATCGAGGCGCATCCGCGCGCCCGCGGAGCGCGGTCGTGAAGAGTCATGCGATCCGCCGCGACGCGGTGGGCCTGCGCGTTGCGATCGTCGTGTCGCGCTTCAACCACCTGATCACCGTGCGCATGCTCGATGGCTGCGTCGGCGAACTCGTTGCGCGCGGCGCGAGCCACGACGATCTGCACGTCGCGTGGGTGCCCGGCGCGTTCGAGATCCCGCAGGCCGCGCGCACGCTCGCCGCGAGCGGACGCTACGATGCCGTCGTGACCCTCGGTGTGGTGATTCGCGGCGGCACGCCGCACTTCGACTACGTCTGTCGCGCCGTCACCGACGGCGTGCGCGAGATCATTCGTGACACGAACGTTCCGGTCGGCTTCGGCGTGCTCACCACCGACGACAACGCCCAGGCGCTCGCGCGCGCCGGCGGCACGCACGGCAACAAGGGCGCCGAGGCTGCACTCGCGGCGATCGAGATGGCGCACCTGATGAAGTCGCTCCAGCAGACGCCGGACGGGGAAACGCGATGAGCGGCACGCACCCGGTGTCGCGCACGCAGTCACGCCAGGCCGCGCTGCAGGTGCTCTACTCGGTCGACATCGGACGGCGCGCCGCCGAGACGTTTTCGTCCGAAGCGGTCGACGCAGCGCTCGCATCGGTCGCGACGCACTTCGAGCTGCCAGAGGGTGCCCGTGCCTATGCGCGAGAACTCTCGCTCGGCGTCGCGCTGCACCGCGACGCGATCGATCGCGTATTGGCCGGACACGCGACCAACTGGCGCATCGAGCGCATGGCCGCAGTCGATCGCAACGTGTTGCGCCTGGCTGCCTACGAGATGGGTTGGGCGGGCGTGCCGGCCTCTGTCGCGATCGACGAGGCGGTCGAACTGGCGCGGCGCTTCGGCGCCGATCCGTCCCCCGCGTTCGTGAACGGCGTGCTCGACGCGGTCGCCCGAACGATCGAAGCACGCGGTACGATGAACGGGGAGGTCGGCATCCCGTGAGGTCGATGCTGGCGCTCGAGGCCGGAGATACGGAGTTGCTGGCGCGTGTCGGTGCGGAGGTCGCCGTCGCGGGTTTCTTTCGCGACGAGCGCCCGCTGCGCGGAGGAGCCGGGCTCGCCGACTGGCGTCTTTGCGGCTGGCTCTCGCGGCTGTTGCTCGCCTCGCGCGCGAGCGGTGAATGGGGCGAAGCCGTCCTCACGACCACGCAGGGCCGGCTGCGCGCGCCGCGGCTGCTGCTGGTAGGACTCGGCGCGCGCGCGCGATTCGGCGGCAACGCGCATCGCAGCGCGGTCGAAGCGTCGCTACACCGCCTGCTCGATCTGGGCGTCGGCTCCGCGGCGTTCGACCTGCCGCCGCCGACCGGAGACGCGAGCGAGGACGCGCTCGCGGTCGGTATCATCGGCGGCGCCTGCGCGGCGCTCGATGCGCGACCCGCTCGGTTTCTGTTGCGTGTCGTGGCCGCGCCTGGCAGCGCGGCCCGGATGCGCACTGCGCTCGAGCGCGCTGCGGGCGCGCACCCGCGCGGGGCGACGTCGCTGCGCATGGTGCGGCAACCAGCCGCGGGGTCGGCGCCGCCCCCCGCGATCGCCGCTTCGCGCGTGCCAATGGCCTGATCTTCCCGCTGCTCTTTCCGTCAAGTTGCCGGCCTGTGCGCCCGATCAACGTCGGGTACTCCCGTGCCTCGTCGGCGCTGGAGAATGCTCCGCTTGCCCTGCGCCGGAGGGGAGTCGCGCCGGATGAGCCTGGTCGGAAGCCTCGAAGACCTCGGACTCGGCGAGATCTTGCAGATCGTCAGTCTGTCCGGGAAATCGGGCGTGCTCTTCATTCGCTCTCCGCGAGGCGACGGTCGCATCGTCTTCGATCGCGGCGCCATCCGCGGCGCGCTGGTGGGAGACGGTCCGCGCGATCTGCGCGGCCTGCTGCTCGCGGCGGGAGCGTTGCCCGAAGCCGACCTCGAAGCGCTCTACAGCGAGGCGCAAGCCGAGGGCACGGGTCTCGAGGAGATCCTGGTGGCGCGCACGGCGCTCGACGCGGCGCGCCTCGACGAGCTGCGCGAGCGACACGTCGAGGCCAGCGTGCTGCAGATGTTCTGCTGGCAGATGGGCGAGTTCAGCTTCGAGATTCACGACGAGTCGGGCGACCCGACCGGCGCGGATCTGCTGCTGCGTGCGGGCCTGAACGCGCAGTTCCTGGCTCTCGAAGGCACGCGTCTGCGCGACGAGCAGTCGCAAGGCGGCGAAGCATCGGACGCAAGCGAGAGCGACGGCGCGCTGGAGATCGCGTTCGACGGCGAAGAGCCTGCCGCCGGGGAGGAAGTCGGCGCGGCGCGTCTCGAAGGTCCGGCCGAAATGGAGATCACCGTCCTCGAGCTGCTCGACGGCGAGATCGACGATCTCGACACCGCGCTGCTGGCCGAGCCGATCGACGAGGAGCCGCGGGCGCCGAACCTCGACGAAGATCCGACACTCACCGGCGCAGAGCACCGCCGCGAACTCGAAGAGCAGGCACAACGGGCACTCTGGGCACCCCTCGCAGCCGCGCCGCTACCGTCCGCCGTGGCGCTGCGGCCGTGTTCGGGCGTGGTGATCATCGACCGAGATCTGGTGGTGCTCGAGTGGATGAAGGGCGCCCTCGCGCCGCTCGGAATGCGAATCCACATCTTCCCGCGCACGGAGTTGGCGATCCAGTGCATCCGCCAGTACTTCGCTCGTGGCGCGAATCCGCTCGTGGTGCTGACGAGCGATACGCCTCCCGACCCGGTGAGCGGAGCGCGCGATTGGGCGGAGATCGCCGCGCGCCTACGCGCGCAGGTCCCGCGGCTGCCGCTCGTGGTGGTGGCGAGCGCCGGTCTCGCCGTCTCGCCGGTGAATGAGCGTGCGATTCCCGATGCCGTCGCCACGCGACCTTCGCTCTCGGTGATCGCCGATGAACGCGCGCGAGAGAAGCGCGAAGGCCTCGGGACGGAGCTGCGCGATGCCGCGCTGCGCGCGCTCAGGCGGCCCCCAACGTCGCGCCCGCCGATCCCTTCGCCGCGCGAACTGGGCGATCCGATGCGTTCGCTGCGCGAATGCAGCGCGCGGCTACGTGAACCGGCGTCGCCCGGCGAAGTGCTGCGCATCGTGCTCGAGTTCGCTGGTCGCCACTTCGACCGCGCCGCAATCTTCTGGTTGCGCGATGGTGAGGCGCAGGCGATGGCGCAGGCGGGGCTTGCTTCGGCGGGCGGTCCCGACGACGCTGCGCTGCGCGAGCTGTGCCTGTCGATCGATGAGCCCGGTTGCTTTCGAAAGGTGTGCGCGAGCCGCGCGCCGCTGCGCATCGCACCGGAGCAGCCAGGCGATCTCGCACTCGTCGCGCGGCTCGGTCCGGCGACGCCCGGCGAGCTGTATCTCGCGCCGATCGAATCGGGTGGCGAGGTGGCCGCACTGCTCTACGCCGACAACGCCGCAACGCTTCGTCCGCTGGGCGATACCAACGCGCTCGAGGTGCTGCTCCACGAGGCCGGATTGGCGCTGGATCGCGCCGTCCTCGAGCGGGCCCTCGAGGATGTCGAAGGCAGCCAGCGCCCGGCAGCGGCGATGCAAGGAGACGCCGAAGCATGACGCCGGCCGCTGATTCTCAAGCGTGCCGACGGCCCGACCGATATCGCGGTGGGTCGGGCACGCCCGTGGGCGCAACGTCCCAGGGAGAGGCTGCGTGCATCACATCCTGATCGTGGAGGACTCCCCGACGATGCGATCGCTCGTCGTATCGGCGCTCGAAGACATCGGGATACCGCTGCGGATCACCGAGGCGGCGAGTGGCTTCGAAGCGTTGCGCGAGCTGCCGCGTGGCGACTACGACCTGATCGTCACCGACATCAACATGCCCGACATCAACGGACTCGAGTTGATCTCGTTCGTGCGTCGCAACGCCGCCTATCGCTCGATCCCGATGCTGATCATCTCGACCGAGGGTTCGGAGCGCGACCGCGAGAAGGGTCTCGAACTCGGAGCCGATGCGTATCTCGTGAAGCCATTCGACCCGGCGGCGCTGCGTCGTACGGCGAAAGAGCTGCTCGAGAAGGCGCGCGGGGAGTAGCCGGCGCCGTGGCCGCGCGTCGCACCCAGAAGCAGGCGCGCACCCGGGCAACGCGCGAGTTCGTCTCCGAGGTCGAAGAGATCCTCGAGCGAATGCGCGCCGATCTGGCCGATCTCGCGGATGCGCGCGCAGGCGGCCGACTCGATCCCGAACTCGCCAATCGACTGTTTCGCTCCGCCCACTCGCTGAAGGGCATCGCGGGCATCTTCGGTTTCGAGGGCGTGAGTGATCTGGCGCATCACATGGAGGACATCCTCGATGGGCTGCGCATGGGGCGCCTTCCGCCGGGCGCACCCGCTCTCGCGCTGCTCGACGAGGGCGTCGCATTGGTTGCGGGCCTGCTCGAGAGCGAAGCTGGAGAGCTCGCCGCTAGCGCCGTGTCGCAGCTGCATTCGCTGATCGAGCGCATCGTCGCGTCGCTCGCCGCTCCGCCCGCGCCGACGTCCGACGACGACCTCGACGGCATCGATGGCACCGTGCTGCGCGCGCTCACCGAATATGAAGAGCACCGGCTGCGCGAGAGTCTGCGCAGCGGTCGCGCGATCCACCTGGTCGAAGCGAGCTTCGAGATCCTCTGCTTCGAGGAAGGACTGTCGGAACTGACGCGCTCGGTGCGCGAGGTGGGCGAGGTGCTCTCGACGCTGCCGGCGCCCGGGGATTCGCCCGATTCGCAGATCCGTTTCTCGCTGTTGGTGGCCGCCGATTGCGATGCGATCGCGCTCCGCGCCCGGATCGACGTCCCGAACGCCACGGTACGCGCGATGCGCGCGGGCCGGAGCGGTCCGGCGCCGCCGCCGAGCGCGGCGGCCGACCTCGCGGCACCCACCGAGTCGCAAGGCGACGCGCCGCTCGCCGACCCGGCGCGCGCGGAAAGCGGCGGCGACCCCGAGTCGCTGAAGTCGATCAGCGACACGGTTCGCGTCGACATCCGCAAGCTCGACGAGTTGATGAACCTGGTGGGCGAGTTGGTGATCCAGCGCGGCGCGATCGGCGCGCTCGCCGACCGGCTGCTCGCGGATCCGGCCACCGCTCGCGCCGGTCGCGAGCTTTCGAAGCTGCACAAGTCGCTCGAGCGCCGTCTTGCCGACCTGCAAGCGGGCGTTCTCGAAGTGCGCATGGTGCCGCTGCGCCAGGTTTTCGAGAAACTGTCGCGCGTAGTGCGGCGGTTGCGACGCGATCTCGGCAAGGACGTGCGGCTCGACATTCGCGGTGGCGACACCGAACTCGACAAACTGATCGTCGAACAGCTCGCCGACCCGCTGATGCACGTGGTGCGCAACGCCTTCGACCACGCCATCGAGTCGAGCGACGAGCGCAGCGCAGCCGGCAAGCCGGCCGAGGGTTCGATCCGGCTCGAAGCGCTGCCGCGCGGAAATCACGTCGTGATCGAGGTGGCGGACGACGGTCGCGGCATCGACCCCGACGCCGTGCGGCACCGCGCGTGCGCGCTCGGTCTGATCGAAAGCGACAGCGTGCTCTCGCGCACCGAGATCCTCGACCTGATCTTCGCGCCCGGCCTCTCGACCTCCGCGCAGGTGACCGAGACGAGCGGCCGCGGCGTCGGGATGGACGTGGTACGCGAGAACGTGACGGCACTCGGTGGCCTGGTGCGCGTCGATTCCCAGTTCGGCCGCGGCACCACCGTCGTCTTCACGTTGCCCATCACACTCGCGATCATCCGCGCGCTGACCGTCGGCGTCGCCGATCAGCGCTTCGCGATCCCTCTGACGACGGTTCTGGAGACGATGCTCGTCGATCCCGCCACGATCCAGCGCAGCGAGGGTCGCGAGTTCCTGAACCTGCGCGGCGAACCGCTGGCGCTGCGCCGTCTGCACGCCGAGTTCGGACTCGCCGCGCCGGTGCCCGGCGCCCGCCTGGCCGTCGTGATCGTGGGGCTCGGGGACCTGCGCCTCGGCTTGCTCGTCGACCGCCTCGAAACGCAGCAAGATGCCGTCATCAAGCCGATCCAGGGACCCGTGCGCAGCATTCGCGGAATCGCCGGCGCGACCGAACTCGGCGATCTGGGCACCGTGCTGGTGCTCGACGTCGCGTCGCTCGTCGAAGATGCCGGTAGGCGCCGGGAGGCCGCGTGAGTTTCGCGGCCGAGCCGAGCGGGCACGAGCCCTTCGAGCAGTTGGCGCGCAGCGCCGCACTGCGCGGCGAGGACGACGCCGGGAGCGCCACCGAGCGCGAGCTGCTGGTGCTGTGGCTCGACGACGACCCCTATGCGCTGCCTGTCGAGCGCGTCCGCGAGATCGTGCGGTTGCGCCCGATCACGCCGGTACCCCGGATGCCCGCTGCCGTGTGCGGCGTGTTGTCGCTGCGCGGTGAGATCGTGCAGGTGATCGATCTGCGCTTGCGCCTCGGGCTGCCGGCTTCGTCGGCCGAAAACCCGCGACGCCGCATCGTGGTGCTGCACGGCGAGGACGGACAGATGACGGGGCTGCTCGTCGACCGCGTGAGCGAAGTGATGCGGCTGCGCGACGAAGAACTGCGCCCTCCGGCCGGTCGCGACGCCGGCACCGTCGTTGCGCTCGCACCGCAGGGCGATCGCTTCGTGTCGGTGTTCGACGTGGAACGCGTGCTCGACCTCGGCGTCGGCGCGTAGCGGAGCCGGCCAGATGATGCAGACAGGAATCGATGAGACGCATGTCGAGCTGGCGTGCCTCGAGGTGCGCGGTCAGGTCTACGGTGTCGACGTGCAGCAGGTTCGCGAGATCGTACGCGCGCAGGCGTTGACGCCGCTGCCGCGAGCGCCCGAACTCGTCGAAGGTGTGATCGATCTGCGCGGCGTGATCGTGCCGGTGGTCGACCTCGGCCGCGCACTCGGTGGTGCGCCGATCGCCGACTCGGCGGCTTCGCGCATCGCGATCGTCGAAGTCGACGGGCTGGCGTTCGGTCTGCGCGCCGACGCGGCCTCCGAGGTACTGGCCGTGGCCGGAAGCGACGTGCAATCGCCACCCGCGCTCGTCGTGCAGACCGGCTACGACGCCATCCGCGCGGTGGTGCGCCGGCCGGGCCTCTCGCCGGTGCTGGTACTCGCGCTCGAGTCGGTGCTCGAGAGCGTGTTTCGATCGGGCCTGCGAGAAGAGCCGAAGGAGGCCGCT
>CAYGWM010000024.1:40304-51348 GCA_964353555.1 uncultured Spirochaetales bacterium
GGTGCTCGAGAGCGTGTTTCGATCGGGCCTGCGAGAAGAGCCGAAGGAGGCCGCTAGCGCATGATCTCGCACCACCGCCGGACGGCGGCGCACTAGCAGGTTCCGGCAGCGATGGCTCGCGGGCCGGCAGGCGGCCGTGCCAGGTCGGGCGATCCGGAGGGAATCCCGCGCGCACAGGCTCAGTCCTTTCGCGCGGCGACCGATATGAGCAGAGAATCGGCAGGGATCCCGCACGCGGCGCTCGCACGATCGGGGCGGGTGGGCGAGCAACGCCCTGAGAGGAGTTGGCGATGATCGCGGCGTGTCCGAAATGTCAGACCCGCTATCGGGTCGAGCCCGCGCGGCTCGGTCCGGAAGGCGCGCGCCTGCGCTGCAGCCAATGCAGCGCGGTGTTCCGCGTCCGCCTCCCCGCGGAGCAGGCCGCTCCGGCTCCGGTTGACGAAGTCACAACCGGAGATAAAGCCCATGCAAGCGATACCGCCGCCTTGGGCGGTATCGCGCGCAGCGAGCCGCAGGCGAGCGAAGCCCATAAGGACGTCCTCACTGGCGGCAACCAAGCCCTATCGGCCGAAGGCCGATCCGGACCGCCCAGCCTCGAACTCCGATCCGAACCGCGCACCTCCGAGCCTCCGGACGACGCACCGCTCTTCGACCATTCTCGTCTGATCCTGATCGCGCACCCGGATCCCGACGCGTGCAAGCGCATCGCGGAAACGCTCGAACGCGAAGGCATGCAGGTGCTCGTCGCGCACGACGGCGTCGAAGCGATCCTGTCGATTCAGCGCGCGCTGCCGCGTGCCGTCGTGCTCGACGCCGCGCTGCCGAAGATGTTCGGCTTCCAGGTCTGCGAGCTGATCAAGCGCAACGAGAGCCTGCGTGTCACGCACGTGTGTCTGATGGGCGCGATCCATCGCGACGACCGCTATCGCCGCGCTCCGAGCGAGACGTACGGCGCGGACTTCTACATCGAAGGCGCGAAGCTCTCCGCCGCGCTGCTCGACTGGCTTGCCCAGATCGGCTTCGAGCTTCGCAGCCGTGCCAGCAGCCAGGCCCCGGAGCCAAGTCCGGCCGAAGCGTTGCGCGTCCCGAGTCCGAGCGAGGGCCAGCAAGCAGGCCCGCAAGGCGCCGTCGAAGGTGTCGCGCAGCATGTCGCCGCCGAGCACGGTGAAGCGAAGGCGAGTGGCACCGAGGCTCCGGCGGCCGAAGGCCTTCCCCTCGCACAAAGCAGCGAGCCCGCGGCGCAACCGGTCGCGCTCGGCCGCATCGGCGTCACCGCGAACCCCCTTGCTGCCGAGCGCGCGCAGGCCGAGCGACTGGCGCGCATCATCGTCTCGGACATCGTCCTCTACAACGAAGCGAAGTTCAGCGCCGCCGTGCGCAGCGGTGGCGTGCTGGAAGCGATGCGCGATGAGCTGAAGGAAGGTCGCGCGCTGTTCCGCGAGCGCATCGACGTGCAGGTGCGCGACGAGCGCGACTTCCTGGCCGACGAGCTGGTGCGCGTGGCGCGCGCGCGGGGGATGCCGTGAGCGAAGCGTTCGATCCGCGCGAACGCGAGAGCATCTGGCACGATCTCGCAAGCGGGGACGAAGAAGTGCGCCGGCTCGCCGTCGAGCGCGTGGTGTTGTTGCCGGCCGACGAAGCGCTGCCGGTTCTGGCAAACAGCCTTGGCGATGCGAGCTGGCGCGTTCGCAAGGCCGCCGTCGAGTGTCTCGCGGGCGCGCCCGAAGACTGGCCCGTCGCGGATCATCTACTCGGCGCTCTCGGCGACGGCGAGAATCCCGGCCGCCGCAACGCGGCCGTCGAGGCGCTCGTCCGCATCGGGCGTCGCATGGTCGACGCGCTGATCGCGGCAAGCGGCAGCCCGGACGTCGACGTGCGCAAGCTGGTGGTCGATGCGCTGGCCGGCATCGGCAGCGAGCGCGGGGCGCCGCGGCTCGCGGCGCTGCTCGCCGACGAAGATCCGAACGTGCGCGGCGCAGCCGCCGACGCGCTCGCCGCGATCGGGGGCGCCTCCGCGTTGCGCGCGCTCACCGAGACGGCGCTGCGCGAGAGCGAAGAGCCGATGGTTCGCTTCTCGGCGCTGCGTGGGCTCGCGCGACTCGAAGCGCCGCTCACGGCGAACGATCTCGCTTCCGCACTCGGCGACCCGCTGCTGCGACCGGTCGCGTTCGGCGCGCTCGGCCGAACCGCGGATCCCGAAGGCCTCGAAGTGCTGCTGAAGGGACTCGAATCCGCGTCGCGCGCGACGCGCGAGGCGGCGATCGAAGCGCTGCTGCGGGTCGTGTCGCGCAGCGATCCCGACGAAGCCGATGCGCTCTGTACACGCATTCGCGGCGCGGCGCGCGCCACGTCGGCAACGCTCGATGACGCCGTACTGCGACTCGCGGAGGCCGATCTCGGCACGCGGCTGCTGCTCGCACAGTTTCTCGGAATCGTGGCGACCGGCGCTGTGGTGCTTCCGCTGCTGCGCGCGGCGCGCGCCGACGAAGCGCTCGCCGAGATCGCGCTCGGTGCGCTCGAGAGTCTCGGCGACACCGCCGAAGATCAACTCGACCTGCAATGGAACACGCTCGACGGCGAGCTTCGCACAAAGGCTTGCGAAGTGCTGGGTCGCACGCTCGGAGCGCGCGGCGCGGCGCGACTGCTGGCAGCGCTCTGCGAGCCCGATCCGGTGCTGCGCACCGTCGCGGCCGGCGCGCTCGCGCGGCGTGGCGACCCCACCGCAGTCGTTCCGCTGGTCCGCCGGCTCCAACTGGTCACCGATGACCTGGAACCGGAAGCCGAGGAAGAGCGCGCGGCGTTGATCGATGCGCTGGTGCGGATCGCAACGTCGCCGTCCGGGACGTCCGAACTCCGCAACGGATCGAACCTGGCGATCGACCTGCTCGTCGAGTCCTTCGAGACCGCCACGGAGCCGGTTCGACTCGCGACCGCGCGTGTGCTGGGCGAGGTCGGAGGTCGCCATCATGAGTCGCTGGTGGCGCTGCTGGTGCAGGATCCGAGTCCGGCCGTGCGCCGCGCCGCGGTGGCTGCGCTCGCGCGGATGCCGGGCGACGCACGTTCCGAAGCGCTGCGGCTGGCGCTCGCCGATGAAGCCGAGGCGGTGCGTATCGCCGCTGCGGCCGCGGTCGGCGCGAGCGACGATCCGGGCGCGCAAGGCGCTCTCGAACGACTGTTCTGCGACGAGGACGCGGAAGTGCGCGCCGCCGCCGTGCGAGCGATCGCCGAATACCAACACCGAAGCGCTGCGGATGTGGCCAGGTCGTTGCTGCCGCGCGTGCGCGAACTGCTGATCGGAGCGCTCGGCGACTGCGGCCCCGTTGCGCTCGCCGCCGTCGAAGCGTTCGAGCAGATTGCACCGATGCTGGCGCTCGACCCGGTGCGCGAGGTGCTCGGCCACGCCGATCCCGAAGTGGTGCAGAGCGCCGTGCGTTGCATTCGCCTCCACGGCAACGAGAGCGACGTCGCGGCGCTGATCCCGTTGGTGTCGCACCCGCACTGGGCGGTGCGTGCGGGCGCGATCGAGGCGCTCGCGGAGCGGCGCTCGAAGGCGGCGATTCCGCGCTTCTTGCGCTGCCTCGACGGTGAGACGGACGAGTTCGTGCGGGGTTCGCTGCTGCGCGCCCTCGAACGTCTCGAGGAGGCGTAGCCGAGGGACGATGGTGGGCGCTCCCGGCAAGGCTGACGAGCTCGCAATGAGCGATTCGGAGTTCCGCATGTTTGCGGAGTTCTTCAAGGCGCATTGCGGTCTCCATTTCGGGCGTGAATCCCGCTACCTGCTCGAGCGCCGCATTGCGCGGCGCTGCGCGGAGTTGGGGTTGCGTTCGTTCAACGCCTATCACTACGCGCTGCGCAACGACACGAGCGGCGAGGGCGAGCTGGCCTGGGCGATCGACAACCTGACCACCAACGAGACCTATTTTCTGCGCGAGAAGGCGCAACTTCGCGCGCTGATAGAGGAAATCATTCCGAGCCTGCAGGCGCGCCGAGGCGGCGCTGGCGCAGCGCCCGTGTCGATCTGGAGCGCCGGCTGCTCGAGCGGCGAGGAGCCCTACTCGATCGTGCTGTTGGCGCAGCAGGCGGGGCTGCTGCCCGGCCGCGACTTGCGTGTCTACGCGTCGGACATCTCCCGGCAGATGCTGCACAAGGCGCGCCGCGGAATCTACCGGGAAGCGTCGTTCCGCCAGATGGATCCGTTGCTGCGCGAGAAGCACTTCAGCGAGAAGGACGGCCTGTTCCGGATCTCCGACGAGATCAAGAAGCACGTCTCGTTCGCGCATCTGAATCTGCTCGACGAGTCGCGCTCGGCGCTGCTCGGATCGCTCGACGTGATCCTGTGCCGCAACGTGATCATCTACTTCGACATCGAGACCAAGCGACGCGTGGTGAGAACCTTCCACACCAAGCTGAGGCCGGGCGGCTTCCTGCTGCTGGGTCATTCCGAGTCGCTGATCAATCTGTCGACCGACTTCGAACTCAAGCATCTGCGCCACGACATGGTCTACCGCAAGCCGGCGGAGAACGACCCGTGGCACGAGACGGCCGAGCGCACGCTGGCGCAGGTCGACCGCCGGAGTCGCTCGTGAGCGGCGTCGCCCCGATCCGTGTGCTGGTGATCGACGATTCGGCGTTCAGCCGCCGCACGATCACGTCCATGCTCGAGCGCTCGCCGCTCGTCGAGGTGGTGGCAGCGGCGCGCGACGGCGAGGAAGCGCTGCGCAAGACGCTCGAGCTGCGCCCCGACTTGATCACGCTCGATCTCGAGATGCCGCGCATGGACGGTTTCACGTTCCTGCGCCTGGTGATGAGTCGCTGCGCGACGCCGGTGATCGTCATCAGCGGTCGCAGCGGCGAGCAGGACGTGTTCCGCGCGCTCGATTTTGGCGCGGTCGACTTCATCGCCAAGCCGACTCCGCGCGCCGGCGCCGAACTCGAGACCATCGAGCAGGAGCTGCTGCGCAAGGTCCACGCGATCCGCCAGCTCCGCATCGAGAAGGTACGCGCGCGACTCGACTCCGGACCGCTGCCGCGCGGCGTCGCGAAACAGCACGGCGCTTCGGCTCCGCGCGTGGTGGCGATCGGTTCGTCGACGGGTGGGCCCGCGGCGCTGATGCAGATCCTCGGTTCCTTCATCGAGGCGCCGCCGGTGGCGGTGCTGGTCTGCCAGCACATGCCGGCGGGATTCACGCGCGGCTTCGCCGAGCGCATCGATCGGCTCACGCCGTTTGCCGCGCGCGAAGCCGAGAACGGTGACATACCGCTCCCGGGCTCGGTGCTGGTCGCGCCGGGCGGGCGTCACCTCGAACTCGAACGCGAGGGCAACCGCGTCGTCGCGTGCCTCGCCGACTCGCTGCCGAGCGACAAGTACGCGCCCGCGGTCGATCGGCTCTTCGTGTCGGCTGCAAAGCACTTCGGCGCCGATCTGATGGGCATCGTTCTCACGGGCATGGGCGACGACGGTCGCGAGGGCGTTCGCGCCATCAAGCAGGCCGGAGGGCACGTGGTGGCCGAATCGGAACAGACCGCCGTCGTGTTTGGCATGCCCCAACAGGCGATTCGCACCGGAGTGGTCGACGCGGTGTTGCCGCTCCCGGAGATCGCGTCGGTGATCGAGTCGGGTCTGGCCGCGGCTGCACCAGGGCGCGGCGTGAGGTCGGCATGAGCGAAAAACGCGATGGGCTGTTCGCGCGCGCGGAAGAGGTGCTTTCGCTGTTCCGGCGCGGCGCTGACCTCACACAGGACTTGATCAAGGAGAATGAGCGGCTGCGCCTGCAGGTTGCCGGCTTCGAGGCCCAGAACATGGCCGCCTCGGACGACGTCGAGTGGGAGAAGCTGCGCCACGAACTGGCCGCGAGAATCCAGAATCTCGAAGGCGAGAAGCAGGACATCCTCGACCGGCTGGACCAGGTCGAAGTCGAGAACCGTCACTTCGCCGAGCGCTATCTCGAGATCGAGGAAGAGAACAACAACCTCGCGAGTCTCTATGTCGCGTCGTATCAGCTCCACTCCACGCTCGACCTCTCGGAGGTCATCAAGATCGTCGTGGAGATCGTGATCAACCTGATCGGCGCTGAAGTGTTCGCGATCTACGTGCTCGACGAGCGCACCGAGGTGTTGACACCGGTCGCATCGGAGGGTCGCGCAATCGGCGACTTCCCGCCCTGTCAGATGGGGCATGGGATCGTCGGCGCGGCGGTCGCCACCGGCGAGACCCAATGCGGCGACGTAGCCGGTCCCGAAGACCTCACGCGACCGCTCGTGTGCGTGCCGCTGCGCGTGCAGGAGCGCCCGATCGGCGCGATCGCGATCCACAAGCTGTTGCAGCAGAAGGACGGCTTCACGCCGCTCGACTACGAACTCTTCACGCTGCTCGGCGGTCATGCCGCGACGGCGGTATTCGCCGCGCGCCTCTATTCGCAGTCGGAGCGCAAGCTGAACACGATCCAGGGATTCATCGACCTCCTGACCAAGTGAGCAGGGACCGCCCGAAGCCGGGGCGGGGAAGGACAGCGCATGGCTCGCCACCGGATCTTGATCGTCGAAGACAGCCCCACGATGCGGCAGCTGCTGGTCTTCGCGCTCAAGCGTTTGAAGGACGTCGACATCGTCGAGGCGCAGGACGGCATGGACGGCCTGCGCAAGGTGTCGAGCGATCACTTCGACCTGGCGCTGATCGACATCAACATGCCGGTGATGGACGGCCTCAAGTTGATCAGCCTGATCCGCGGCGATGAGAGTCTGCGCCAGATGCCGATCATCGTGATCACGACCGAGGGCGCCAGAGAAGACCGCGAGCGCGCGATTGCGCTCGGCGCCAACGAGTACTTGACCAAGCCGATCCAGGCGAACAGGGTTCTGCGGATCGCGCAGAGCCTGCTCAAAACCGAGTGAGGCCGCCCGTGGAGGGGCAACCCGATTCGCACGCCAATTCGCGCTGGACGCCCGGCCAGCGCCTGCAACTGCGCTTCGGCCTGCTGACGCTCGTCTCGAGCGCGATCAACATCGCCGTCATCTCGCCGTTCCTGACGCGGCTGCTCGACTGGCATGCAGCGGAGTGGAAGATCTTCGCCGTCGTGACCTCATGCTGGATCCTGGTGCTCGCCGGCATCGCGCAGACGATGCAGCGCGCGATGCGCCAGTTGGCTGGCTGGCTCGACCGCGAAGCCGCCGGCACCGCCACGCGCGAAGACGCAGTGCGCGCCTTCGCGGGTTCGATCGACATCGTCCGGCAGGTGATCTTGAACTCGTTCCTGCTGTGGCCGATCGGGGCCGCCGCGGTCGCGCTGTCGATGAAGCTCTTCGCGCCAACGGTCTCGTGGCAGGATGTGATTGCGCTCTGCGCTGCCGGCGCGCTCGGCGGTGCAGTGTCGAGTCCGACGGTCGCTTTCCTGTTCAAGCGCGAGGTCGAGCCGCTGCGTGCGCGTCTCGCTCGCAGCCTCGAGGATCCCGATCTGCGCGAGAGCGTCGTGCGGCGCTTGCCGCTGGTCTGGAAACTCCAGGGGACGGTGCTGCTCACGACGGTCGTGCCGATCGTCGTGATGATGCTGGTCGTGCAGCGCCAGGTCGGAATCCTCGCAGCCGAGTTCGTTCACGCCCAGCAGCGCGAATGGCTCGACAGCGACGAACCCGAGAATCTCGCCTCGTCGTTGCACGCTCCCTTCGTGTCACTCGGTGGCGCCTGGTGGCTGGTCGATCCGGAGTCCGGCCGGACCTACGCACGGAGCGATTCGGCTCGCGATGGCGATCCGATGGCGGCGCTTTCGGGCGCGACGGGCGCCACCGGAATGGGCGTCAGCCGGGATGAGTTCTATGCCTGGCAGCGCAACGGACGCGGCGATCGCGTGATCGTCACGATGTTGCCGCGATCGGCCGTCTCGCATCTCGCGGGCGTCGCGCCCGAGATGTACTGGCTCTTCGCGCTCGCGCTCGCGATTGCCTGCGCCGCCGCACGAATCGTCGCGCGCGATCTGGCGCGTGCGATCCGCGCGCTGCGCGCCGAGGCGGAGCGGATCGCCTGCGGGGATCTGACGCGCGCCGAAGTCTTCGAATCCGAGGACGAGCTCGGCGATCTTGCGCGCGGTTTCGACCGCATGCGCCACGCGCTGCGCGAGACGGTGCGCCGCGTCGCCGACGCAGCCGATCGCGTCGAAGCGGCTGCCGGGCAGCTCGCGACGGTCGGGGGAGCGGTTGCGGAAGGAGCGGGCGAGCAGGAGCGCGGCATCGCGCAAGCCAGCGAATCCACCGCCGCGATCCGCGAGCGTGTCACGGGCATCACTGGCTCGGCGCAGGCGCTCTCGGCGTCGGTCGAGGAATCGTCGAGCTCGATGCTGCAGATGGGTGCGGCCGGCGACGAGCTGAATCAGACCGCTTCGGTGCTCTCCACGCGTGTCGAAGAAGTCTCGAGTTCGATCGAAGAGATGATCCGCGGCGTCGCTGAAATGAGTCGCCACGTGGAAGGACTCTCCGACGCGGCCGTCGACACGCAATCTTCGATCTCGCAGATGGCGGGATCGATGCGCGAAGTCGACACCAATGCCAGCGAGACGGCGCGACTCTCCGCGCAGGTCGTGGCGGTTGCCGAGGGCGGACGCGAGAAGGTGCAGCAGACGATCGCCGGCATGGAGGCGATCCGCGACGCCACCGACGTCGCCGAGAAGGTGATTCGCGGCCTCGGCGAACGGGCCAACGAGATCGGCGCGATCGTCAACGTGATCGACGACGTCGCCGACGAGACCAACCTGCTGGCGCTCAACGCCGCCATCATTGCGGCGCAGGCCGGCGAACACGGGCGCGCGTTCTCGGTGGTCGCCGATGAGATCAAGGAACTCGCGGACCGCGTGATGGCGAGCACCAAGGAGATCGGCTCGCTGATTCGGGCGGTGCAGAACGAGAGCGTCGCCGCGACGGTGGCGATCGAGCGCGGCGCCGAGAGCGTCTGGGCGGGCGTCGAGCGCTCGGCCGAGGCGGGCGAGTCGCTCGAGGCGATCACGCGTACCGCGCGCGAGAGCGGCTCGCGGATCGCCGAGATCGTCAGTGCCGTTCAAGAGCAGGCGAGCGCCGCGTCCCACGTGCAGACGCTGATGGAACGCGTTCGTTCGGGCGTCGAGCATCTGCGCAACGCGATGCGCGAACAGGAACAGGGGCACGAGGTCGTGCTGCGCGGCACTACCGCGATGCGCGACGTATCCCAACAGGTGCACCGCACGACCGAGGAGCAGGCGCGCGGCGGCAACCAGATCCGTTCGGGTGTCGAGGTCGTGCGCGTTGCAGTCGAGGAGATCCATCTGGCGCTCCAGGGTCAGACCTCGGCGTGTCAGCAGGCGGCGCAGTTCATGACGATCGTTTCGGGCCAGGCGCGCGCCAATCACCAGTCCGCGGACCAGATGGAGCACGCCTCGGGCGAGCTGCGCGACGCCGCCGAAGCGATGCGTTCGCACGTCCGGCGCTTCCAGCTCTAGCGCGCTCTGCTATAGGTGCGCGCCGATGCTGCGCGCACGCGTTCTTCGTCCGACAGTCCTGGCTCTCGCCGCGTTCGCCGTGTTGGGGATCTGGGGCTGCAGCGGGTACCACGTCGTTCGCACCGACACGGCGCTCGGTCCGGTTCACCGCGTCGCGGTGCCGACGCTCGCGAATCACTCGTTCGAACCCGGCATCGAGATGATGATCACCGAGGCCCTGCGGCGTGAGTTCCAGCGCGGCGGCGGCGCCGCGGTCGTCGCCGACCCGGTGCAGGCAGACCTGGTGCTGACGGGCACGGTCCTCGATCTGGTCACGACGGCACGCAGTTTCTCGTCGGTGGCGTTCGGGCTCGAGTATCAGGTGGAACTGAGGCTTGCTCTCACCGCGAAGCGCAGCGACGGGAGCGTCATCGTGCTTCCCGCAGGCGCGATGCGCGAGTGGGAGCTGTACTTGACCAGCTCCGACGTCGAAGCCGAACGCAAGAACCGTGACGAGGCGCTGCGGCGGGTCGCCTCGGTATTGGCCGAGCGCACGCGCGAGTTCCTGTCCGACCGGCTCTCGCGTTGACGCCCGACGCACTGCAACAGGAACTCGACACGGGCCGTGTGCGCAGCGCCTATCTCGTTGCGGGCGCGGAGGCGCTGCTGCGCGATGAATCGCTCGCGGCGCTGAAGCGCGGCGTGCTCGGCGATGCACCCGCCGACTTCAACTTCGACCGCTTCGAAGGCGATGCGGTGAGCCCCGGCGCGCTGGGCGACGCGCTCCGGATGCTCCCGGTCTTCGCGGCGCGACGGCTGGTTTGGCTGCGCGAGCCGACTGGCGGTCGTGGTACCTGGAAATCCGTCTGCGAGGCGCTGCCCGGACTCGTCAAGGAGCTCGGATCGGACGCACCCGCGGTGCTGGTGGTGACCGCGACGTCGATCGATCGGCGCACGTCCTGGGTGCGTGGCTTTGGCGACGCAGTGGTCGAGTGCGAAGCGCCGCGCGGCACGCGCGAGCTGGTTGCGTTCGTCAAGCGCGACGCGAAGAAGCTCGGTCTCGCGCTCGACGGCGGCGCGGCGGAGCAACTCGTCGTGCGCGTCGGCGCGAGCCTGATCGGTTTGCGAAGTGAGTTGGAAAAGGCCGCGCTGCTGGCTGGCCCCGGGCAGAAGATCACCGCGAGCCACGTCGCGGCGTCCGCCGCCGACCTAGCCGAAGAACCGGTCTGGGATCTCACCGACGCGATCGGAGAAGGCCGCGCGGGAGATGCGCTCGCGGTGCTGGGCAAGGTGCTCGGCACGGGTGCTGCGCCGCCGGTCGTGCTCGGCGCGCTGGCGAGTCACTTCCGCAAGCTGTTGCGACTGCGCACCGGCGGTGTGGTCGCGGCGCCGCCATTCGTGCAGCGCAAGCTCGAGAGCCAGGCTCGCCGCTACGCGCCGGCGCGGCTGCAAGTCTGCCTGCGCGCGATCCACGACACGGATGAAGCGCTAAAGGGTCAGGGATCGCTACCGCCGGCCTTGGCGCTCGAGCGCCTCGTGCTGGGCCTCGCGGCCTGACGCCCGGCACCTCTCTGCTGGGGATCACTTTGCTTTGGCGCGGTTTGCGG
>CAYGWM010000025.1:0-1262 GCA_964353555.1 uncultured Spirochaetales bacterium
GTAGGTCATCTTCATTGGCCACCGCCCTCACGCGAACCGCTTCAACTCCCTCCGCGCAATCACCATCTTGTGCACTTCATCCGGCCCATCCGCCAGTCGCAATGCTCTCGAGTGACGCCACATCGCGGCGACCGGCGTGTCGTCCGAGACGCCGAGCGAGCCCAAGCACTGGATCACGCGGTCGAGCACGTTCATCAGCATGTTGGGCGCGACCACCTTGATCATCGCGATCTCCTGGCGCGCGGCCTTCTTGCCGTGCGTGTCCATCTTCCACGCGGCGTAGTGGGTGAGCAGGCGCGCCTGGTCGATCTCCATCCGCGACGTGGCGATCCATTCTTGGACGAATTGCTTCTCGCCGAGCGTGGAACCGAACGCCCTTCTGGCGTTGGCGTGCCTACACATGATCTCGAAGCCGCGCTCGGCCATGCCGATGGCGCGCATGCAGTGGTGGATGCGGCCCGGGCCGAGGCGTGCCTGCGCGATCAGGAAGCCGGCCCCGTCCGCGCCGAGGCGGCTTTCGGCGGGCACGCGGCAGTTCTCGTAGTAGATCTCGCAGTGACCGCCGCCGCCGACGTGGCCCATCACCGAGACCGCGCGCGCGATTCGGAAGCCGGGCGTGTCGGTAGGGACGATCACCATCGTGGCGCGCTCGTGCATCGGCGCATTGGGGTCCTTGACCGCCATCACGATCGCGAACGCGGCGTTCATCGCGCCCGACGTGAACCACTTGTGGCCGTCGATCACGTAGTCGTCGCCGTCGCGGCGGACCAGCGTGCGCAGGCCGGTCGGATCGGCGCCCGAGGTCTCCGGCTCGGTCATCGAGAAGCACGAACGGATCTCGCCTTCGAGCAACGGGGTGAGCCAGCGCTGCTTCTGCTCCTTGGTCCCGAACTCGGCGAGGATCTCCGCGTTGCCGGTGTCGGGCGCCTGGCAGTTGAAGGCGCGCGCGGCGATCGGGCTGCGGCCCATCACCTCACAGAGCGGTGTGTAGTCGAGGTTGCTGAGGCCGGCGCCGTACTCGGCGTCGGGCAGGAACAGATTCCAGAGACCGATCGCCTTGGCCTTGGCGCGGATCTCGACCATCACCGCCGGCTCGGCGTGCGGATCGGCCGACGCTTCGGTCTGCTGCTGGTAGACGCGCTCGTTCGGATAGATGTACTCGTCCATGAAGCGCTCGAGCTGATTCTGGATCGCCTTGCACTTGTCGGAGGGTTCGAAGTCCATCGCGGATTCCTCTCTGCTGGATTCGTCAGGGATTGATG
>CAYGWM010000025.1:1362-6588 GCA_964353555.1 uncultured Spirochaetales bacterium
TACGACCAGGCCATCGTGACTTCCTTCATCAGCAGCCCGAGCGGATCGATCGGCGGGGTGCCGAGGAAGAGGCCGACGACCGCGATCGTCCCGCCCGGTCGCACCGCGGCGCTCGCGGCGCGCAGCGTGTCGGCCTGCCCGCCCACCGTCTCGACGACGAGATCAATCGCGGCTTCGCGCCCGAGCGCATCGAGCGCGAGCGGTTCCGCCTCGACCTCGCGCAACACGCGCGTTGCGCCGAGTGCGCGCGCTAGCTCGACCTGATGGGGATGGCGCGCGGAGATCCACACCTCGGCGGCACCGAGTCGTCGCGCGGCGGCGAGCGTCAGCAGCCCGACGGAGCCCGCGCCGAGCACCAGCACGCGTTGTCCCGGGCTGATGCCGCCCCTTTCGAGCGCGTGCACGACCACCGCCATCGGCTCCGCGAGCGCGGCGAGCTGCGGGTCGAGATCATTCGGCACGCGGTGCACGCGTTCGGCCGGCACCACGATGTACTCCGCGAGTCCGCCCGGCAGGTTCACGCCGTGCAATTGCGCGCTGCGGCAGATCGAGTACGCGCCGCGCTGGCAAGCCGCGCACGCACCGCAGCTACGCATCGGCTCGATCGCAACGCGCGTCCCGATGGCGATGCCCGCGACGCCCGGACCGAGCGCGTCGAGGCGGCCCGCCGACTCGTGCCCCGGCGTCGTGCCGGGCGCGAAGAAGCCGCTGCCGAACAGGTGCAGGTCGCTGCCGCAGATGCCGCAGGCCTCGACCGCGACGCGCACTTCGCCGGCTCCCGGTTCGGGAATCGGCACGCGCGCGATCTCGATTTCGCCGCGTCCACGTACGCAGGCAGCACGCATCTGGGGGGGCATCGCGGCGCGGAGACTACCAGCTCCAAGTCGTTCTGCTGCCTGCTCAACGCGCTCGCCAAACCTACCGATGAGCAGACGTGTTTTACGAGTTGGGTCTCGTACTGACGATCGCGATCTGCGGCTGGATCGCGCTCGACCTGCTGGTGTCCGCGGGCTGGCGGCGCCGGTCGGTCGCGTTCGGCTACATGGCAGCGGCGGCGGGACTCTGGGCGGCGGGCGACCTGCTGCTGCTGGCGGCGGTCACCCCGAGCGACCGCCAGCTGGCACTGCGCGTCAACTACCTCGGCATCTGTGCGACGCCGCTCGCGTTCGCCGCCGTCGCCGCACAGGCCGCGCGGCCGCGCTGGTGGCGTCATGCGCGGCTCGTGCTCGCGATCGCCGCACTGCCACCGCTGATCACCTACTCGTGCTTGTTCTGGGACAGTTCCGCGTGGTTCGTCGACTACGCCGTCGTTCCGCCGCGTCGCGGCCCGATCTTCTTCGCCAACATGCTCTACGCGTGGGCGCTCACGGCCATTGCGTGGGTGTACTTTGCGCAGACCGCGGTGCGCCTTTCGAAGGCGAGCCCCACGCGCATGCTGGCGCTGGCCGCCGGCACGGCGGCTCCGCTCGTTGCGAACTTCATCCACATCGTCGTGATCCCCAGCGGTCCGGACCCGACGCCGGTGCTGATTGGTTTCGGCGCGCTGCTGATCCGCTTTGCGGTGATCGAGTCGGGTCTCGCACTCCATCTTCCGATCGCGCGCGCCGACGTGCTGGAACAGGTCGAGGTCGGGATCCTGGTGGCGGACCTCGAGGGTCGCGTCGTCGATGCGAACCGCGCCGCGCGTGGCCTCACGCGCACGCTCGATCCGCTCGGCAAACCGCTCGACGAGCTGCTTGCAGCTGCGCGCGCTCGCACGGACGTGGTGGTCGAAGTGAGCAGCTTTCCGCTGCGCAGCAGCGTGGCCGAGGTCGGCTCGGCGGCGCTGCTCGAAGATCGCAGCGAAGCGCGCCGCTCGGAGCAGCGGCTGCAACTCGCGGCGCGGCTCGAAGCGTTGGGTTTCCTGACGGCCGGCATCGCGCACGAAGTCAACAATCCGCTCGCCTTCATCCGTGCGAACCTCTCGCAGCTCGAGAAGCTCGTGCACGAGCTGTCCGACCCGCGTGTCGCAGCGCTGCTCTCGCCGATCGCGCGCTCGCTGCTCGGCGATGCGAGCGAATTGGTCGGCGACACGCAGGAGGGCGTCGAGCGCATCGCCGCGCTGGTGATGCGGCTCAAGTCGTTCGCGCGCAACGATCCGCACGATCCGGCGCGGCGCGCGCGTGTCGATCTGTCGCGCGTCGCGGACGCGGCGATCGCGATGGCTTCGGTCGGTCTGCCGCCGGGCGCGATCCGTCGCAGGGGCTGCGCGGTGCCGCCGGTCTGGGCGGTCGAAGGCGACCTCGTTCAGATCGCGCTGAACCTGCTGGTGAACGCGGTGCAGGCGAGCGACAACGACGTCGAGATCGAGGTGGAAGTCACGCACGGGGACGGCGGCGTCGTGTTGCGCGTGGCCGATCGCGGCAATGGCATCGATCCGGAGGCACTGCCGCACCTGTTCGATCCGTTCTTCACGACGAAGCCAGCCGGCACCGGAACGGGGCTCGGGCTGTCGCTCTCCTACGACCTGGCGCGCCGCAACGCGGGCCGGCTCGAAGCGAGCAATCGAGCCGATGGCGGCGCGCTCTTTTCGCTGTGGCTGCCCGCAATGGAAGGCGAGAGCGAGCCGGATCGCTAGATTGCCGCGATGGCGCGTTTGATCTTGATCCGTCACGGCGAGAGCCTCGCCAACGCCGAGCGACGCTTCACGCACGGACCCCACGAAGCGCTTTCCGCGCGCGGCCGCGACGAAGCGACGCTGCGCGGTCGCACCGTCGCCGCGCGCTTCGATCCGGTCGCGATCTACGCCAGTCCCTTCGTGCGCGCGCTCGAGACGGCGCGGCTCATCGGCTCGGTGCTGGGCCTCGAGCCGTTCGTCGTCGACGCGCTGCGCGAGCAGGACTTCGGCACGCTGCGCGGGCAGCCCTATGAAGCCGTTGCACGTGACCCGCTCTGGCACACCGATCGCTGGCGCTTCCGGCCGCCGGGCGGTGAAACGCTCGAAGAGGTCGGGCAGCGCGCCGGGCCCGCGCTCGACGAGATCGCCGCGCGACACCTGGGCTCCGAGGTCGTGGTGGTGAGCCACGGCGGCGTGATGGCGGCGCTGCACGCGTGGACTTCGGTGCAGCGCTTCGAAGGATCCCCGCAGCTGAGCGCGAACGCGGCTGGCTACGTAGTCACCTGGCGCAGCGCGCGCTATGAGGGGCCCTTCGCGCTCGAAGCGGGCGGCGACACGGGCGCAATCGTCGGCTGATCAGAGCTCGGTGCGGCTGCGCGGACCGCGCGGCGTTGCGACGTTGGCGCCCGGTACGCGAAGCACGGCGAGTGCCTCCGCGACGTTTCCATACGCGCGTTCGAGCGCGTCGCGTGCGGTTCCTTCGTCCACACCGGCGAGTTCCTGCAACAGCGCTAGCGCGCGGTGCCAGAGCTTGCGCGAGCCGGGCCGCAGATGGGTCATCCGATTGCCCTCGACGCGACCCAGCCGGACCATCACCGCCGTCGACAGCGAGTGCAGCACCATCTTCTGGGCGAGGCCGGCCTTCATCCGGGTCGAGCCCGCGATCACTTCGGGTCCCGTGTCGGGCGCGATCGAGATCTCCGCGGCGCGCGCCAGCGGTGAGTTCGGATCGCAGGTGATCGCGATGCGGCGCGCCGCAACTTGATACGCGACTTCGAGACCGGCCAGCGCATAGGGCGTGCGACCGCTCGCGGAGATCGCGACCACCGCGTCGCGCGGTCCGAGGTTGCGCGCGCGCAGCGCGGTGCGCGCACTCTCGACGTCGTCCTCGGCGCCTTCGCGCGCGCACAGCAGCGCGGCGGGGCCACCCGCGATCAACCCTTCGATGCGATCCGCCGGGAATCCGAACGTGGGCGGAATCTCGGCGGCGTCGAGACAGCCGAGGCGACCGCTCGTACCGGCGCCGATGTTGAACCAGCGACCGCCGCCAGCGAGCACGTCGGTCAGCACCTCGGCGGCGCGCGTCAGATCGGGCAGCACCGCGCCGACCGCATCGACCGCATGACGGTCCTCCGCGTGGATCGCCGCGACGATCTCAGCAATGGAGCGGCGATCGAGGTCACTCGTTGCAGCGAGCGCCGCTTCGGTGGGCGCTGCAACGGCGGATTCTTTCTCGGCGCGCGTGCGGCGCTCGGGCAGATCGAGGATGTGCGCCATCGTGACGAGGCCTCCCAATGCACAGAGCGCCGGAGTTGCGCGCGCTGCACCTGGTGGGTGGCTTGTCGGCGCGAACGGGTGACGCCCGAAGCGATCTCGGGAGTTGCTCGTTAGATGCCGGTTCGCTCGATCACCGCGCGCACGATCAGCGGCCAGGCCACCGTCGCATCGGAGAGAACCTCGGCGAAGCGGCCGCCTTCGCTCGGCGGCAGGAACTTGCCCCACGAGATGCCCTCGGAGTAGGTGCAGCCGGAGAGGCCGCCCCAGTGCACCGGTTCCGGGCAGATGCGCACGCCGTAACGAAAGCGTCGCACCGGCTCCGCGACGCCGAGTCGCTTCTCCGAGATCTCGAGGTACGGGCCCACCTGCTGTGCCCAGTTGCGCGGCACGCCGCCGCCGATCGTCACGATGCCGATCCTCTCGTGCGCGCGAATGTGGTCGGCGTAGTGCTCGAGATCGAGGAACGGATCGAAAGCGCGCCGCACCTTGCCGGCCATTTCGCGACGGCGGTTGTAGACCGCGACGTCGAGACCCAGCTCGGAGTCGGTGAAGGCGGGGACGTAGACGGGCACGCCCTTCGCGACCGCGCTCTTCAGGATCGCGCGACCGTCGGTGTGCACGTCGAGGTAGCGACCGAGCGCCTCGGTGATCACTTGCGAACAGAGCACGATGCCCTCTGGCAAACCATCGAGCACGGTGGAGACAATCTTCTCGGTGTCGTCGAGATTCTGCTCGAGCTCGAGCGTGTCGTAGACGCGGTTGTAGCCCTTCGCAAAGAGTTCTTCGTCGTTCATCGACGGGCGATGTTTGTAGTGCGTCATGCCGGCGGCTTCGACGAAGCCGTGGGTCATCAGCGCGCCTGTTGCGACGATCGCCTGCACCCAGCCGCGATCGATCATCTCGCAGACGACGAGACCCTGCTTCGCGATCGTCATCGCGCCGGAGATCGTCAGCACGCGGAAGCAATCGCGGTCGCGCACCATCGCTTCGAGCACGTCTGCGGCTTCGCCGAGGTTGCGACCGCCGAACGCGGTCGCTGCCATGCCGCGTACCAGCGCATCGACCGTGCCGGC
>CAYGWM010000025.1:6688-33785 GCA_964353555.1 uncultured Spirochaetales bacterium
GACCGCCGAACGCGGTCGCTGCCATGCCGCGTACCAGCGCATCGACCGTGCCGGCATCTGCGACGTCGAGCGGGCGCAGCGGCTCGAGCCCGTCGTCGGTCCCGGTGTGCAAATCACGGAGCTTCGTGTGCGTGCTCATGCGCCCTCTAGGTAATGGAGATCGAAGGATGATGCCCGATCCCGCGTAGCGAACCGCCGGTGCGCGGCGAGGTTCATGTCTGCATCCCGCGTAGCGAGCCGAAGGCGAGCGGCGAGATTCATAAGGCCGCAGCCGCCAGCGCGTCGGGGTCGTGCACCGGGAGCGAACAGGTGGTGCCTCGGCAGATGTAGGCGGTCGCGCGACCGCCCACCACCTCGCGACCGACGAGCCATGCGGCATCGAGCGACGCGGGCGGGGCGGCGCCCGGCGCCACGACGATCACGCCGTCTTCGGGGGCCAGCACACGACGCGCGCGATCGGCGAGCGCGGTGGTCGCGGGATCCGCGGGATCGCCGACGACGACCGCCACCGAGAGCCCACGCTCCGCGATCGCCGCGGCGCGCGCGAAGGTCGGGAACGCGGCGGGTGCGCGTTCGATCCCGTAGGCGTTCGCGCGCAGCACGCGCAGCACGACGTCGTGCCACTCGCTGCGACCGGTGAGCGCAGCAGCGCGCAACAGACCGAGCGCCGCCGATCCGGCCGCGTTGGGCGTCGCGCCGTCGGGTTCGGAGCGCGGGCGATGCACCAGTCGCTCGCCGTCGCTCGGCGTCAGATAGAGATCGCCGTCGTGCTCGTCGAAGAAACGCGCGACGATGTCCTCCGCGAGCGCGACGGCTGCGTCGAGGAACCGATTTCCAGCGCCGGCGCGGTGCAGATCGAGCGTCGCTTCCAGCAGTGCCGCGACGTCCTCGAGGAAGCCGGTGACGTGCGCGCGACCCTCGTTGTACACGTGCGTGAGGCGGCCCTCGGTGTCGCGCATCCGCGTCAGCACGAAATCGGCGGTGGAGACCGCGTCGGCCAGCATCGCGGCGTCGCCGAGCAGGCTGCCCGCGCGCGCGAGACCCGATATCAGGTAGCCGTTCCACGACGCGACGCGTTTGCGGTCGGTCGCGGGCGGGATGCGTCGTGCGCGCACGCCCAGCAACTGCGCGCGCTCGGCGGCGAACAGCGAGCGCTCGCGTCGCACCTCGTCGACGAGTTGCGTCGTGTCGTGCTCGAAGTTTCCCATCTTGGTGACGCCGTACGCGGCGCAGAACGCGTCGCCGCGTTCGTTGCCGAGTACGCTGCGTACCTGGTCCGGCGTCCAGACGTAGTAGATGCCTTCCTCGCCTTCGCTGTCGGCGTCCTGGCTCGCGAAGTAGCCGCCATCGGGCGCGGCCATCTCGCGGCGCAGGTAGGCGACGGTCTCGCGAATCGGCCAGACCAATTCGTCGTTGTTGCAGCCCGTGCGCCGCCACGTCTCGGCGTAGACGCGCAGTAGCTGCCCCTCGTCGTAGAGCATCTTCTCGAAATGCGGGATCGTCCAGGTGGCATCGACGCAGTAGCGGTGGAAGCCGCCGCCGAGCTGATCGAAGAGACCGCGGCGCGCCATCTCGCGACAGCTCAGCAACAGATGATCGAGCGCAGCCTGCGCGGCCGCCGCGGGCAACAAGTCGACCGCAGCGAGCAGCGCTTCGAGGCTGGTCGGCGTCGGGAACTTCGGCGCGCCGCCGAAGCCGCCCGACGCGGCGTCGGCGCCCTCCATCAGCCCGGTCGCGGCATCGCGCAGGCTGTGCGCGCCGGGTGGCTGGGCCGCGACACCGGCCGGTCGTCGCGAGAGCTGCGCGACTACCTGGGACGCGCTCGCTTCGACGTCGGCGCGCTGCGTCGCCCATGCGCGACCGAGCCCGGCGAGCACGTCGCGAAACGACGGCAATCCGTGTCGCGGCGCCGGCGGGAAATAGGTGCCGCCCCAGAACGGTCGCCCGTCGGGCGTACAGAATACCGTCAACGGCCAGCCGCCATGGCCGCTGGTGCGCACCACGAAGTCCATGTAGATGCGATCGACATCGGGACGCTCTTCGCGATCGACCTTCACCGGCACGAAGAGCTGGTTCATCAGCGCCGCGGTCGCCTCGTCCTCGAACGACTCGCGCTCCATCACATGACACCAGTGACACGCGCTGTAGCCGATCGACACCAGCAGCGGCTTGTCTTCGTCGCGCGCCTTCGCGAGTGCTGCGTCGCCCCACGGATGCCAGTCCACCGGGTTGTGCATGTGTTGGCGGAGGTACGCGCTCGACTCGGCAGCGAGGCGGTTGGTCGGAGCGTCGGCGTCGTGCATCGGGGCAGGGTAGCCGTCGGGCAGCTTCAGCCCGCGCTGGCGCGCGGTGGCGCCGGGATCCCCAGCGCCTCTGCCAGATACGGCAGCGCCTCGTCCGCCAGCGACAGATCCGGCGCGAGTCGCTTGCCGAGGCCTTCGGCCGTAGCGAGCGCGAGATTGACCATCGTCATGTGCGATCGCGCCTGGATGTGGTGCCGCCGCAGGATGTCGAAGATGCGACCGATCTCGAGCGCCAGCTGGACGTTGCCGAGGCCGAGCAGGCGCAGCCGCAGGGCGAACGCGCAGATCTCGCGTTCGTAGGCGTCGTAGTCGGGCGTCGCGGTGTGCGGGGAATTTTCGTAGAACGAACGCGCGACGGTCTTGCCGTCGCCGGTAGCGAACGAGAACAGCAGCTGCGCGTTCGTCAGGCGGTCCTTGTCGCTGAGTTCGCCGACGAGACCGAGATCGAAGAGCACGATGCGGCCGTTGCTCTCGAATCTCATGTTGCCCGGGTGCAGATCCGCGTGGACGAAGCCGTGCGAGAAGATCATCCGACACACGCAGCGCATGCCGGCCATCACGACGTGGCGCACGTCCACGCTGCTCGCTTCCAGTTCTTCCTCGCGCAGGCCCTCGACGAATTCCATCGTCAGCACTTCATCCGAGCAGGCGTCCTCGAAGAGCAGCGGGAAGTGCAGGTCGGGTTCGTCCTGGAAGTTGGCGCGGAAGCGGCGGTTGTGGGCGGCCTCGTTCAACAGATGGATCTGGTGCTCTACGGCGTCGCAGAAGGTCGCGACGGCTTCCTCGAGCGAGACCAGTCGCAGCGACGGCACCACGCGCTCCGCGAAACGCGCAGCGACGAGTAGGATCGAGCGGTCGAGCGCGATCTTCTCGGCCACGTCGGGCCGTCGCACCTTCACCGCGACGAGCGCGCCGCTGCTGCGTAGCGTCGCGCGGTGCACCTGCGCGACCGAGGCGGCCGCGACGGGTTCGCGCTCGAAGTTCGCGTAGACCGCATCGAGCGGACGCCCGAGGCTCGACTCGACGACGCGCTGTACATCCGCGAACGGGAAGGGCGGTACCTGATCGCGTAGCTTGGCGAGTTCGTCCACGAGTTCAGGCGGGAGCAGGTCGCCGCGCGTCGAGGCGATCTGGCCGACCTTGATGAAGGTGGCGCCGAGTCGCTCGCAGAGGGCGACCTGGGCGCGGCCGAACGCGCGCACGAGGCCGCTGCGGCCGTCGCGTCGCAGCCGCCCCATTTCGCGCAGCAGCACCGCGACCGCGACGGCGCTGCCGGCGACGAGCTGGGCGAGTCGAACGGCGACATGGACGGCGTGGCGCGCGCGCGGAAGACGGGACACGGCTCGCAGCCTAACAGCCGCCCCTGGGACGCGAGAGCCCGCCCCGAAAGCCGCTCTAGCCCAGGGGCGAACCCGCCGATACACGCTGCTGGGTCTACCCCGGAGCTGTTTGATGGATGCACTCGCCTCGGAGCCGCAAGCTGCGCCGTTGATCCTGGTCGTCGACGACGATCGTCTGATCCGCGCGATGTTGCGCGACGGGCTGCGGCAGCAGGGCTTCGCGGTGGCGGAGGCGCCGAACGGAATCGAGGCGCTGGCCGCCTTCGAGCGATTGCGTCCGAGCCTGGTGCTGCTCGACCTGCACATGCCCGAGCCGGATGGGTTCTCGGTCTGCCGCGCGATTCGCGAGCGCCACCCGAGCGATCCGACTCCGATCCTGGTCGTGACGGCGGACGGTGATCCCGCCTCACTCGACCGCGCCTACGCGGCCGGCGCCACCGACTTCGTCGCCAAGCCGCTGCACACGGCGCTGCTCGCCCACCGGATCCGCTACCTGCTGCGCGCTTCGAGCGCGCTCGTCGAGCTGGCGCAGAGCCAGCGCTCGCTGTCGCGTGCGCAGCGCATCGCTCGTCTCGGGAGCTGGGACTGGAATCCGTACACCGGCGAGCTGCAGTGGTCGGGCGAGACGTTTCGCATTCTCGGCATCGACGCCAGCGAGGTCGGTACCTGGGAGCGCTTCTTCAGCACCGTGCACCCGGTCGACCGCGACCGCGTGCGCGCCGAGATGCGGGATGGGATGCGCGGCCAGCACAGCTTTCGGATCCAGTGCCGCGTCGTGCTTCCGGATGGCTCGGTGCGTCACGTCGATGCGCAGGGCGAAGTGGCAGCCGATGGTCCCGAGGACGGCGCGTGGATCTCCGGCACGCTGCAGGACGTCACCGAGCAAGCGCATTCTCAGGCCCGCATCTCCTATCTCGCGAGCTACGACAGCCTCACCGGCCTCGCGAACCGGCGGCTGTTCCACGAACAGCTCGAGCGCGCGATTGCGGCGGCGAAGGCGCAAGGTCACATGGTCGGCCTGCTGTTCATGGATCTGGACCGCTTCAAGGGCATCAACGACACGCTGGGCCACGGCGCAGGCGATGCGCTGCTGCAAATCGTCGCGGAGCGCTTGCGCGCCCACGTGCGCGGCAGCGACATCGTCGGTCGCGTCGAGACCGAAGATCAGGGGCTCGAGATCGCACGGCTCGGCGGCGACGAGTTCACCGTGCTGCTGTCGAAGCTGGTGCAGCCCGAGGACGCCGGCGACGTGGCGCGCCGCATCTTGCGCGCGATCCCCGAACCGGTCGTGGTGGAAGGCCACAGCATCTCGCTCTCGGCGAGCCTCGGCATTGCGATCTACCCGGTCGACGGCGAGGACGTCGAGACGCTCGTCAAGCACGCCGACGCCGCGATGTACTCCGCCAAGGCGCTGGGCCGCGACAACTACCAGTTCTTCTCGCCCCGGATCAATGCGTCGGCACTGCGCAAGCTGGCCCTCGAAAGCCGCTTGCGCGAAGCGATCGAGCGCGACGAACTGCGCCTCCACTACCAGCCGCGCCTCGACCTGCAGACCGGTCGTGTCGTCGGCGTCGAAGCGCTGCTGCGCTGGACCCACCCGGATCTCGGCGCGGTGTCGCCGCGCGAGTTCATTCCGCTTGCGGAAGAGGCGGGTCTGATCTCTCCGATTGGCGAGTGGGTGCTGCGCACCGCGTGCTTGCAGGCGCGCGCCTGGCATGAGCAGGGGATTGGACCGATCTCGATCTCGGTCAACGTGTCGCCGCGACAGTTCGCGGAGAACGATCTCCGGGTGCTGGTCGGCGGCATTCTGCGCGAGACGGGCGTTCCTCCGCGGCTGATCGAACTCGAGCTGACCGAGCAGCTGCTGCTGCAGGACAACGAGGAGACGGCGCTCGCGCTGCGCGATCTGCGCGCGATGGGCGTCACGATCGCGCTCGACGACTTCGGCACTGGCTACTCATCGCTGTCCTATCTCGCACGCTTCCCGCTCGACACGCTGAAGATGGACCGCTGCTTCGTGCGCGACGTCGACCACGATCCGGCCGCCGCGGGCATCGCAAAGGCCGTGATTGCGATCGGCCACAGCCTCGGCGCGCGCGTCGTCGCGGAAGGCGTCGACACCTTCGAGCAGGAGAGCTTCTTGCGCGAACACGGTTGCGACGAACTGCAGGGCTTCCTGTTCGCCGGCGCGCTACCGGCTGACGAGGTCGTGCGCTTCTTCTCTCCGCGAAGCTGAAAGCCAGCGCAGACGCGATACGCTCGCGCTCCTCTGGCTCCTGTGCCGGAGGCACGCCTGAGCGACGCACCGTCTATCGACGGCAGCTGCGGCGAACGCTTCGCGCGGCGAGTTGGTGCTCGGCTGGGAACCCGATCTCGGTACCCGCATCGGCGTGATGCCGCGTAGCGGCGGCAACGCCGACGTGCAGTGGTTCGAGACCGATCCGTGTTACGGGTTCCATGCTGTAAATGGCCACACCGAGGGACGTCGCATCGTCTGCGAAGTGGCGCAGTACCCGCGACTCCCGCTGCCGCTGCCGGGTGAAGACCGTGGCGCCCCAGTCAACGCGTCACTGGTGCGCTGGACCCTCGATCTCGACGCCGGCACCGTGAAGCTCCCGCACCGCGTGCCGGCGGGCTTCCACGGCAACTGGCGACCGGCGGGCTGGCTCGCGCACGCACACGGTTGACCCGCCCGATCCGGGCTGGAATGATCGCTGCCATGCCCACCATCCAAGCCAACGGAATTGAAATCGCATACGACAGCTTCGGCGACACCGCCGGGCGCCCGCTGCTGCTCGTGATGGGCCTCGGCGCCCAGATGCTGCTCTGGGACGAGGCATTCTGCGAGCGGCTCGCAGAACACGGCCACTACGTCGTGCGCTTCGACAATCGCGACGTCGGGCTATCGACCAAGTTCGACGCCGCGGGCGTGCCGGACGTCATCGCGCTGATCCGGGGCATGGCGGCCGGGGAGCCGGCGTCCGCGCCCTATTCGCTCGACGACATGGCGGACGACGCGGCCGGGCTGCTCGACGCGCTCGGTCTCGAGACTGCGCACATCTGCGGCGCGTCGATGGGCGGCATGGTCGCCCAGACGATCGCGATCCGGCATCCGCGACGCGTCCGCAGCCTCGTCTCGATGATGTCTACGACCGGCAATCCGTCGCTGCCGCCGGCCACGCCCGCCGCGATGGCGATGCTGATGACGCCCGCGCCGGCGGACCGGGAAGGCAACATCGAGCGAGCGGTGAATGTGTCTCGCACGATCGGCTCGCCCGGCTTCCCGTTCGACGAAGCGGGCGTGCGCGATCGCGCTGCGCGTCTCTACGATCGCAGTTTCTACCCGGCCGGCATGGTCCGGCAGATGGCCGCGATCCTGGCGCACGGCTCGCGCGTGGAGTCGCTGCGGCAGGTGAGCGCACCCACACTGGTGATCCACGGCGACGCCGATCCGCTGGTTCCGATCGATGGCGGTCGCGACACCGCAGCCAGCGTGCCCGGCGCCGCGATGCTGGTGATCGAAGGCATGGGCCACGATCTCCCGGTCGGCACGTGGCCCAAGATCACCGGAGCCATCGCCGAACACACGCGGAAATCAGAAGGCGCGTAGCGGCCCGCCAACCCGCCCAGCTGCGGTGTCGCATCGGAGCATGGTCCAGAACAACCGCCCACCGAGTATGCTGCCGACGATGTCTCGATCCCGGCGCCGTCGCTCGTTCGCCGTCTCGACCGCCATCGGGATCGCCGCGGGCGCGCTGCTCCCGCTGGCCGCAGCGGCCGAGGGCGTACCCGCGCTGCCGCAGGTGTTGCGGATCGGAACGAGCGGCGACTACCCGCCGTTCTCCGTCGAGCGCGACGGCACGCGCGTGGGCTTCGACATCGAGTTGGCCGAACGCTTCGGGCGCGAAGCCGGTCTGCGCATCGAGTGGGTGACGTTCCGCTGGCCGGAACTCGCGGCCGACGTCGCGGCCGATCGCTTCGACGTCGCGATGAGCGGCGTCACCTTCACGCCGGAGCGCGCCGCCACCGGATATCTGACCCGTGCGGTCGCGACGAGCGGTCCCTGCGTACTGGGCAATCCGACGCCGAAGCGCGTCGCCGTGAACCGGGGCGGCGTGCTCGAACAGTTCGCGCGCCAGCGCTTCCGCGACGCCGACGTGCGCGCCGTCGACCGCAACCAGTCGCTTCCCGAGTTGCTCGCGCGCGGGGAAGTCGACGCGATCGTCACGGACCGCTTCGAGATCGGGTATTTCCGCGGCAAACGAGAAGCGGCGTGGCCGGAGGCGTGCGAGCCGCCGGTCGATCGCAAGGTGTTCTGGGTCGCACCGGCGCGCGCGGGCGATCTCGGCCCCCGACTCGATGCCTGGCTCGCGCGCAACGAAGCGCAGGTCGACGCGGCGCGTGCGCGCTGGCTCGGTGCCTCGGCGCGGCGCAGCGACGGCGATCACCTGCTCGACCTGCTGGCGCGACGCCTGGCGCTGATGCCGGCCGTCGCGCGCGCGAAAGCCGGGCGCGGGCTCCCGATCGAAGACCCGGAGCGCGAGGCGCGCATCGTCGCTGGGGTGCGCGCGCGCGCGCGCGCCGCCGGACTCGATGTCGCGACGGTCGAATCATTGTTCCGCTTGCAGATCGACGTCGGCAAGCGTGTGCAGCAGCGCGCCGCCGCGGCGCGGGACGCCGCGCCCGACCTCGATCTCGATCTGGCGCTGCGTCCCGCGATCAGCGCGCTCGGCGACCGGATCGTCAGCGCGCTCGCCGCCACCGCGCCGATCCCCGCGTCCGCGCTCGACGGCGCAGACTGGGGTCCCGCCGCCATTTGGCTCGACGGCCCCGAGCAAGCGGCGCTTCGCGACGCATTGCTCGCAGTGCGCCGCGCAACGGGGGCCCCGCCGCGCGGCCCCAGCCGGTAGCAGCCTGCCAGCTCGGTTGACGCCCGGCGGAAGCGGCTGCTACCCAACAATTTTGAATTGGCGTGGGAGGGCTTCCCGGTCGAGAAACCGGGAGCCGTACGAGTGACGGCCGGAGAGAAATCCGGACCTGCTCGTGCGGCGCGGAAGCCGGTGAAAATCCGGCGCGAGCCCGTCGCTGTAACCGGGGACGACCGCGGAACGATGCCACTGGCCAGCTCCGATCTCGATGAGATCCGAGCCTGCCGGGAAGGCTCTGCGGAAGGGTGATCCGGAAGCCAGAAGACCAGTCCTCCTGCGCGGCTCGAACCTCTTCCGGTGACGAAGGGGCACGCCGACTGCGCCGCTGCGCCGCCGACTGCTTTCTGCTGAAACCCAGAGACCCTCGAAGCCGCGAGACGTCACGTCCGGCGGAGGCGGCGCGATTGCGCCGTCGCCGCGATCCCCGCGCTCGGGAGCAGCGCAAGGGAGGCTTCGTGGGAAAACGCGACGACGACGAACCGGTGCGACGGCACGCTGCGCGCTGCGCTCACGGCGGCGCGCTCGTCGCGGTATTCGCGTTCGCCGCGTCGGCTGCGCTCGCTGGCGAAGGCACCGAATCCGAGGCTCTGCCGCGGCCGCCGCTGGTCACGCGCGAGGTGCCGGCCGTCGTCGCGCGCGAGGCCAGGCCCGAGAGCCAGCCCGAGGATCCGTCTGCGTTCACGACCGTGATCCGTGTCGACGACTACCGCGACGAGGTGACGAGCACCGCGGATCTGCTGAGTCGCACGCCGGGCGTGCAGGTGCGGCGCTTCGGCGGCGAAGGGCAGCCGGCCGAGATCTCGATTCGCGGCTCGACGCCGGCGCAGGTGGTCGTGCAGCTAGACGGCGTGCCGCTGAACAGCGCGCAGTCGGGTGGCGTGAACCTGGCAACGCTGCCGCTGTCGTTGCTGGAACGCATCGAGGTGTCGCGGGGCGGAGGTTCCGTACAGGCCGGCAGCGGCGCGATCGGCGGCGTCGTGAATCTCATCTCGCGACGCCCCGGCGGCGAACGCCGCTCGGACGCGTCGTTCACCGGCGGCTCGTTCGGCACCTATCGCGGATCCGCCGCCACTGCAGGGACCGTGCGCGAACTCGAGTATGTGCTCGCCTACGACGGTTTCGGAACCGACGGCGACTGGAAGTTCCGCCGCCCGATCGTCGACATCGGCGGCGTCGTGATCGAGCCCGATCCGCCGACTGCGACGCGCATCAACGACGCCGCGGAGACCCAGGCGGGCCTCTTTGCGGTGGGACGCGATCTCGGCGAGCGCGCGCACCTGACACTGCGCGATCAGGTCTTCTTCGAATCGCGCGGTCAACCGGGGCTCGATTCCGGCAGCGTCGGCGCAGCGGGGCAACGTCCGAACGCGCACGAGCGGACCACGCGCAACGTGCTCGGCGCCACGCTCGAGGGCACCGACCTCTCGCCGCTCGACGTCGACGCCACGCTCGAGCTCTGGCACCGCTTCCAGCGCACGCGTTTTCGCGACCCGGACGTAGTGCCCGGTCTCGGAACGACGATCGAGAACGACGATCGCAACCAGCAACTGGGCACGCGCCTCGGCTTCGAACGCGAGTTCCCGCTGCTGGGCGCACAGCACCGCGCGTCGCTGACGCTCGATGCCAGCAACGACGCGCTCGATTCCGACAGCTTCGAGAATCAGCGGCGCAATGCGGGTGGCATCGTGGTGCAGGACGACGTGGCTGCCTTCGACGACCTCTTGCGACTCGTTCCGGCGCTGCGCTGGGAGCGCACCGAGGGGTTTGGCAACGAGTGGCTGCCGCGCATCGGCGCGATCGCTACGCCACTCCGGTGGCTGCTCATCAAGGGGAATTTCGAGCGCTCGTTTCGCGTGCCGAACTTCGACGAGCTGTACTTCCCCGATCGCGGCTACATCCGCGGCAATCCGGCGCTGCGACCCGAGCAGGCCGTCAATGCCGACATCGGCATGAAGCTCGCGCTGCCGCGCGTCGGTCCCGTGCAGGACGCCTTCCTCGAAGCCGCGTACTTCCACAACGACATCGACGACTCGATCGTGTTCCTGCTGGTGTCGCCGTCGCTGGTCGAGCCGCGCAACACCGGCGCGGCGACGATCGACGGCTTCGAGATCTCCGGCGGATTCGGCGTCTTCGAGTGGGTCTCCCTGTCCGCCAACTACACGCATCTCGATGCGCGCATCGACGCGACCGGGACAAAGCTGCCCGGTCGCGCCGACGACGAGACCAACGTGCGCATCGAGGTGGGTCCGCCGTCGCGCGCGGTGCGGGTGATCGGCGAAGTGCAGATCACGTCGCAGCTCCCAGTCTCGGATTCGGGCAACACGATCCTGCCGGCGCGAACGGTCTTCGATGCAGCGATCTCGGTGGATCTGGTGCGTCTCGGCTGGTGGCCGGCGCAAGTGCCGGTGCGTTCGCTGCTGCTGACGCTCGAGGGCACGAACCTCGGCGACGTCGCGGTGCGCGACGCGCAGTTCTTCCCCCAGCCGGGCCGTAGCGTCGCGCTGCGCGTGGAGACGCAATGGTGAGATCGACCACCCGGCGCGCTGCGCTGCTCGTTGCGCTCGCCCTTCTCCACACGGGCGGATCGTGCGGCGGTGGCTCGGGCAGCGGCGGCAGCCCGCCGGTCACCACCGTGGATACACCGGACGAGCGTTGCCTCGCGTTGCCGAGCCAGTTCCCGGCCGGTTTCGACTTCGCGGTGGGCGCGTCCGGTCGCGGGCTCGCGGCGAGCTTCAACCCGGGCGTCGTCGTTCCGGTGGACGTCGAGAGCGTTCCGCCGCGCGCAGTCGCCAGCGGTCCGCTCGTCGATCTGCGCGGCGCGATCGCGCAGGACGCCTGCGGCGGCTTTCTCGATCCCGCTTTCGATGGGGTCGTGAGCGTTGCCAGCGATCTCGCGCTGGTGACCGCCAGCTCCTGCGAGGCGGTCGCGTTCGTCGATCCAGCTTCGGGCGCGCTGCGCGACTTCAGCGTCTCGACGCCGGCCTCGGCGGCAGCGACCGCGTGGCCGTTCAGCCCGGCGCCGGGCACGAGCGAGCTGCGCGTGGCGATTCCGACGCGAACCTGCGTCACCGTGCCGGCGGGCACGCTCGATTCACGCGGCGCGCCGGTCGCGCCGAACGCGACCGGCCGTTGCGACCCCAGCCAGCCCAGCTACTTCTCGAGTTTCACGTCCGGCGCAGCGGTCGCGGCGGGCGCGCTCTTCGTTTCGGTCTCGAACATCGGCGCGAACCCAGGGCGGCCCGACACGCAGTTCCTGCCGGGCACTGTGCTCGTCTTCGACTTCGACCGGGGCGCGACGCCGCCGCGCGTCGCGCCGAGCGCCACCGGCGCGGTGCTCTTCACGTCCGGCTTCAACCCCACCCAGGTGACCGCGTATCGCTCGCCGGGCGGGCGGGATTTCGTGCTCGTCACCGTCAGCGGTGCGCTCGGCCTTGCGCCTGACGATCCCGCGACACCCGAGCGCGAAGCCGGCGGTCAGCCGCTGACGAATGCCGCGATCGACGTGATCGACGCGACCGAGCGTCGCGTGGTCGCAACGATTCCGCTCGGCCTCGCGGCGCCGTCCTTCGACCGCCTCGCGATCGACCCGACCGGGAGGATCGCGATCGTGGGTTCGGCCGTGGCGCGCCGACTCTATGCAGTGGACCTCGCGCTGCTAGACACGTTGGTGCTTGCGCCAGGCGCCGCGCCGCTGGTGCTCGACGGCAGCAGCGCTCCCGATGCGGTGATCTTCGACGCCGCTGCGCCGCTGGAACTCCCCGCACTCCCGAACGGCGCTCCCGCGGCGACCTGTCCCGGCTACGTCGTCGGCGCGGACTTCGACGCCACCGGCACCAAGCTTTTCGCGAGCGACTTCTGCGACGGCACGCTCGCGATCGTCGGGGTGGACGTTTCGGGGAATCCACCGGTGCCGGTGCCCGCGGTCCCCGAACGCTTCCGCGTGTTGCAGTCGTTACCCGTCACCGCGCCGCTCACGGCGGCGTCGCTCGGCCTTTCGCGTGCGCCGGGCGCCGTACGGGTACGGCCCGGCCGGCCGGGCGTCGACTTCCACGGACCGGATGTGCTCTTCCTCGTCTCGCTACCGGAGGGCCAGCTTTGCGGCGTTCGCGTCGACTCGCGCTGAGCGCGGCCTGCGCGCTCGCGGTGCTCGTTGCAGCCGGACGGCTCGCGACAATTGCGCCGTCGCGAGCGGGCACCGCGAGCGACGGGGCGGGAGCGAGTGCGACCCGCGAGGGTGCGCGGGAGGCGTCGGCAGCTTCGCAGCAGAGCGTCTCCTCGGGGAACGGCGATGGCGACATCGAGGTCGCGGCGGCCACGAGCGCCGCCACCTCCGCGCATTTCGAGTCGGCGTCCGCGCTCGCGCAGCGCAGCCGAAACGCTGGCTCTGCAGAGGCGATCGTGCTCGACGATCCCCAGACGGCGCTCGGCAGCGCGGTTGCGATCCACGGTCGCGACCCGGCCGCGCCGCGCGCGATCGAGTTGTGGCGTGTCGTCGGCTCGCGGTCCGCCCGCGTCGCGACCGGGCGCAGCCGCGGCGACGGCACGCTCGAGTTGCCCGCGTTGGTGCTGCCAGCCGGCGAAATGGTGCTGGTGGCGTCGCCGCGCGGCGCGGGTCCCAACGCGGCCGCGGCGTCGCAGCCGGTTCGCGCGTCGCGCGATCCATCTCCGCCGCACCTCGTTGCGCGCGACGAAACGGTGGACGCGTCCGGCGCCGGAACGTTGCTCTCGCTGCAGGTCGAGCCCGCGGAGCCGGGCGGCGAGATCGTCGTCGTGCAAACGATCGCGGCGCTCGAAACGCAAGCCGCGCAGCAGGTCGAAATTGTGCGTGCGCCGGTCGGCGCCGCTGCCGATGGCGCGCGCGCGAGGCTCGATCTCGTCATCGCGCTGGCAGCGGGCGACACCGAAATGCGGGTTGCGCAGGAACTTGCGGACGGTCGCCGCTCGCCGTGGCGCAAAGTGATCTGGGATTTCCGACCGGAGGAGAATGGAAATGCGGGTTCAGTTGTGGAAGATGAGTCGCCTTAGTTTGGCGATTGCGTTCGGACTCGGAATCGCGGCGTCGCGTGCGCACGCGATCATCGCTCCGGGTTACATCGTCACCGAGATTGCGCTCCCGGATTTCGCGCAGGGTGACCTGGTCGTGGCCGGCGGCGCGCTTTTCGTGGGCGTTGGCCCCGGCTTCAGCGGCGCGGCGCAATCGGTGGTGCGCATCGACGCTGGCGGAACCACCGTCGTCGCGGACGGCTTCAACGCGCTCTCGGGCTTCGCCTACGACGCAGTGAACGACCGGCTGCTCGTCACCGACAACGCCGACGAGGCACTCGGCTCCGAGACCGGCGACACGCTCTACGGAATCGCGAATCCGTCGGGTCTCTCGGGCACGCCACTGCGCGCGCGCAACATCGAGCTGTTGCCCGCCGGTTCGGTGCCCGGCATCTCCGACATCGTGCTCGACGCGAGCGACCCGACCGGCAACCGCGTCTTCGTCAGCGATGCGTCGGAGAGCTTCCCGCCGGCCGGCCGCGTGCTGGCGATCGACCTCGCGGCGGCGTCGCTGTCGGTCGTGCAGAGCGGTCTCGGCTATGCGGCGGGTCTCGCGGCCGATGCCGACACGCTCTTCATCGGCGACGTGAATGGCTTCACGTTCCAGGGTTCGGTGGCGTCGGTGGCGCTGCCGGGCGCGATGGGATCCCGCACGGCGATCGCCGGCGGGCTCGCCGGTCAATACGATCTCGAAGTCGAAGCGAGCGGTTCGCTGCTCGCCACCGCGTTTGGCGAAGTGCTGCGCATCGATCCTGCGAGCGGCATGACCACCACGGTCGCGTCGGGGTTCGGCTTTGCCACGGGACTCTTCGAGCAGGGCGGCACGATTTGGGTGCTCGACGGCGGCTTCCCGGGCGTGGCGAAGGTGTTCCAGCTGAACCCGGTGCCGGAGCCAGGCTCGATCTTTCTGACAGCCAGCGGTGTTGGTGCGCTTGCGGCATCGCGCCGCCGCGGAGCCGCGCGATGACGGGGCGATTCGAAGTGCCGCGTCATCTGGGCTGGGTCGTCGCCGTGTCGCTTGCGTGCGTCGTGCCGGCGTCGGCAGAGGCCGGTCGCACGCGCCCGGACATCGAGTGCGTCAAGCCCGCGCCGGCGAGCGAAGTCAGCTACGCGCCGCTGGATCTGCTGATGAACTTGAGCGCGCAGGCGGACGAGCAGACGCTGCAGGTGCTGCTGAACGGGACCGACGTGACGAGCGCGTTCACGCTGTTGCCGCCCGCCGGGGGTCGCCAGAAGGCGACCGCGAGCGACGTGTGGGGCGGCATCGTGTTGCCCGGAACCAACCAGGTGACCGCGACCGTTCATCTGGGCGCGCAGGCGAAGCAATGCCAGGCGTCGTTCCAGGCGGTCGGCGACCCGTACGCCGACGCGGTGACGAGCTACACGGTTGGCACGAATGGCGGTTACCCGGGTACGAATTTCTTGCCAGGCATCGTCATCGGTCCGCCCAACGGATCGGGTCTGTTCCAGGGTGGTCTCGACGTGTTCTCGCTCGGCTTCGGCGGGTCGATCGTGTTGCGCTTCGTCGACAACGCGATCGCCGACGAGCCGGGCCCCGACTTCACTGTGTTCGAGAATGCGTTCCTCGCCTTCAATGGGGCGACGCTGACGATCGAGCGTCCGTTCGCGGACCCGGGTCGCGTATCGGTGTCGCAGAACGGCACGACCTGGTACGAGTTCCCGTGCTCGCTCACGACGAACCCAGGGGCCGGCGTGTTCTATCCGGGCTGCGCGGGCGTGTATCCCGTGCTGTCGAACGCGAACAACCCGAGCACGCCGCACGCGTCGATTCCCACGGCAGGGGGTATCGAGGATCTGATCGGTCTGCCGGTGATCCCGCCGCCGGCTCCGGGCGGCGCCGGCGGCGACTCGTTCGATCTCGCCGATCTCGGGCTCGGCTGGGCGCGCTACGTAAGGATTGTCGACGCGAACTTCCTGACCGGCGATCCGTATGGACCCAACAACGCCGGCGTGGACGTCGACGCGGTCGCCGCCATCCACTCGGTGCCGGCAACCGATGCCAACGCCAACGGCGTGCCGGACGCCGCCGAGTGACGGGCGTCGCACGCGCGCTGCGAGTAGCGGTCGCGATCGTCGTCGCGATCGGCTGGGCGTCGGCACCCGATACCAGCGCCGACCTGGCGTCGGCGGCGTCCGTCGCGGCGCATTCCGCTTCGAGCGACGACGTGGTCCCGCAGCGCCCGAGCCTCGATGAGCGGCTGACCGCGATCCAGCGCCGGATCCAGGCGGTGCTCGTCTATCCGCCGCTCGCGCGCCGTCGCCGCACGGAGGGCACCGCCCTGCTCGCGTTCGAGATCGGCGCGGACGGTCGCGCGCGCCGCGTCGCGGTCGCGAACTCCTCCGGCTTCGCCGTGCTCGATCGCGCCGCGCTGCGCGCGGTGCACGCCGTCGATCAGCTGCCGTACGTCTACGGCCGCCTCGAGATCCCGGTGCGCTTCGAACTGATCGCGAGCAGTCCGGGGGAGATCGCGATCCCGAATTGACACGCGAGCGCGATCTCGCGCCATACTGGGCCCAACCCAGGGAGGTGCCCGTATGGAACTCGTCTCTTTCGTGATCTCGTTGGCGCTACTCGAATGCTTCGTCTTCGGGGCGCTCGTCGGCCGCGCGCGCGGCCGCTTCGGAATCGAGGCGCCCGCGATGACGGGGCATCCCGAGTTCGAGCGCATCAATCGCGTCCACCAGAACTCGCTGGAGCAGCTCGTGCTCTTCGTGCCGGCGATCTGGATCTTCGCGAGCACCGTGAGCCCGCGGATCGCCGCGGCCCTCGGTCTGGTGTTCGTCGTCGGGCGCGTGGTGTATGCGCGCGGCTACATGCAGCAAGCCAGCAAGCGCAGCACTGGCACGGCGATCTCGGGCGTTGCGCAGATCCTGCTATTGCTCGGTGCGGCGATCGGCTCGCTGGTCGCGGCGCTCTAAAGCCGCGGAGGAGAAGCAATGGATTCCAATCGCTCCGTGGTGATCACGGGCGCTTCGACCGGCATCGGACGCGCCGCCGCGCTGCGACTCGATCGAGCGGGCTTTCGTGTTTTCGCCGGCGTGCGGCGCGAGGCCGACGCCGAGTCGCTGCGCAACGAGGGCTCGCCGCGGCTCGAGCCGCTGCTGCTCGATGTGACCGATCCCGGCGCGATCGAGGCGGCTGCGAAGCGCGTGGACGCCGAAGTCGGTTCGGCGGGACTCAGTGGGCTCGTCAACAACGCGGGCATCGGGATCGGCGCGCCGATCGAGTTCCTCGATCTCGACGAGCTGCGCCGTCAGCTCGACGTGAACGTGGTGGCGGTCGTCGCGGTTACGCAGGCGTTCCTGCCGGCGATCCGGCGCGCGCGCGGGCGCATCGTCAACGTCGGCTCGATCGGCGGTCGCATCTCGCAGCCGCTGGTCGGACCGTACAGCGCGTCGAAGTTCGCGCTCGAGGCGATCAGCGAATCCGAGCGGATGGAGCTGGCGCCGTGGGGCATCGAAGTGTCGCTGGTCGAGCCCGGCGCGATCGACACGGCGATCTGGGGCAAGACGGAATCGTACGCCGGCGCGATGTCGCAATCGCTGCCGCCCGAGGCGAACGCCCTCTACGGCCGCGCGATCCGCTCCGTGCTCGCAATGCTCGAACACCAGAAGCGCGTCGCGATTCCAGCCGACGCGGTGGCGCGTGTGATCGAGCACGCGCTCTCGGCCTCGCGACCGAAGGCCCGCTATCTGGTCGGCAACGACGCAAAGCTGCAAGCGCTCTTCGCCCGCTTCCTGCCCGATCGCTGGCGCGACGCGCTGATCGTGCGCTTCATGAAGTATCCGCGCACACCGGCGCCGTGAGAGCCGCCCAGGCGCGCCACCGCGTTCGCGCGGCGCGGATGAACGCGCCGCGCTCCTTCGTCACGATCGTCTCGGGTCTGCCGCGTTCGGGGACGTCGCTGGCGATGCAGATGCTGCGCGCGGGCGGCATGCCAGTGCTCGCGGACAGGGCGCGCCCGCCCGATGTGGACAATCCCGCCGGCTATCTCGAGTATGCGCCGGTGTTGCGAACGGCGACCGACGCCAGCTGGGTCGCGCACGCTCCGGGTCACGCCGTGAAGGTGATCTACGCGCTGCTGCGACAGCTGCCGCCGGGCTTCGAGTACCGTGTGCTCTGGATGCAGCGGCGTCTCGAGGAAGCGATCGCGTCGCAGCAGCAGATGATCGCGCGTAGCGGTGCGCCGGCGGGCGCCGGTCTTCCGCGCGAGCGCCTGGCAGCGGTGTTCGCCGCGCAACTCGCCGAGACGGAAGCCTGGCTCGCGCAGCAGCCGTCGTTCCGGGTCCTCGTGCTCGACTACAACGGGCTGGTGGCCGATCCGCAGCCGCCGGCGCGCGCGATCGATGCCTTTCTGGATGGCGGCCTCGATCGCGCGGCGATGGCGACCGCCGTCGATCCGGATCTGTACCGACACCGGAGCTAGGAGACTGACCCAAGACTGCCTCCGCGCGTCTGGACGCGCATCCATCCCGATGGGCTTCGCTCGCCGTCGCTCGCTGCGCGCTCCGCTTGCAGCCGCCCGCTTCGTTGCACTCGCTCGCCGTAGCTCCCGCTATGCCTCGCTCGCGCGCCTCGCGGGCGGGGCGTCTGCGTGCCCAGCCGCGCGGCACAGTCTTGGGTCAATCTCCTAGCGCGCGGATCGAGGCTCGCCTGTATTCTCGCGAGCGAGATCCGCTTTCCGTCGCGAAGGAGCTGAGATGGGCGTTGGTCGATTGAGCCTGGTGTGCGCGGTGCTGATGGCGATTGGGGGCTGTGCATCGCCGGCGCCGCGTGAGGCCGGCCAGGCGGCCGGCGACGCACGCGCGCAGGCGAAGCAGCTGCTCGCCGAGGCCGAATCGCTGTCGCGGGCCGGGGACTGGAATGCGGCTCTCGGCAAGCTGCAAGACGCCGAGCAGCTCACTCCCGACGATCCGGGGGTTCAGATCGGCCTCGGCATCTGCCTGCTCCAGATGAAGCGCAGCGACGAAGCCCTCGAGCATCTCGAACGCGTGCTCGTGCTCGCGCCGCAGCACCCCAAACGCTACGTGGCGCTGGGGTTGATCGGGATGCTTCGGATGGAGCGGAAGGAACCCGACGCCGCGATCGCGGCTTTCGAGCAACTCCTCGAGCTAAAGCCCAACGATAAGGGCGCGATCGCCACTCTCGCCGAGATCCATTGCCAGCGCGGCGACCAGCTGCCCTGCGCGTCGCGGATCGAACAGTTCCGCTCAGTCGTTGCAAACGAGGATGCGCGGCTCTGGAGCGACAAGGAGCGCTCCTCCATCCGCGAGACACTCGATCGCATGTCGGTCTACGAGACGCAGCTCCAGCAGGCCGGGCCATCCCAGTGATCGGGCCTGCTGATTCGGGTCGCTGATCCGGCCGGGTGGACGTGGGCCGCCCAATCTCTCATCGTCACCCCATGGTGGATGTCTTCCTGAAGCCCGCGCGCGATCGCTCCGCGCGGCGGCGGCACCCGTGGGTGCTCTCCGGAGCGGTCGAGCGTGTGGAAGGCGGCGAAGAGCCGGGCGCCTTCGCGCGCGTGATCTCGGCCGAAGGCGAGACGCTCGGCTTCGGTCACTGGTCGCCGCAGTCGCAGATCCGTGTCCGTTTCCTTGCGTTCGGCAGCGAAGCGCCGAGCGAAGATCTGCTCACCGAGCGCATCACGCGTGCCGTCGCGCGCCGCGCTGGCGATCCGCTGGTCGGCGACACCAATGCGGTGCGGCTGGTGAACTCGGAAGGCGACGAGCTGCCGGGCCTGGTCGTCGATCGCTACGCCGACATGCTCGTCGTGCGCCTCTCGACCGCCGGCATGGACGCGCGCCGCGAGCGGGTCGTCGATGCGCTGCGCCACGCGACCGGCGTGCCCGCCGCGTTCGAGCGGCCCGATGCACAGGCCGCACGACGCGAAGGCATCGCGGTGCACCAGGGTCCGCTGTGGGGCGACCCGCCGAAGGACCCGATTGCGATCATGGAGCGTACGCGTCGTTATCGCGTCGACGTCAGTGCCGGGCAGAAGACCGGCTTCTACCTCGATCAGCGCGACGCGCGCGATCTCGTGCAGGCGCTCGCGCCCGGCCGTCGCGTTCTCGACCTGTTCGCGTACACGGGCGGCTTTTCGGTCGCCGCGGCGCATGGCGGCGCGCAGTCGATCGCGGTGGTCGAGTCGTCGGCCGAGGCGCTCGAGGCCGCCGAGCGCCATCTCGAACCGTGGGCGTCGACGATCCAACTGCGCTTCTCGCGCGACGATGCGTTCGGCTTCGCGCGCCGCGTCCCCGGCCCGTGGGACCTGATCATCGTCGATCCGCCGCCGCTCGCGCGCCGCTCGGGCGACGTCGATCGCGCGGCGCGCGCCTATAAGGATCTGCTGCTGTGGACGCTGAAGCGCGCAGCGCCCGATGCGCTCGTGCTGAGCTTCTCGTGCTCGCACCACATCGGGGCGGATCTGTTCCGGAAGATCGCGTTCGGCGCATCGCTCGATGCCGAGCGGCCCGTGCAGGTGCTACGCGAACTCGGCGCACCGGCGGATCACCCCGTCGCGCTCGATCATCCCGAGGGTCGCTACCTGACGGGCTTGCTGCTGCGCGCATGAGCGCGGGCGGGCAGGGCGACCTCGTTGCACAGGCGCGCGGCTTCGTGCTCGCAGCGGGCGACGCACTCCAGCGTGCACGCGCGCTGGCTCTCTTTGATCCCAACGAGCGTCGCACCGTGTGCGCGTTGCTTGGCGCAATCGACGATGCGGCGAGCGCGGCGACCGCGATGGCAACGCTCGATGCAATCGGCGTGCGGCGCGGCGCCGAAATCGAGCGCGCGGTGACGATTCTCGCGGCGGCACAGCGCGACGATGGCTCGTGGTCGCAAGGCGGCGAGACGGACGAGCACGCGCGCGTCGCGACGACCGCGCGGATCGCCGGCCATCTTGCAAAGACGATCTGCGCGCGGCCCCAGGTCTTGCGCGCGGCGGGCGCATTCCTGGCTGCGCATTGGGGGCCGGAGCGTGTGCAGGGCGGCGATCCGCGCGCGATCGCCGGCCTCGCGCAGTGGTACGCGAACACGGACGATGAGCTGTCGGACGCGGCGCTGCAGTGGTGCGGCCGCGAACTCGAGCGCGGCTTCCGCACCGGCGCGATCGACGCGCTCGACACCGCACGCGTCTTTGCGCTCTGTGATGCGCAGGCGCTGCCGGGCGCGCGGCTCTCGGCCGACGAGGTGGTGCTTTCGCTCGCGGCGGCGCAGGCGCCCGACGGTGGCTTCGGCGCCGGCTTCGATCCGATTCCGTTGCGCGTCGAGGCGACGCTCGATGCGCTGGCCGCACTCGCGCGCCTCGCCCCGCGCGCGTTCCGCTCCGCGTAGCTAGGCTGCTCCGTTCTGCTGGAGGACCCCGAATGCTGAATCTCGCCGCCATCCACGAAGCGATCGCCGCCATCGCACCCGATCGCGAGTGCCTGATCTTTCGCGACCGCCGCTTCAGCTGGTCGCAGACCACCGATCGCACGCGCCGCCTCGCGTCGGTGCTGCGCGCCCACGGACTCGGCTGCCATCGCGAGCGTTCCGAACTCGAGAACTGGGAGAGCGGGCAGGATCACATCGCGCTCTATCTGCACAACGGCAACGAGTATCTCGAAGGCATGCTCGGCGCGTTCAAGGCGCGCTGCGCACCGTTCAACGTGAACTACCGCTACGTCGAGGAAGAGCTGCTGTATCTGTTCGACAACGCGGATGCGAAAGCCGTCGTCTATCACGCGTGCTTCGCGCCGACGCTCGCGCACATCCGCGACCGCCTCCCGCAGGTGCGGCTTTGGTTGCAGGTGCAGGATGGGTCCGGCGAAGCGCTGCTGCCCGGCGCGCTCGACTACGAGCAGGCGCTCGCCGACGCCACGCCCGACGTGCCGGTCGGCCTCTCGTCCGACGACCTCTACATCCTCTACACCGGCGGCACGACCGGCATGCCGAAGGGCGTGCTGTGGCGTCAGGAAGACATCTTCCTCGCGGCGATGGGCGGGCCGATCCCGCCGCGCACACTCACCGAGGCCGTGGAGCGCGCGCGCAACCCCGGTCCCCGCTCGCTACCCGCGCCGCCGTTCATGCACGGCGCCGCACACTGGGTTGCCTTCAACGTCTGGAGCATCGGCGGCACGATCGTCGTGCATTCCGAGCCGAGCAAACTCGATCCGGACGACATCTGGTCGACGATCGAACGCGAGCGCGTGAATTTGCTGACGATCGTCGGTGACGCGTTCGGGCGTCCGCTCGTCGATCAGCTCGCGAAGAAGAAGTACGACCTTTCGAGCCTGATGCTCGTCACTTCGGGTGGCGCCATCCTGACGGCGTCGCTGAAGGACGAGTTCCTGCGCGCGCTGCCGCAGGTGCGCGTGCTCGACGCGCTCGGCTCTTCCGAGACCGGCGCGCAGGCGTCGCAGTTCTCCGACAAGGACAACAAAGCGACGACGGGCGACTTCGCGGTCGCACCCGGCAACGTGGTGCTGAAGGAGGACCTCTCGGGGCTGGTCGAAGTCGGGTCGGACGAGATCGGCTGGCTGGCGCGCGAAGGCAACATCCCACTCGGCTATTTCAAGGACGCCGAGAAGACCGCACGCACGTTCCCCACGGTGGGCGGCAAGCGCTACTCGGTGCCCGGCGATCGCGCGGCCTTCGACACCGACGGCAAGCTGCGGCTGCTCGGTCGCGACTCGGTGTGCATCAACAGCGGCGGCGAGAAGATCTTCGCCGAAGAAGTCGAGCACGCGCTGAAGCACCACCCCGACGTCTACGACTGCGTAGTGGTCGGCACGCCGCACCCGCGCTGGGGCCAACAGGTGACCGCGCTGGTGAAAGTGCGCGAAGGCAAGCGTGGCGACGAGGAGTCGCTGCGGAACACGGCCGCAGAACACATCGCAGCGTACAAGCTGCCGAAGGTCTTCGTATTCGTCGACGAGATGGTGCGCGCGCCGAGCGGCAAGGCGGACTACCGCTGGGCGAAAGCGCGGGCGCTCGAGGTGGTGGGCGGATAGTCACTCGGTGAGCTGCAGCGTTCGCTGCAGCCGCGCCACGTCGTAACCCTGCGCGCGCGCCTGCTCCACGATCTGCGCGTAGACCGCATCGTCGAGCGCGCGCGTCCGCGACAGCACCCAGAGATGATCGCGGTTCGGATGCCCCACGAGCGCCCAGCGGTATTCCGGGTCGAGCGCGAGCACCCAATAGTCGCCACGCAGCGGCCAGAAGAACTGCACCTTCAGCTTCGAGAAGTCGCCGGGCAAGGCCGGCCACGCGACGCCTTCGATGCGCTTCCACTCGCCGTCGAGGGTCTCGTCGCGGCATGCATTTGCGACGCCGATCTGGCCGCCTTTGCGCCGCGAGTAGGTCGCCTGCGTCGCCACGCAGCCGCGCTGGAAATACATCGGGAAGCTCGCGATCTCGTACCAGGTGCCGAGGTAGCGATCGAGGTCGAGCTGCTCGACGGTGCGCGGCGGCACTCCGTGCTGCGCGCAAGCTGTGGCGAGAGCGAAAAACAGCAAAAGTGCGATGCGGCGAGTCATCGCCCGAGGCTAGCGGCGGTTTCGGTGCCGGGCGTCAGGTTGTTGATTTGTCAGGTTATTCAAGGGCCCGGCAAATAACCTGACAACGCAATAACTTGACGCCCGGCACCTAGTGGACGAGCGTGGTCGTGAAGGTGCGGATGCGGTTGGCGTTGATGCCGAGGTCGCCTTTGCCGTCGCGTGATTTCGAGCGGATGTCGACGAGCGAGCCGCCGCTGGGGCCGGGGCGGACGCGGATCGCGACGTCGTCGACGAAGCGGAACAGCTTCGAGGTGTCGCGCGCTTCGATCAGGCCGCGCGCCGGATCGGAGAGCGTGATGTGCCAGCCCAGCGATTCGACGGCGCTGCGCGCCTTCTCGTAGGCTTCGGCGGGCGGCACGGCGAGCGGAATCGGCGCGAGGTCGGGATACGCGACGGCCTGTTGCTCCGCGAAGCCGGCGGGGTACGAGTAGTCGCGATTGCGCGTGTCCGGATCGCGCTTGGCGTACTCGAATTGCGGCGGATCCGCGGGGTTGGTGGTGAAATCGTTGATGCGCGGCAGGCCGCGGCCGGGCAGTGCGCCGGAGAGCACGCCCGCGAGCGCGAGGGCGCCGACGATCACCGCGAAGCCCGCGCGATCGCGTCCGCCGACGCCACCCCGCGTCGCGCGCAGCCCGAACGCGCCGAGTACGCCGCCGACGACCGCGATCAGCGAGCCGAGCACGAACGCGCCGAATCCCTGCATCGGAGCGATCGCTCCAAAGTGCCCGAGCAGCGGACCGCCGATCGCGATGGCGCCGCCTGCGCCGGCGACGAATGCTGCGATCGCGGCCAGCCGCGAATTGCGTTGCGAAAGCATGCGGTGCCCTCCTCACGATGAAAGCGGTCGCACCATACCACGAGCGCACGCGGCTTCGGTGCGGGCGATCGCAGGCTACGATACCCGGCCCATTCGCCCGTGGAGGCCCGATGAGCGACCTGGTGCTACTCGAACGGCGCGGCGCGGTCGCGCTGATGACGCTGAATCGCCCCGAGGTACTGAACGCGCTCGATGCTGCGACGCTCGCGGCACTCGCCGCGCGCACGGCCGAGATCGCGTGCGATGCGAGCATCCGTGCCGTCGTCGTCACCGGCGCGGGTCGCGCGTTCGCGGCCGGCGCCGACATCGCGGCAATGCGCGAGCTCGGGCCCGCCGAGGCGGAGGCGTTCAGCCGGCTCGGGCATGCAGCGATGGCGTCGCTCGAAGCGCTCTCGGTGCCGACGATCGCCGCGGTGAACGGCTTTGCGTTCGGCGGGGGCTGCGAACTCGCGCTCGCCTGCGATTGGATCTACGCGTCGAGCAAGGCGCGCTTTGGCCAGCCGGAGGTGAACCTCGGCCTGCTGCCGGGTTTCGGCGGCACGAGCCGGATGGTGCGCCGCGTCGGCATCGCATGGGCGAACGAACTGGTGCTCGCGGGCGAGCCGATCGACGCCGAGACGGCGTTGCGCATCGGTCTCGCGAACCGCGTCTTCGAGCCCGACGCGCTGCAAGGCGCGGCGCTGGCGATCGGCGAGAAGATCGCGGCGAAGGGACCCGCCGCGATCACGTTGGCGAAGCGGGTGATGCAAGAAGGACAGGACGCCGATCTGCGTACTGCCCATGCGCTCGAACAGAAGGCCTTTGGCCTGGTGTTCGCGAGCGAGGATCGCTGCGAGGGCATGGACGCGTTCCTCGGCAAGCGCGCGCCGAGCTTCTCGGGCAAATGACAGCGCGTGGCGCCTGCGCGCTCGCGGCCGTCGCGGCGCTCGCGGCGAGCCTGGGCGATCTGCTGTTGCTGTGGGTCGCGAATGCGGGACGCATCGAGCTGGGGCTGCCCGCGCCACCGGATGGCGCGCTGCTCATCGGTCACCAGCTCGGCGTGTTCGCGATTCCACTCTACGGCGTCGGCTATTGGGGCGTCTCGCGTGCGATCGGCGCCGCGCACGGTCGCGCAGCGCGCTTCGTGTTCGTCGCGGGCGCTCTCGGCGCTGCGTACGGGGGCGCCGTGCACGGCATCACCGGCATGGCCGAGCGACTCGAAGCGGCGGCCGGCATCGCGCCGGGCGACCCGATGGTTTTCATCGCGAGCCTCGGTGCGTTCGTGCTTCCGCTGTGGATCGGTGTCGCGGTCGCGATCGTGGCGGGCTCGATCGTGTTCGCGGTCACCGTCGCGCGTGGCGACACCGCGCTTCCGCGCTGGATGGCACTCGCCTCTCCGCTCGCGCTGGTGCTGCTCGCGGTGCTGCTCGGCGCGCCGACACCGATCGGTCGCGCGCTGCTGGTACCCGCGGCGCCGAACCTCGCTCACGTCTGGTTCTTCGCGCTCGCCGGACTCTCGATGCGCGCCGGCCTCGTCGTTCGCGCGATTGGTCCCGCGTAGCGAGCCAACGGCGAGCGGCGAGGATCAATGGGGCTCGTCCGCCGCGCACTCGTGCGCCATCAGCGTGAGGATGTTGCCCCGCCGCGGCACGGGACGCGTCGTCGTCTCTTCGACGTAGTACACGTAGGCGCGATCGAGGCGCTCGGGTCCGTCGTGTCGCTCGTTCCAGGCACGGCAGAGCCAGCGACCGAACGATGCCCAGCGCGGGTCGTTGGCATCGCGCTGCAAGCGGAAGAAGAACTCGCGCCAGCGGATGTTCATCGTCTCGGAAACGACCGGCGGTTTTTCGAAGCCGACTGGCTGCCCGGGCCAGAACGGATTCACTTCTTTCGCGTCGCGCTGGACGCCCATGAACGCGTACCAGCCGTCGTAGATGGCCGGATCCGGCGAGAACAGGCCCCAGAGCTGGTCGATGTAGACGAGCTGCGCGGGCAGATCCCAGTTCTTCGGGAAGCGATCGGCGAGCGCACCGCCGCGCACCGTCGACAGATTCGACAGCAGCACGAACGCGAGTGCCACCGCGGCGACCGCTTCGCGTGCTCCGTTCCAGCGCCAGTGGCTCACGGGTGTCTCTGCAGCGGGCTCGGATTCGCGCGCACCGAAGCGTTGCCAGAACCACGCTGGCAGCATCCCGATCCACGCGACGCTGAACACACCAGGGAAGATGCCGATGTTGAAGAGCAATCCGAGCGTGACGTGAAAGCCCACGAAGAGCAGCACCGCGAGCGTGCGCAGCGGACCATTCGCGATCGGCGCGATCAGCAACAGCGGGCCGAGCGCCTCGAACCAGATCGCGATGGTGGTCATCGGCGCGAGCAGCGTTTGGTGCGGGCGCAGCCAGATCCCGAAGCGCGATGCGAACTGGTCGAAATGCAGCGCGTAGAAGAGCGCGTCGCCGTTCCACCAGGTGGGTCCCGTGCGATTCAACACCGAGAACACGTAGACGAGCAGCAGCTGCGCGATCAGCGCTGCGCTCGCGACCGACGCGTATTGGTTGCTGCGCGGAAAGCGCGACGGGTCGTGGCGCGCGTCGATCGATCCCCGCGCGCCGAGCGGCAGCAAGAGCCCCCAGAACAGCAGCATCCGCAGCATCACGTCGCCGCCGAAGACGAGCGCGGGGTTCCGGTACTGGAGGCTCGCGAGCAGTAACCACGAGCCGAAGGTTGCGAGCCAGGTGTGCCAGCCGAGTGTCAGCGCGACCGCGAAGCATGCCGCGACCGCGAAGAGCAATCCGACCGCCGCGGGATACGGACTCGCGAAGCCGTGCAGCGTAAAGACGGTGCGGAACGTGTAGAGACCCAGCTCCGCGCGCGGCAGGATGCCGAAGTCGGTGTAGTGCGCGCGCAGATCACCCGCGCAGACGGCGAGATCGACGAGCAGCATCAGCCCGATGCCGATGCGCAGCAGCGCCAGCGAGCGGAGGTCGAGACCGAAGACGCGGGCCAAGGAGGCTGCGATCAGAAGCCGCCGACGTACGGGAGTCGCGCGGCGGTGGCCCTTACCGCGCCCTGCGCTTCGAGCAGCACCGCGGTGGCGTCCCAGTTGCCTTCGAGCAGTTGACGCCG
>CAYGWM010000025.1:33885-49211 GCA_964353555.1 uncultured Spirochaetales bacterium
GCGCTTCGAGCAGCACCGCGGTGGCGTCCCAGTTGCCTTCGAGCAGTTGACGCCGTGCGCCGTCGGGCATCGCGATCTTCTGCACGCCGACGCGCGACGTGAGCGTGCCGGCCGTGAGATCGAGCACGAGCTCCTGCGCCGGGTCGAGTTCGACTGCGTCCATCAGCCGCTCGAGCTCGGTGCGCGGCAGCGTCACGGCCGGGAGTCCGAGCGCGACGCAGTTGCCGAAGAAGATCTCGGCAAAGGATTCGCCCACGAATGCGCCGAAACCCCACCGCATCAGCGCTTGGGGGGCGTGTTCGCGCGATGAGCCACAGCCGAAGTTGCGGCCGACGACGAGGATGCGCGCGCCGGCGAAGCGGTCGTCGTCGAGCGCGTGATTGCCCTTGGCCTGCTTGCGGTCGTCCTCGAAGGCGTGCTCGCCGAGACCGTCGAAGGTGACGCAGCGCAGGTAGCGCGCGGGGATGATGCGATCGGTGTCGATGTCGTCGCCGCGCAGCACGCAGCCACGGCCGTCCACGCGCGTGACCTTGGCATCCATCACAGCACCTCCCGGATATCGACGATGCGGCCGTTGATCGCCGCTGCAGCCACCATCGCTGGCGACATCAGCAGCGTGCGGCCGGTCGGCGAACCCTGGCGGCCCTTGAAGTTGCGATTGCTCGACGACGCGCACAGCTCGTCGCCGCGCAGCTTGTCGGGATTCATCGCGAGACACATCGAACAGCCGGGTTCGCGCCAATCGAAGCCGGCCGCGCGGAACACTTCGGGCAGTCCCTCCTCGACCGCCTGGCGTTGCACTTCCTGCGAACCGGGCACGACGTAAGTACGCACGCCGGGCGCCACTTTTCCGGTTCGCGCGACGCGCGCCGCTTCGCGCAGATCCGAGATGCGGCCGTTGGTGCAGGAGCCGATGAACGCGACGTCGATCTTCGTGCCGGCGACCGGATCGCCGGGCTTCCACTTCATGAAGTCGATCGCTTCGGCGAGGCTCGCGCGCTCGTCGTCGGCGACGCTCGCGGGGTGCGGGATGCGCTCGTCGACACCGAGCGCCTGGCCGGGGTTGATGCCCCAGGTCACGGTCGGCGCGATCGACGCGCCGGCGTACTCGACGCGATCGGCGTAGGTCGCGTTCGCGTCGCTGGCCATGCCGCGCCACCACGCGAGTGCACGGTCCCATGCGTCACCCTTCGGCGCAAAGTCGCGGCCGCGCAGATACACGAAGGTCGTCTCGTCGGGATTCACGTAGCCGCAGCGCGCGCCGCCCTCGATCGACATGTTGCACACCGTCATGCGTTCTTCGAGCGTCATCGCATCGAGCACATCGCCAGCGTACTCGTAGGCGAAGCCGATGCCGCCCTTCACGCCGAGCTTGCGGATGATGTGCAATGTCACGTCCTTTGCATAGACGCCGGCTCCGAGCTTTCCGTTGATCTCGATGCGGCGGACCTTCGGTCGCGCCATCGCGAGACACTGCGTCGCGAGTACGTCGCGCACCTGGCTGGTGCCGATCCCGAACGCGACCGCGCCGAACGCGCCGTGCGTGGAGGTGTGCGAATCGCCGCACGCGATCGTCATGCCGGGTTGCGTGAGACCCATCTCCGGACCGATCACGTGCACGATGCCCTGATGACCGCTCTCGGGGCCGAAGAAGGTGATGCCGTGCTCGGCGCAGTTGCGCTCGAGGTGCTGGAACATCTCCTCGGCGAGCGCATCGCCGAGCGGCCGGACCTGCGAATCGGTCGGGATGATGTGGTCGACCGTCGCGAACGTGCGCTGCGGGTAGGGCACGCGGAGCTTCGCTTCGCGGAGCGCCGCGAACGCCTGTGGGCTCGTCACCTCGTGGATCAGGTGCAGCCCTATGAAGAGCTGGGTCTGGCCGCTCGGCAGCTCGCGAACGCTGTGGGCATCCCAGACTTTGTCGAGGAGGGTTCTCGGGTTTGCCATGGCGGGGAGGAATAGCGCGCGGGTCGCGCCGGAGGCTAGGTTGCGCGCCATGAAGCTACTTCACGCTGCACATGTCCCCGAGGGCGACGGGCCGTTCCCGACGATCATCGCGATCCACGGCTGGGGCGCGAACGCGCTCGACCTGCTCGGCCTCGCGCCGATTCTCCATGGAGGCCGCGCGCTCGTGCTGTGTCCGCAGGGGCCGCTCGGCCTCGCGGATCCGCAGACGCGCATCGTGATCGGCCACGGCTGGTTCCCGATGTCGTCGGGCGGGCGGCCGCCCGATCCGCTCGAATTTGCGACCGCGGCGGGCGAGCTGCGCGAGTGGCTCGATGAAGCGCTCGCGAAGTACCCGGTCGATCGCAGCCACGTCGTGCTGCTCGGCTTCAGCCAGGGCGGCGCGATGGCCTACGACCTGTTCCTGCGCGATCCCGCGCGCTTCGCGGGTCTCGCGGCGCTTTCGGCGTGGCTGCCGCCGGAGGTCGCCGACGCGGTCCGGCCGAGCGAAGCGATGAAGGGTCGTCCGGTGCTGGTGATGCACGGCACGACCGACCCGATGGTGCCCGCGGAGAGCGCGCGCGAGGCGCGCGATCAACTGCTGCCGCTCGGACTCGGCGTCACGCTGCGCGAGTTCGATATGGGCCACGAGATTTCGCCCGAGGCACTGCGCGCGCTGCTCGAATGGTTCGAGGACAAGGTCTTCGGGATGATCCGCCCGAGCCTGATCATTCCCGGGAGCTAGAGTCGGCGCAGTCGGAAATTCGATCGGGGTGTAGCTCAGTGGCTAGAGCCTGAACTTTGGGTGTTCAGCGTCGTGGGTTCGAATCCCACCACCCCGACCAGCTTGATCTTTGACTTTCCAATTCCGAGTCGAGCGGCGGGTTCACCGGGTGGCTTCGCCGGGCAGCTGTTTGGATGCGCTCGGACGCGGCATCAGATCGATCTCGGAGCCCTGGCGCTCGAAGTCGAGGCCGCCCCAGGAGTGCTTCACGAAGACCTTGCCGCGCAGTTCGTACTCGAAGTGCGGCTGTTGCTGTTGGCCGAACGCGATGATCTGGTTGACGACGTCGAAGAGCGTCGTGGTGGTCGTGACCGGCACGACGACCTCGCCGAGGCGCGGCAGCGTCGCGCTCTCGTTCGACACGCCCGACGCGAGACGGTTGCCGTTGACGTCGAGCACGAAGCGCAGGCCCTCGATCTCGTAGGCGTGGTTGTTCGGGTTGCGCAGCCGCAGATCGACGCGCAGCCGGTGCTCGAAGGCCGTGCTCGCGAGCGGCGTCAGCGAGACGAGCTGTACCTCGACTGGCTCACCGCCGACACCCATGGATGCACAGCCCGCGAGCGTCGCAGCGCACAGTGCAAGAAGGAGTGCGTATCCGGCTCCGCGCAGCTCCCGTCGCCCAGTCGAACGGCGTCTCATCAGAACCCTCCGCGGTGCTGCGCGCGAAATCGCGAGCGGGGGCGCAGTCTAGCCGCAGCGTGCCCGCGCCGTGCTTTCCGGCCTCGGCATGAGACGGTATCGTGCGCGCTTCCCCGGACAGCGCTTCGAACGATTCGAGTACGGAGGCCGCGATGACCGAGCCGAGCCCGGCCCTGCGGGACCGCATCGTCAATACGATTCGCTTCCTCGCCGTCGACGCCGTCGAACAGGCGAAGAGCGGGCATCCCGGCGCGCCGATGGGTCTCGCCGCGGCGGCCTTCGAGTTGTGGCAGCGCCATCTGCGCTTCGACCCGACCGATCCCGCGTGGCCGCTGCGCGACCGCTTCGTGCTGTCGAACGGCCACGCGTCGATGTTGCTCTATTCGCTGCTGCACCTGTTCGGCTACGACCTCTCGCTCGACGATCTCCGCGCCTTCCGCCAGCTCGATTCGCGCACGCCCGGTCATCCGGAATACGGCCACACGGCAGGCGTCGAGACGACGACCGGTCCGCTCGGCCAGGGCTTCGCGACCGGCGTCGGGATGGCGCTCGCCGCCCGTCTCGCGCGCTCGCGCTTCGCAACTGGCGGCGAAGGTCCCGGTCACCATCTGGTGTACGCGATCGTCAGCGACGGCGATCTGATGGAAGGCGTCTCGGCGGAAGCGGGATCGCTCGCCGGCCACCTCGGGCTCGGCAATCTCGTCTACCTGTACGACGACAACCACATCACGATCGACGGCGCGATCGATCTGTCGTTCAGCGAGGACGTCGAGCGGCGCTTCGGCGCGCAGAAGTGGCACGTGCAGCGGGTCGTCGATGGCAACGACCATGCGGCGATCTCGAAGGCGATCGACGCGGCCCGCGCGGAAACCGCACGCCCGTCGCTGATCCTGCTGCGGACGACGATCGGCTACGGCAGCCCGAATCTGGCCGGGAAGTCGAAGACGCACGGCGCGCCGCTCGGCGCGGACGAAGTGCGCGCCACCAAGGATGCGCTCGGCTGGCCGCAGGTACCGACCTTCTTCGTGCCTGATGACGTGCGCGCGTGGTTCGCGACCTGCATCGAAGCCAAGCGCGCCGAGCGCAAGGTGCACGATGCCGGTTTCGCGAAGTGGCGCAGCGCGAATCCCGCGCTCGCCGAGTCGTGGGACGCGCACCGCGAACACCGCATCGCCGAGGATTTCACGCAGCAGCTCGCCAGCGGCTGGGAAGAGAAGAAGGCGGCGACGCGCGTGCACTCCGGTGAGGTGATCCAGCGCGCGACGGCGGCGTTGCCGTTCCTGATCGGCGGCTCCGCGGATCTCGCCGAGTCGAACAACACGCATGTGAAGAACGGTGGCCACGTGGGACCCGGTGCAGGGGCCGGCGTCGATCCGTTCGCGGGTCGCAACCTGCACTTCGGGATTCGCGAGCACGGCATGGGCTCGATCGCGAACGGGATCTCGCTCGACGGCACCTTCGTGCCGTATGTCGCCACGTTCCTGGTCTTCAGCGACTACATGCGCCCGGCGATCCGGCTGGCGTCGCTGATGGGCCTGCGCGTGGTCTATGTCTTCACGCACGACTCGATCTTCCTCGGCGAAGACGGTCCGACGCACCAGCCGATCGAGCATCTCGACGCGCTGCGCGCGATCCCGGGTCTCACGGTGTTCCGACCGGCGGACGGACTGGAAACGGCGATGGCGTGGGCCTATGCGCTCGAAGCGGCGCAGGGCCCCGTCGCGCTGGCGCTGACGCGCCAGGCGCTGCCGCCGCTACGGCGCCCGGCGGGCATCGCGTCGAAGGACGTCTGGCGCGGCGGCTATCTCGTGCGCGCGGCGAACAGCAAGCCGGATGCCGTGCTGGTCGCGACCGGCTCCGAAGTGTCGCTCGCGTGCGAAGCGGCGGAGAAGCTCGCGGCGCAGGATGTCGCGGTGCGCGTCGTATCGATGCCATCGCTCGAACTCTTCGCGGCGCAGCCCGACGCGTATCGACACGCGCTGTTGCCCACCGACGGCACGCCGATCGTTGCCGTCGAGATGGCGCGCGGCGAGACCTTCTGGCGCCATCTCGGTTCACGCGGACTCGTCTACGGCATCCAGCGCTTCGGCGCGTCGGCGCCGCAGTCGGCGCTGGCCGAACGTTTCGGGTTCACCGCGGACGCGCTGGCAGCGCGAGTGCTGGATCACACTCGAAGCTAGGGCCTTCGGGTCATGATCCAGCTCTGTCGCGGACGCGACCGAGCCGAACACGGGTCAGAGGACGCTGGGGTCCTCGGAAGAGCGGCGCACCGGTAGTTCCAGCATGTAGTCGCTCGGGATGATCACGCGGGCGACACCGGCCTTGATCGCGGCCTCCGCGACGGCGCGGGCGACTGCGCGGTGGACGTCGAGGCGGAGCGGGTTCGGAACCAGCTCGTTCTCTCTCGCACGCACGGCAATCGCGTGGGCAGCGGCGACGTACATGCTCGGGTCGATGCGGCGCGCGCGAACGTCGATCGCGGCGCGCAAGATGCCGGGGAAGCCGAGCAGGTTGTTCACCGAACGCCCATCGGCTGCGAACGCAGCGCCCGCAGCGAGAGCATCTTCGGGGCGGATCTCGGGATCGGGATTCGTCAGTGCGAGGATTCCCTGCCCGCGGCGCACCCACTCCGGTGAGATCAGTCCGGGCCGACCGGTCACCGCGACGACGAGGTCCACTCTCGCCATCAGGTCCGGGATGTCCTTCGCGGGCTCGCCGCCGAGTGCGAGCAGCCGTGCGACCGCTTCGGCACCCGGGTCGAAGCCCAGCACGGGTTTGGCCGTGACCGCGCCGAGCATGCGAGCGATCGCCGTGCCGGCCGCGCCGAGTCCGATCACGCCGACGTGTGCCGACGCGAGATCGAGCCCCGCGCGGCGCATTGCGTTGCTGGCTGCGGCGAGCGCCGCCACGGCCGTACCGTGCTGGTCATCGTGCAGGACCGGCATCTCCAGCGCCTCGACGAGGCGCCGCTCGACCTCGAAGCACGCCGGCGACTCGATGTCTTCCAACTGGATCGCACCGAAGCCCTGGGCCAGGTGCAGCACCGTCGCGACGATCTCGTCGGGGTCGCGCGTGTCGAGCACCAGCGGCCAGGCCGAGAGTCCGGCGAACTGATGGAGCAGCGCGGCCTTCCCCTCCATCACCGGCAGCGCCGCGAGCGGCCCGACGTTGCCGAGGCCGAGCACACGCGTGCCGTTGGTGACGATCGCGACGGTCTTGCCGCGGATCGTGTAGAGATACGATTCGTCCGGGTCGCGCACGATCGAGCGCACGACGTCGGCGACGCCCGGCGTGTACACGCGACGCAAGTCGTTCAGCGTTCGCACCGGGTGCGTCGGCCGCACCTCGATCTTGCCGTCGATGTGCAGCTCGTGGACGTCGTCGATCACCTCGAGCAGGTCGATGCCTTCGACGCCGCGCACGGCTTCGATGGTTTCATCGAGCATCGCCGCGCCATCGACCAGCACGTCGACGTCGCGGACCTTGTGCTCCGGTCCGACCCATACGGTGCGGATGTCGCCGAGGCTCGTGCCCGCGTTGCCGATCGCCGTTGCGAGGCGTCCGAATACGCCCGGGCGGTTGACGATGCGGCAGCGGAGGGTGCGGAGCAGATTGTCGGCCATGGTGAACTCGCAGGTGGAGCAGGCGCCAACGCGATCATAGGAAATCGCGTAGCGGTCGTCCCCCGCGGCGGGCTCGCTTGCTAGTCGGCGCTGTTGTCGGTCGAGTTCCTGAAGTCGCCGCGACCGCGCGCACCCGGTTGGTCCGCGTGCTGCGGCCAATGCGGCCGCGTGGTCTGTTGCTGCGCAGCCTGCTGCTGGCGTCGCTGTTCGTCGCGCTCCTCTTTCTGCTTCCTGGCGCGCTCACGTTGTTGCTGTTGCGCGTCGTGGTGCTGCGCGCGTTGCTGCTGCTTGGCTTCGTATTGCTGCGCGCGCTGCTGCTGTTCCGCGTCGTATTGCCGAGCGCGCTGTTCGGCGCGTTGCTGTTCGCGCTGCGCATCGGCGTCGTGTCGCTGGTCGCGTCCCTGCCAATCGCCGTGGGGTCGGTTGTCGTGATGATGATGATGATCGTCGTCGTCGTCGTCCTGGTAGACCGGGACATAGACGCGACGTGGCGGTGTGTAGCGACCGTAATCGACGTAGCCACCGGGGTAATAGGCCGGCCCATAACCGCTGTAAGACCCGCCGCCTCCGTAGTACCCGCCCGGAGACCAAGCCGGCACGAAGCACCCGGAAAGGGCGATCGTCAACGCGGCGAACAGGACAGACGAGATGCCGGGGAACGAGAAACGTCCAGAGGAATGTGGGCCCATGTCGTCAAAGGATACAGCGCCGTACCGGCTGGCGTCCGCTTGCCCTTCATCTGCGCGTCATTCGGAGACGGGCATTGCGGCGGTTCTCAACCGTCGCGGAAGGTCCGAACCACACAGTAACCGGCAAGACCGAGCACGAAGCCCCAGGCCAGCGTCAGGAAGATCCATCCGGCCAGCGTCATGCGGCGCCCTCCATCGCGGCGCGACGCCTCGAGCCCGCGCGCACTGCGATCCAGTAGACGACCAGCACGACCACCAGCAGCAGCCGCGCGCCGATCACATAGGGGCGGTCGGCTTCGGCGACCTTCTCGAGCGTCAGCTCGGGCAACAAGTTCGTCGCCGACCATGACAACAGGATCGCGCCCATTCCGAGCGGCATCACCCATTTGATCACGAAGTGGAAGATCCGGGGGATGCGCAGCCGCGCGCCGTGGTTGATCTCCGCCCAGCCGCGCGTCATCCCGAACACCCACGCGAAGACCACGATCTCGAGGAATCCGAACAGCAGCAGCCCGAACGAGCCCGCCCAGAAGTCGAGCTGGTCCATGAAGCCGTGGCTGAGGAAGAACAGCACCGGGTTCGCGCACAGGAAGAGCAAGCCGCCCGTCACGTAGACGGCGCGATCACGCGGGAGGCCGAAGTCTTCGCGCAGCATCGCGATCGTCGGCTGCATCAGCGCCACGCTCGAGGTGATCCCGGCGAAGAACAGCAGCAGGAACCAGAGCGCGCCAAAGAGCCGGCCGCCCGGGATCTGCTCCATCACCAGCGGCATGGCGTGGAAGCCGAGGTCGAAGGATCCCTGGCCGGCGATCGCTTGCGACTGCACGACGCCGAAGAAAACGACCGACGCGGTCAGCGCGATCGTGCCGCCGAGCACCACCTCCGCGACTTCGTTCAAGCTGACGGTGGAGAGGCCGGTGAGCGCGACGTCGTCGTCGGGTCCGATGTACGACGCATAGGTGTGGATGATCCCCCAGCCCACCGACAGCGTGAAGAAGATCTGCCCCGCCGCGGCGAGCCACACCTTTGGATCGGCGAGCGCCGCGAAGTCCGGGTTCCAGACGAAGCCGAGGCCGGACATCACGGTCTGATCGGGGCTGGCGCCCGGCGGTGGGTCGAGCGTGAGGACCCGCACCATCAGGATCGCCGCGAACACGAAGAGCAGCGGCATCGCCCACAACGCGAGCCGCTCGATCCCGCGCGCGACGCCGCCGAGCAGGATCGACACGTTCAGCACGAAGGTCAGCACGAAGAACCCGTACGCGGGCAGCAGACTCGAGAAGTACTGGTTCTTCTCGACGCCCTGGAAGCCGGCGAGGAAGTGGCCGACCTCGTCCATCGAGCCGAGGCCGAAGTAGCTGCCGGTGAGCGAGAAGTACGCATACGCGAGGCACCACGACTCGACGAACACGTAGTACATCGCCACTGCGAACGGGATGAAGAGCCCGAGTGCGCCGATGTACTTCGCAGCGGGGTGGCGCCACATCAGCTCGAACATGCCCGCGGTGTGGCCGCGACCGTGGCGACCCCCCATGCGCCCGATCGACAACTCGACCCACATCAGCGGAATCCCGATCGCGAGCAGGCAGATGAAGTAGGGCACCAGGAAGGCGCCGCCGCCGTTCAGCGCGGCCTGGCGCGGAAAGCGCAGGAAGTTGCCGAGTCCGATTGCGTTGCCGGCCAACGCCAACACGAGACCGATCTTCGTGGCCCAACGCTCGCGCGCAACCGCCATGGCACCCCCCGCAAGCCTGATGGCCCAGAGGGCCAGGCACTCCGCGCCATGCGATCGGGTACCACGTCCGCAACCGCATGGCTACTCTGCGCGACCGATGTCCGCAGACCGAAGCGTGGTACGACGGGTGACGTGGGCGGGTGTCGCGGCGCTCGGCGCGACCGCGCTCGCGGTGATCGCGACCCACCGCGGCGAAGCGATCTCGAGCGCCTGGTTCCTGATGGCCGCGCTCTGCGTCTACGCGATCGGCTACCGCTTCTACTCGAAGGCGTTGGCCGCGCACGCATTCGCGCTCGACGACACGCGCCCGACGCCCGCGCACCGGCTCGAAGACGGCAAGGACTTCATCCCCACCAACCGCTGGGTCGTGTTCGGCCATCACTTCGCGGCGATCGCCGGGCCGGGCCCGCTGGTCGGTCCGATCCTCGCCGCGCAGTTCGGCTATCTGCCGGGAACGCTCTACATCCTCGCCGGCGTCGTGCTCGGCGGCGCGGTGCAGGACATGACGATCCTGGTCGGCTCGATGCGTCGCGATGGCAAATCGCTCGGCCGGATGGTACGCGACGAGATCGGCCCGGTCGGCGGCGCGGCCGCGCTGGTCGGCGTGCTCGCGATCATGGTGATCCTGATCGGTGTGCTCGGCCTCGTCGTCGTGAACGCGATGTTCGGCAGCCCGTGGGCGACGTCGACCGTCGCCGCGACGATCCCGATCGCGCTCGCGATGGGCGTCTACATGATGCACGTGCGGCCGGGCCGCGTGCTCGAAGCGAGCCTCGGCGGCGTCGCACTGGTGCTGCTCGCGGTCGTAGCGGGGCGCTGGGTCGGCGAAAGCGAAGCGCTGCGCCCGTTCTTCGATCTCGACAAAGCGACGCTCGCGCTCGCGCTGGTCGCTTACGGCTTCATCGCGAGCGTGCTGCCGGTGTGGCTGCTGCTGGCGCCGCGCGATTATCTATCGGCGTTCGTGAAGCTCGGCACCATCGCGCTGCTGGCGGTCGGTCTCGCGATCGCGCACCCGCCGGTGCAGCTCCCGGCGCTGACGCAGTTCATCGACGGTTCGGGACCGGTCTTCGCCGGTTCGGTGTTCCCGTTCTGCTTCATCACGATCGCGTGCGGCGCGATATCCGGCTTCCACGCGCTGATCGCCAGCGGCACCACGCCGAAGCTGCTCGACCGCGAGACTGACGCGCGGATGATCGGCTACGGCGCGATGCTGATGGAATCGTTCGTCGCGGTGATGGCGCTGCTGTCGGCCGCGGTGATGGAACCAGGCACCTACTTCGCGATCAACTCACCGCCCGCCGCAATCGGCGCGACGGTGGAGCAGGCGGCTGCAGCGATCCGCGGCTGGGGCTTTGCGTTCGATCCAATCGCGTTCACCGAGCTGACGAAGCAGGTCGGTGAACACTCGCTGCTGTCGCGCACCGGCGGCGCGCCGAGTCTCGCCGTCGGCATGGCCGAGATCTTTTCGAGCGTGCTCGGCGGTCCGACGCTGAAGGCGCTCTGGTACCACTTCGCGATCATGTTCGAAGCGCTCTTCATCTTGACCACGCTCGACGCCGGCACGCGCGTCGGCCGCTTCATGGTGCAGGACCTGCTCGGCAAGCTGCACCCGGCGCTCGGCAAGACCTCGTCGCTGCCGGCGAACCTGCTGGCGTCGGGTCTGATCGTCAGCGCGTGGGGCTACTTCCTCTATCAGGGCGTCGTCGACCCGCTCGGCGGCATCAACTCGCTGTGGCCGCTCTTCGGCATCGCGAACCAGCTGCTCGCCGCGACCGCGCTCGCCTGCGCGACGACGATCCTGGTCAAGTCCGAAAAGCCGCGCTGGGCATTCGCGCCGGCACTGCCGCTCGCGTGGCTGCTCAGCGTCACGATGAGCGCGGGCTGGCTGAAGATCTTCGCGCCGGATCGCCGCCTCGGCTTCCTCGCGCAGGCCGACTACCTCGCCGGTCAGATCGCGAGCGGTGCGATTGCCGCGGAGAAGCTGCGCGAGACACAGGCGTTCATCTTCAACGCACGTCTCGATGCGGCGCTGACGGCGCTGTTCATGGTGCTCGTCGCAACCGTCGTGGTCGATGCGGCGCGTGTGTGGTGGAAGACGCTGCGACCGGGCGCACCGACGCTCGCACCCACGATGCGGGGTGCGCGGTGACCCGCGTACGTCGCGTTCTCGACGCGCTGCGGGGTTTCGCGCGTGGCTTCCTCGGCATCACGGCAGAGCGGCCTCGCGATCCGGACGTGGCACGCGCGCAGATTCGGCACACGGCGGAGCATCGCTCGCACTGCTGCTAGCAGGGCCGTTCCGTCTGACTCGCGGTCACTCCAACACTCCCGCGTAGGCAAGTGAAGCGCAGGGAATCGCGCAGGGAATCGATTCGGCACGATCGACGCCGAAATGAGTCACACAGCGTCACTAGTCGCGCAAGCGCCGCGCCCGCGCGTCGCGTGGCGATCGGACTCACCGTGTCTCATGCGCCTGGGCACTCGCGACACATGATCCGCTGTGCGCAGCGGCGCGTGGAATCGACACTCCGTCTTCCAGCCGACAACGGGCGTGCATCGATCCGCACGCGTCCGGTGTGTTCGTGTGTCTGGCCGCCGCATCGTTGTGCCCTCGTGTCTCTCTGTGCTCTGCGGCACGTGGCCATCCGACGCACCGCCCCGGGCTGCGTTACGGCGCTCTCGATTTGGCACGCAGACTGCAAACTCCTCCTCGGGAGAGCCAGCACGCATCTTGGTCGCGCACCGATGGACGGCATGTCGCAGCCCGATGGCTGGCTGGGAACGACGGAGAAACAGACGTTGGACGACAACAAGGCTTTTGCTGCATGGGTGCTGTTGGTGGTTGGGGGCGCTGGCACGCTGATGCTGACGCTGTTGCTCACTGGCGTTGCGTCGTTGCCTCCGCTGCCCAACGTCATGGTGGACGTGGCGCTCGGTCTCAGCATCCGCTTTGCGTACAAGTGGGTCGGTGGCTTCGACTCGGCCGACTGGAGCCTCGCTGGCGTCCCCGCCGAGGCGACCGGTGCGGACGACCTGCACGCGCACCCGGGCAGCGCAGGTGCGATGGGCTGAGCGCGCAACGCGCGGCCGCTCGGCGTCGCGCCGGGGGCCGCCGTTGCGCGTGGGGATGACCCCGCGAGACGGCGCAGGCGTTAGACGATAGGTTCGGCGGGCCCCGCGCCTCAGGGAGGCCCGCTTGATCGAAGTTCGCGATGTGTCCCGCGTGTATCGCCGCGGCGCGGACGAAGTCCACGCGCTCGAACACGTGAGCCTGCGCATCGAGCGCGGCCGCTTCGCCGCGCTGATGGGTCCTTCGGGCTCCGGCAAGAGCACGCTGCTGAACATCCTGGCGGGGCTCGACCGCCCGACTTCGGGCATCGTCGAGGTCGCAGGCCAGCGGCTCGGCGATCTCTCCGAAGACCAACTCGCCGCGTTCCGCGCGCGCCACGTGGGTTTCGTCTTCCAGTTCTTCAATCTGATTCCGGTGCTGAACGCGCGCGCCAACGTCGAGCTGCCGCTGCTGCTCACCAAGCTCGGCAAGGCAGATCGCCGCACGCGCGCCGAGACGGCGCTGCGCATCGTCGGCCTCGTCGATCGAGCGAACCACAAGCCGAACGAAATGTCGGGCGGCGAGCAACAGCGCGTCGCGATCGCGCGCGCGTTCGTGACCGATCCCGAGATCGTCGTCGCCGACGAGCCGACCGGCGACCTCGACGCGAAGAACGCCCTCGAGATCCTCGCGCTGCTGCGCGACCTCGCCCGCGAGTTCGGCAAGACGGTCGTGATGGTCACGCACGATCCGCGCGGCGAGGCCTACGTCGACGAGATCCACCACCTAGACAAAGGTGTGTTGCTCGATTCTGTCGCCGGCAGCGGAGGCGCTGCATGAAGTTCCTGCCGTTCATCTGGCGCCAGCTTTCTCGCAACAAACTCCGCACCGCGCTGACGGCGGGCGCGATCGGCCTTGCGGTGTCGCTCGTCTGCATTTTGCTGACGATGCCGGCGGGGATGGACGCGCTTCTCACCCAGGTGGCATCGAACACGCGCATCGTCGTGCACAACGAGGCCGGCCTCGTCTATCCGCTGCCATACTCGTACCTGCAGAAGATTCGCTCGCAGCCCGGCGTCGTGTCGGCTGCGAGTTGGACCTGGTTCGGCGGCGTCTTCCGCGAAGAGAAGGGCGTCGAGTTCCCGAACTTCGCGATCGAGCCCGACCAGGTCGGTTCCGTCTGGCAAGATTGGAAGATCGCGCCGCAGCAACTCGAGGAGTTCCGCCGCTACCGCGACGGCGCGCTCGTCGGACGCGGCACGCTCACGAAGAACGGCTGGCAGATCGGTGACCTGGTCACGCTGAAGGGCACGGTCTATCCGCTCGATCTAGCGTTCCGCATCGTCGGCGAAATCCCGAACGAGCGTTCGCCGATCTTTCTATTCCAACGCGAGTATCTCGACCAGGCGCTGCGCGCTGGCGGCCGCGGCGGTCTCGACATCCTCGGCACCGTCTGGCTGCGCGTCGACGATCCAGCGCGCGTCGCACCGCTGATGAGCCAGATCGACGAAATGTTTCGCAACAGCGAGGCGGTCACCGCGTCGGAAACCGAGAAGAGCTACTTCGCGAACTTCTTCAGCATGCTGCAGGGCTTCGTGACGGTGATCCTGATCGTCACCGGGCTCGTCGCGCTGTGCATCGTCTTCATCGCGGCCAACACGACGAGCATGGCGGTGCGCGAACGCATCGGCGAGATCGCGGTGCTGAAGGCGCTCGGCTTCAGCCGGCGGTTGATCTTCACGACGTTGCTGTCCGAAGCCGTGCTGCTCTCGACGCTCGGCGGCGTGCTCGGCGTGCTCGGCGCGCTCGGCCTCACGCAGCTGCTGCGCGCCGGGAGCGGCTGGAATCCGGCGCTCGGTCCGCTCGGCTCGTTCATCGTCACGCAGGCGATCCTCGTGCAGGGGCTCTTCCTGGCGCTCTTCGTCGGGATGCTCGCGGGCGTCGTGCCGGCGCTCGGTGCGGCGCGACGCTCTGTCGCCGAGACGCTGCGCGAGGTGTTCTAGCCGTGCTGCCGCTCCGCTACGCGCTCGGCAATCTCGCCGCACGGCGCACGCGCACGCTACTGACGGTGGCGGTGATCGCGCTGGTGGTGATCGCGACGACGCTGTTCGGCAGCCTCGTCTCCAGCTTGCGGCGCACGCTGGTCGGCACCGGCAACGAGCGCAACCTGATCGTGCTGCGCAAAGGCGCAACCAACGACGGTTCGAGCGTGATCCCGCTCGAAGCGTTCCAGTCGCTGCGCTTCTTCGACGGCGTTGCGCGCGACGCAGCGGGCAACCCGCTCGCGTCGCCCGAACTGGTGGTACAACCGTTCTTTCGCACCGCCGGCGGCGGCCGCGAGAACGTGCTGGTGCGCGGCGTCGAAGCCGTCGCGCTGCAAGTGCACGACGAGGTGGCGATCGTCGAGGGACGCATGTTCCAGCCTTCGAGCGGCGAAGCGATCGTCGGAAGCGGCGTTGCGGGCCGCTACGTCGGCGCGAAGGTCGGCGACACGCTCGACTTTGGTCGCGGACACTGGAAGGTGGTGGGCCGCTTCGACAGCAACGGCTCGTCGTTCGAGAGCGAAGTGTGGGTCGACGTCCGCGAGCTGGCGGCCGACGCGAAGCGCTCGATTCCATACTCGGGGTTGCGCATCCGCGCCGCCGAAGGCGCGGACATCGATGCGCTCGCTCGCCGCATCAACGATGATCCGCGCTACGCGCTCGAATCGTCGCCGGAGCCCGAGTACTACGCAAAGCAGGCGGAGTCGGCCAATGCGCTCTACTTCATCGTCGTCGGGCTCGCCGTGCTGGCTGGCATCGGCGCGGTCTTCGGCGCCACCAACACGCTCTACGCGGCGGTGCAGTCGCGTCGCGCCGAGATC
>CAYGWM010000026.1:0-17061 GCA_964353555.1 uncultured Spirochaetales bacterium
CGCCCGCGAGAATGAGCAGCGGCCCCTCGGTGATCTCGACCGCGCGGCGCTGCTCGGGATTGAGCCCTTCGAGGATCGTTTCGGCGAGCACAGCGGGGACGAAACTAGCCGGCGTCCGCATCGCTCGCGAGCGCCCGCCGCAAACAAGTTGACAGAAGAAGCCCGGCATCCTCTGTCAACTTGTTTGGTTACTCGACGGTCACGCTCTTCGCGAGATTGCGTGGCTGGTCGACGTCGGTGCCCTTCAGCATCGCGATGTGGTACGCGAGCAGTTGCAGCGGCACCACCGCGAGCAGCGCGGTCAGGTGCTCACCGAGATCGGGGATGTAGATCACGTCGTTGGCCTTTGCGGCGATCTCCGTATCGCCCTCGGTCGCGATCGCGATGATCTGACCGTCGCGCGCGCGCACCACCTCGAGATTCGACATCACCTTGTCGTAGACGGCGCTCTTCTCCGCGATCACGACGACGGGCATGTTCTCGTCGATCAGCGCGATCGGACCGTGCTTCATCTCGCCGGCCGCGTAGGCCTCGGCGTGGATGTAGGAGATCTCCTTGAGCTTCAGCGCGCCCTCGAGCGCGATCGGGTACATCACGCCGCGGCCGAGGTACAGGAAGTCGCGCGCGTCCTTGTACTTGTGCGCGATCTTCTTGACGGCGTCGTCGAGTTGGAGGACATGCTCGACGTTGCGGCGCAGGCGCTGGAGATCGGCGAGGCGCTTGCGGAGTTCCTCGTCGCCGATCACGCCGCGCGCGTGGCCGAGTTTCAGCGCGATCAGATAGAGCGCGACGACCTGCGTCGTGAACGCCTTGGTCGACGCCACGCCGATCTCGGGACCGGCGTGGGTGTAGAGGACGTCGTCACACGCGCGCGCGATCGTGGCTTCGCGCACGTTGCAGACCGAGAGTGTGCGGGCGCCCTGCCCCTTGCCCTCGAGTAGCGCGGCGAGCGTGTCGGCCGTCTCGCCGGACTGGGAGACGGCGATCACCAGCGCCTTGTCGCCGACGATCGGCTTGCGGTAGCGGTACTCGCTCGCGACATCGGCCTCGACCGGGACCTTCGCGAGCTGCTCGATCATCGTGCGTCCGACCAGTGACGCGTAGTATGCCGTCCCGCACGCGACGAGATGCACGCGGTCGATCGCGTTGGCGCGCTCCGGCGAAAAGTCGATGCCGTCGAGATCGAGGTCAGCGCGGCCTTCGTGCCAGACGACGCGCGTGCCGATCGTGTCGGTAATCGCGCGCGGCTGCTCGTAGATTTCCTTCTGCATGAAGCGGTCGTAGCCGCCCTTCTCCGCCGAGACGGGATCCCACGCGATGATGCGCGGCTCGCGCACCAGCGCCTTGCCTTCGACATCGAAGACCTGGATGTCGTGCGCGGTGAGCGTCGCGAAGTCGCCATCCTGCAGGAACGCCATCCGGCGCGTGTACGGGAGCAGCGCCGGAATGTCGCTCCCTAGGAACGCCTCGCCGTCGCCCACGCCGAGAATGATCGGCGAGCCGCCCTGCTTGGCGGCGACGATCAGGTCGGGCTGCGTCTCGGACAGTACCGCGATCGCGTACGAACCGACCATGCGCTTGCTGGCAAGTCGCACGGCGGTCGCGAGATCGGGCGCGCCATTGCGGAGTTCGCGATCGATCAGGTGCGCGACGAGTTCGGTGTCGGTGTCGGACTCGATCTCGCGCCCTTCGGCCTCGAGCTCGACGCGGATCGCGCGGTAGTTCTCGACGATGCCGTTGTGCACCACCGCGACGTGGCCCGCGCGATGCGGATGCGCGTTGCGCACGGAGGGCTTGCCGTGCGTCGCCCAGCGCGTGTGGCCGATGCCGATCGTGCCGGACATCGGGTCGTCCTTCAGCAGATCTTCGAGCGCGGCGAGCTTGCCCATCGCGCGACGCGTCGTCAGCGAGCCGCTCTGGAAGACCGCGATGCCCGCCGAGTCGTAGCCGCGGTACTCGAGGCGGCGCAGCCCGTCGATCAGGACGTCCATCGCGCGCCGATCGCGCCCCACGTAGCCGACGATTCCGCACATGTGTCGTTACTCCTTGTTGTGGTGCTTGCCGGAGCCCTTGGCTGGCCGACGTAAGCGCCACCCCTCGACGTTTCGCTGCTTCGCGCGAGCTACGGCAAGGGCGTCCTTCGGAACCGATTCGGTGACGGTCGAACCAGCCGCGACGAAGGCGTTCTGTTCGATCGTCACCGGCGCAATGAGATTCGCGTTGCAGCCGATGAAGGCGCGCTCTTCGACGCGCGTGCGGTGCTTATGGGCGCCGTCGTAGTTCACGACGACCGAGCCGCAGCCGAAGCTCGCGCCCGCACCGACGTCGGCGTCGCCGATGTACGACAGGTGATCGGCCTTCACGCCCGCAGCGAGGTTGCTGTTCTTGATCTCGACGAAGTTGCCGATGCGAACGCCTTCGCCGAGCCGGCTGCCCGGCCGCAGATGCGCCGAGGGACCGAGCACGACCGCGTCGCCGACTTCCGACGACTCGATCACCGTGTGCGCCTTGATCGTGCAGCGCTCGCCGATGCGCGTCGGTCCCTGGATCACGCAACCGGGCTCGACGACGGTGTCGCGGCCGATCTGCACGTCCCAGTCGAGGTAGGTCGCATCGGGATCGATCAGCGTGACGCCCTCGTCCATCACGCGCTGCGCAGTGCGACGTCGCAGTACTGCCGAGGCGCGCGCCAGTTCGGCGCGCGAGTTGATGCCGAGCGCCTCGTCGGCGTCTTCGAGCGGCACCGCATCGATTGCTCGGCCGTCGCGCACGGCGATGCCGACGATGTCGGTCAGATAGATCTCGCCCTGCGCGTTCTTGTCGTCGACCTGATCGAGCGCCTTCCACAGGAACTCCGCATCGACGAGGTAGGTGCCGGTGTTGCCTTCCTGGATGCGCAGCTCGCCGGGTGTCGCGTCGGTCATCTCGACGATGCGCTGCACGTTGCCTGTTGCGTCGCGCACGATGCGACCCGGCAGTGGCTCCAGCGCCGAGAGGATCAGCAGGTCGACACCGCGTGCGGTCTTCTCGGCGCGCATGCGCTCGATCGTCTCGACACGTAGCAGCGGCGTGTCGCCGTAGAGGATCAGCACGTCACCGACGAATCCTTCGAGCGCCGCGCGCGTGGTCAGCATCGCGTGGCCGGTGCCGCGGCGTTCGGTCTGCAGCACGAAGGTGGCGCGGCCAGAGAAGGCTTCGCAGACGCGCTCGCTGTCGCGACCGACCACGACGACCAGTCGCTCGGGCGCCAGTGCCTCGGCGACCTCGATCGGGTACGCGAGCATCGGCCGCCCGCACAGCTCGTGAAGCACCTTCACGAGTCCCGACTTCATCCGCTTGCCCTGGCCGGCTGCGAGAATCACCACGGCGAGGCCGCGCTCATTCGCCTTCATGGGGTCTCCTATCGGTCCCGGGTCGATTCGAGCTGAAGACGATCCGCCGCTGCGCTGCCGCCCACTTGCATGCCGCTTCGCGCAACCCACCAGAATACCCCCCGACGGGGATATGCACCCAGCATGGAGGACCCGGACACGAGCCGTGCGATCGATCGAACAACGAATGCGCCCCCCGTGGGGCCGCGAGCCGACGAGGAGGGGGCCTTGGGCTACGTTGGCATCTCGAGGAGACCGCGGCATCCAAATCTTCGGCAACACGCAGGGCCTCAAGGCCAGCCAAGTTCGAGCCCTCGAGCGCCTCTACCGGCGCCGGCTTCCTGCAGGTCGCCTCGTCACGCAGGAATTCGCGCGTGAACTGACCGAGATCTCGCATGAGATCGGCCGCGAGGTGGGTGTCCTCGTCGATCGGCGCGGTGCCGTCACGCACGCGATGGTCGGCAGCCCTTCCGCGATCGAGATGCCCGAGTGGGGCCGGCTGCGCGCTGGTCAGGGACGCCTGCGCGGCCTGCGCTGCATCCACACCTTCCTCGGTGACGAACCGCTCACCCACGACGACCTGACCGACCTCGCGAAGCTTCGCCTCGACGCGATGGTGACGCTCGGGATGGACTCGACCGGCCTGCCGACGGAAGCCCACGTCGCCCACCTGCGTCCGGCGAAGCTGGACGGCACGGTGGTCGAACGCATGCCGCCGCGCCCGCCGGCGCTACTCGACCTCGATTTCTCCGCGTGGATCGGCGCGCTCGAAGACGAGTTGGCTCGCACGACGCGCACGCGTGCAGTCGGCGCCGGCGATCGCGCGGTGCTCGTCGCGGTGAGCGCCGGTCGCACGCGCCACGAGACAGAGGAGGCCGTCGTCGAAGCGCGTGAACTGGCGCGCTCCGCGGGTGTCGAGATCGCCGACGTGCTGATGCAGGTGAGGCCGCAGATCGATCCGCGAACCGTCGTCGGTTCGGGGCGCCTCGAAGATCTCGTCGTGTGCGCGTTCCAGCACGACGCAGATCTGGTGATCTTCGACCACGACCTCTCGCCCGCACAGGCGCGCAACATCGCCGAGCGACTCGAGCTGCGCGTGATCGATCGCACGCAGCTGATCCTCGACATCTTCGCGCAGCGTGCGCGCTCACGGGACGGCAAACTGCAGGTCGAGCTGGCGCAATTGAAGTACCGGCTGCCGCGGCTCGCACAGCGCGACGAAGGGCTGTCGCGACTGGGCGGCGGCATCGGCGGTCGCGGACCGGGCGAGCAGCGCCTCGAAGTGGATCGCCGCCGCGTGCGCGAGCGCATCGCGCGGCTCGAGCGCGAACTCGGCAGCCTGCGTCGCGATCGCGAGGGACGCCGCAGCCGGCGCAAGCGGCGCGGTGTGCCGGTGCTCTCGATCGTCGGCTACACGAACGCCGGCAAGAGCACGCTGCTGCGCGCGCTCACGCACGCCGACGTCCACATCGAGGACAAGCTCTTCGCGACGCTCGACCCGACGTCGCGGCGGCTGCGTTTCCCGCGCGAACGCGAGGTGATCGTCACCGACACGGTCGGCTTCATCCGCGACCTGCCGGCGGACCTGAAGGAAGCGTTCCGCGCGACGCTCGAAGAACTGCGCGATGCCGACCTCTTCCTGCACGTGGTCGACGCGTCGGCTCCGGACTTGGAGCGCCGCATCGCGACGGTGCGACGCGTGCTCGACGAAATGCAACTGAGCGAGACGCCCGAGCTGCTGGTGTTCAATCAGAGCGATCGCCTCGAAGCGGGCCTCGCGGAGACGATCGCCGCGCGTGCCGGCGGCGTCGCGGTCTCCGCGCTGCGCGGGCTCGGCCTGCGCGGGCTACTCGAACAGGTGGAGGCTACCGTCTGGCGCGAAGCGGTGTCGGAGCGCACCCGCGAGCGCCTGAGCGCGCTCGCCGGCGACGACGAAGCACCGGTCCGAGCCGTGGGGGGAGCATGACGACGACGATCCGAACGAAGATCACGGGCACCGGTATGTACGTGCCGGAACGCGTCGTGACCAACCACGACCTCGCGCAGCGGATGGACACCAACGACGAATGGATCCAGCAGCGCTCGGGAATCGTCGAGCGCCGTCACGTCGACGGCACCGAGACCCCTGCCGATCTCGCCGCGCACGCGTCGCGGCGCGCGCTCGAAGCGGCTGGTGTCGGGGCAGATGAGATCGACGGGATCATCCTCGCGACGCTGTCGCCCCAGCATGATTTCCCGGGCACGTCGTTTTTCCTGCACGAACGACTCGGCGTTCCGGAGATTCCCTGCTTCGACTTGCGCGCGCAGTGCAGCGGTTTCCTGTACTCGCTCGCAACCGCCGACGCGTTCATTCGGTCGGGCCAGATGCGACGCGTGCTGGTCGTCGGTTGCGAGGTCCATTCGACGGGCCTCGAGTTCTCGACACGCGGGCGCGACACCGCGGTGCTGTTCGGCGATGGCGCCGGGGCGGTCGTGCTCGAGGTGAACGACGGCGCGGATGATCGCTCGGGTCTGCTGGCGATCCGGATGCACGCCCAGGGCGAACACGCGAAGCGACTCTGGATCGAGGCGCCGGGCTCGGCGTTCTGGCCGCAACGGATCAACCAGCAGATGCTGGACGAAGGTCGCCACTTCGCGCGCATGGAAGGCCGTTTCGTCTTCAAGCACGCCGTGACCCGCATGCCCGAGGTGCTTCGCGAGACGCTCGACGCCGCCGGCACCAAGCTCGAAGACATCGATCTGTTCCTGTTTCACCAGGCGAACCTGCGCATCAACGAATTCGTCGCGTCGGCGCTCGGGATCGCACCCGAGAAGTGCCCGAGCAACATCGAGCGCTACGGCAACTGCTCGGCGGCTTCGATCCCGATGCTGCTCGACGAAGCGGTCCGCGGCGGCCGTCTGCGTCCCGGCCAACTCGTGGCCATGACCGCCTTCGGCTCGGGCTTTACCTGGGCGACGGCGGTAGTCCGCTGGTAGCGCGGACCCCGCGAGTTCATGCCGCATCGCGTCCTACTCGGTCCCTCGGATATCGATACGATCCGTAAAGTAATTGTATTTTCAGCTGGATAGCCGACCTGCTGCGGTCGCTTGACATCATGACGCGTCGTGTTAGATTGTCTTTGCTCGCGTCAACTGAGCCCCCAACTCCGTGGGGCCGTGGCGAGCGGGAGGATAGAGAAATGGCAAAGCAAGCCAGTGTGGTTCAGGACGGCGTCGAGCAGGTCCGTGAGGCCGTTCGGGTTGTCGATCAGGGATTCCGGCGCATCCAGAAGCAGGTAGAAACCCGTCGCCGCCGCCTCACGAAGGAGCTGACGAGTCGTCGGCGCCTGATCGAGAAGCGGGCTCAGCGCGAGCTGGGACGCCTCCAGAAGCAGATCCAGAAGCAGCCGATCGTGAAGCGCGCAGAAGCGCTCCGCGCGGGCGCGAGCGAGCGCTTCGAGCGCGGCGTCTCGAGCTTCCTCGATGCGCTGCCGATCGCCACCAAGAGCGATGTCGAGCGCATCGACCGGAAGGTTTCAGCGCTGGGCCGCAAGCTCAAGGGAATGGAGAAGGGCCCGGGCAGCTCCGCCGAGGCCTGATCGATGCACCGGTGAGAGGGATTCCGGAGCCCGGTGGCAGCCTGCCACCGGGCTCTTTCGTCATGCATCCCCCGTTCGCCGCGCTTCGCTGCGAGGTCGCGATGCAGGTTTCCCGCCGCACACTCGAGACGCTGGAATGGCCGCTGCTGGTGGAGCGGCTACTGGCGCACGCGCGAACGCCGGGCGGCCGGCGTCGCTGCGAGCCCGACGCGGTGAGCGAACTCTTCGCGCCCGATGCCGCCACCGCCCGCAGGTGGCTCGCCGAAACCAGCGAGGCGCGCGCACTGCTCGAACGAGCCGCCCCTCCCTTCGGCGGGCTCTCGGAAATCGGTCCCGCGCTGTTGCGCGCCGAACGCGGCGGCCAGCTCGGCGCTGGCGACCTGCTCGACATCGCCACCGCGGCGCTGGCCATCGAGGCGACGCAGCGCTTCCTTGCGCGATACGGCGCCGAAGCACCCCGACTGGCCGCGCGCGCCGCCAGCCTCGGTCGCCACCTCGATGTCGCCGAGGCGATCGGATCGTCGATCGACGCCGAGGGCCAGGTGCGCGACTCGGTGTCACCCGTGCTGGCCGAGGCGCGCGCCGAATCGCGCCGTCTCGCCGGCGAGTTGCAGCGTCGCCTCGACACGGCTCTACACGATCCGGAGTTTGCGCCGCACCTCTCGGATTCTTTCGTCACCGTGCGCAACGACCGCTACGTGCTGCCGGTGCGCGCCGACGCGCGCGGAAAGGTGCGCGGCATCGTCCACGATGTCTCGGCCTCGGGCACCACACTCTTCGTCGAACCGCAGGCCGTCGTCGACGCCAACAACCGGCTGAAGGAGGCCGAGCTGCGCGCCGTCCGCGAAGTGACGCGCGTGCTGCGCGAGCTGTCGAGCGAAGTGGGACGAGAGGCGCCGCTGCTGCGCGAAAGCCTCGCGCTGCTCGAAGCGCTCGATCTCACATTTGCGCGCGGCGCGCTCTCGCTCGAAATGGAAGCGGTGGAGCCGGTCATGCACGAAGCCGGCGTCTTCCTGCTGCCGCAGCTTCGACACCCGCTGCTGCCCCGCGAGCGCGCGGTACCGAACGACTTGCGACTCGGCGAATCCCACCACGTGTTGGTGCTCTCGGGTCCGAACGCAGGCGGCAAGACGGTGGCGATGAAATCGATCGCGCTGGCGGCGCTGTGCGCGCGCGCAGGCCTTCACGTCGCCGCGGCGCCGGGCGCGCGCGTCGACTGGACCGACCGACTGCTGGCCGACATCGGCGACGCCCAGAACCTGCGCGAGAACCTCTCGACCTTCTCGGCCCACCTCGCCAATCTCGCGCGCATCGTCGAAGTGGCCGACGCGCGCACGCTCGTCGTGCTCGACGAGATCGGCGATGGCACCGATCCGGGCGAAGGCGCCGCGCTCGCGCAGGCCGTGCTCGAAGCGCTGGCGACCTCGGGTGCGCGCGTGGTGGTGACGACGCACTACGCGCTGCTCAAGGAGCTGGCGCAGATCGATGCGCGCTTCGAGAACGGGAGCTTCGAGTTCGACGCTGAGTCGCTCGCGCCGACCTTCCGATTGCGCGTGGGGACGCCCGGCGCGTCGTCGGCGCTCGCGGTCGCGGCGCGGATGGGGCTGCGCAGCGACGTACTGTCGCGTGCCAACGAGTTGCTCGATCGCGAGGACCGCCGTCTCGAGCGCACGCTCGCAGAACTCTCCTCGAGTCGCGTCGCGCTCGATCGCGAGCGCCGCGAAGCCGAGCGCGCGCGCGAGGAGAGCGAGACGACGCGCGACGAGCTGCGTCGCAAACTGTTGCATCTCCAGGAGCGCCGCGACCGCCTCTTCGAAAGCATGCGCCGCGATCTCGACAGCGCATTCCAGCGCGCACACGGCGATGTCGCGGCGGTGATCCGCGAGCTGCAGCGCGGCGGCGCCGATGCGCGCGACGCCGCCCGCGCCCGCGAGAAGCTGCTCGCCATCGCTGCGCAGGCGCGCGCCGTGGAAGCGGAGGCCGTTCACGGCAGCGAGCCAGCGCCCGGCGAGCCGCGCTTCGAGGCGCTCGACTGGCGCGATGCGCGCCCCGGCGATCGCGTGCTGGTGCGCGGCGGCGGACTGGGAACGCTGGTCGCGCTGCCCGATCGGCGCGGGCGCGTCGGCGTACAGGTCGGCGGCGCACGGCTCGTGGTGCCGGTCGAGCGCATCGGGCGTCCCAGCGAAGCGAAGAGCGAACCACCGCGGCGCGCGCGCGACAGCCACGTGTCGATCGATGCGAGCGCCGTCGCCGGCGAGCACAGCGGCGGCATCGAACGCTGCGACCTGCGCGGGTTGCGCGTCGAAGCAGCGGTCGCGCAGATCGCCGCAGTGCTCGATCGAGCCGCCCTACGCGGCTGCGAGCGCGTCCACGTCGTTCACGGCCTGGGCACCGGCGCGCTCCGCGACGCCATCCGCGCCCACCTCGCCACCTCCCCCTACGTCGCCCGGCTAGAGCCCGGCCACCCCGACGCCGGCGGCGAAGGCACCACCGAAGTCCTGCTCCGATAGGGAGGAGGAGAAAGGGGACGGTCCTCCTCGTGGACTGGCTGAGGACTGGAGGGACACACCTGCGAAGGGTGTCCCCCAAGTCCACAGCCCGGTCACGCGAGGACCGTCCCCTTTCTCCCCTTTCTCCCCAAGCGGCGGGCCGACGCGACGGCGCCTTCGATTGTGGGGGCGGCGAGCCAGTCGCCTGCGTAGAAGAGCGGGCGGCCCGCGGCGGCGCGATCGGCCTCGACGGCACGGAACTGCTCGAGCGCGCGGTAGTGACCGACGTCGAAGCGTGGCCAGGCCAGCGGGAAGCGCGACACGACGCCGCCGTCCGCAACGACGCCGGGCAGCAGGCGCTCCACCTCCGTTGCGATCTCCTTCGCCAGCGCATCAGCGGGCCAATCCGCGTGCGCGGACGCCCACGGCTCCCGCGCGATCGCCGTGACGACACCGCCCTCGACCGCGATCGACGCAAACGGACTCGTGCCGCGCTTCTCGATGCGCACGCGCGTCGGCGCGAGCGCCGCCTCCGCGCGCAACGGCGCGGCCCACGTGATCGCGGCGTCGTAGCGCACGCCGGCGAGCAGCGTCCGCTCCGCCGCAACCAGAACGGCATCGCCGATGCGCACGACCTCGGGCGCCGGAACGGCGAGCACCACCGCGTCTGCGTCGATCGTCTCCGCTGCCAGCACGACGCGAAATCCGCCGCCCGTTCGCGCTTCGATCGCCGAGACGGCCGCGCCGGCTCGCAGGTCGAGTCGCGCGGCGAGCGCCGCGGCCAAGCGTCCGGCGGGAGCCGCGAGTGATCCCGCCACCGCATCGCGTTCCGCGGCGAAGCGCATCAGGAACGCCGCACGACTCGCGACGCGCTCGTCCACCGGCGCGCGCTCCGCGAGCCATGGTTCCAGGAAGCCGGTCACGACGCTGCGACCGAAGTACAGCGTGCCGAAGTCGTCGAGCGAGCGATCGTCATGGCGCGCGGCGCGCTCGGGTCGTTCGGGATCGAGGTTCTCGCGGTAGCGCGCGAGCAGTCGCGGCAGCCGCACCAGACGCAGCGCGTCGAGGAATCGAACGCCCGGGACACCTGCCATCCGACGCGGATCGCCATTCGGCGGTGTCGAAACGAGCCTGCCGCCACGCGCGAACGCGCTGCGCACGGGCCGCAGCGGCAAGAACTCGCGCGCGAGGCCGGCGGCGCGCACGAGCGCGAGCAGCGATTGATCCGCCGTCGTGACACGCGCCGCAATCGGATCCGCGTCCGACTCACCGGCAGCGGCGCGGCCGCCAGCGCGCTCCGCGCGTTCCAGCACGGTGACGCGATCGCCTCGTTCGATCAGCTGGTACGCGGCCGCGAGACCCGCGAAGCCCGCGCCCACGACGACGACATGGCGCTCTGCGCCGCTCGCACTCACGCGAGTGCGCCCGACGCGAGCCAGCCATCGAGTTGCGCAACGACATCGTGCAGCGTCGCGAAGCGCTCGAATGGGATTCCACGCTCCGTGAGGACGTCGGCGAGTGAATCCTTCGCGAAGACACGATCCGAAGCTTCGGACGCGCACAGATCCGAGACGCGTCCGTTGCCGATGTGCACGACCGGCACGCCGGGATGGCGGCTGCGGAACTCCGCGATGCGGGCGCGCTTGCACACGCCCGTGCCGCAGCCGCAGCTTGCATCCGGCCAGCGCGCAGCGATTCGCCAGGCGCCGTTCTCGTAGCGCAACCGGTTCGCGTCGTAGGCGAAGCGCAGGCTGTGGAGCTGCTGCAGCCGGTCGAGGTTGCGATCGAAGCCATCCGACAGCACCCGAAACGGCACCCGTTGCCGTTCGCACCACGCAACCAGATCACGCGCGCCTGGATCCAGCTCGACCGTGCGCAGGAACGCTTCGAGGTCGGCTTCGGGGAGCGCGAGCCCGTCCAGCAATTCCATGTTGTAGCCCCATGCATCGAGTTCGCCCCGCTCGAGGCGCGGCCACAACTCGGCGCGACGCGCGCCCGCGTAGCGCCGCGCGATCTGCGAGCCCACATCCTGCACGGCAAAGGTTCCGTCGAAGTCGCAGAACACCGCGAGGCGTGGCGCTCCGCGCACGCGGAAGAGCGCAGCACCGTGCGCCGGCAGCGTGGCAGCGAGTGTTTGCCCGACTACGCGGGCCGGCGACGAGCCGAGCAGCGGAACGAGTTCAGGCTTCGCGACGTCGACGCCATGGGCGACGAGATCGAGTTCGCAACGGCGCGGCTCTTCTCCGTCATTGAAGAGCCCGACGAGCCAGTCTGCGCCCGCGCGCGCGATGACGGCCGCTGCGATCTCGGCGTCGGGCATGCCCATCGCGCGTGCGGTTCCGCTGTGCGCCGCCTCGTCCACTTCGCGCGCGAGTGCAAGCGTTTCACGCACCATCGCGCGCTCGTCGGCGCTGAGCGCCGGCACATCGTCCGAAAAGATCGTCATGCCGCCCGTCACAGCGATCGAAGCGGCGAGCGTGCGCACCTCGTCACGCGTGAGGCTCGACTGCTTCGAGCGTGCCATCAGACAATCCGGATCGTTCAGCCAGAAGCGGCGGTGTTGGAACGCGCGCGCGAGCGTGTTGCGGAGCGCGTTGCGACCCGACGGCAGCGTTTTCTCGAGACCCGCGATCTTTGGTCCGAGAACGTGCCAGTACGGCGCCGTGTCGGGCCCGATGCGCATGCCGTCGACGACTCCGACGGCGGGACCCAGCGGGCAGCCGCAGCCGAGCACGAACGCTTCGTCGCCGGCACCCGATCGCACCGCCGCGAGGCCGCGCCGCAATCGCGCCGCACGCGTCACGCGTGGATCGTGCGCCTGCGCGCGCAGCGACTGCGTGTAGAGAAAATCGATCTTGTGATACGGAAAGCCCATTTCGACGAGCGTGCGGAAGACGTGGTCGAGGTGCGCGATCACTTCCGGCCGCGTCGCGTCGAGTACGAAGACCCAGCCGTCCTTCGTCCACATGCGGTGATGGAGGCCACGCAGGTCGCCGTCGCCATCGGGGTCGCGGAGCAACCAGTCGCGGTGCGATTCGAAGATGCGGCTCTCGGGCACGACGCAGAACGGCGCCGTCCACAGGCCGGGCGTGAAGCCCGCGGCGCGTACCGCGCGCGCGATCGCCGGCAGCCCGCTCGGAAACTTCTCGTTGGTTTCGAGCCAGTCGCCGATCGCGCGCTGGTAGCCGTCATCGAGTTGGACGAGTTCGATCGGAATCTCATCGCGCGCGGCGACGAGCGCGTCGAGGTTCCGGATGAAGGCATCCTCGGTGACGTCGTGGAAGAACTGGTACCAGGAACACCAGCCCGCTTGGAAGGGTGCGCAGGCGCGCGCGCCGGCGCGATGTCCTTGCGCTTCGGCGTGCGATTCCAGCAGCGCGTTCGCATCGTCGCCGATCGCGATGCGCACCGGTTCGAGTTGGATCGCCTCGCCCGGATCGAGCGGACGCTCGACGCGCTGCTCGACTTCGACGCGCACAACATCGCCGTCGCGACGCAGATAGACGACAGCGAACGCAATGCCGCTTTCGAGCGCACCGGCGCTGCACGCCGCGGTGCCGGCACGGAGCACGGTCACGCCGTCGGATTCCCACCAGCCGGCCCGATCGGCCGGCGCTTCCCAGGTTCCGTGGTGGAAGCCGCGCAGCCAGGGCCCCGATGGGAAGACCGGCGTACCGGCGGGATCGAGCGCGGTGCCACCCGCGAACGACCACGACTGGTTCCCCTGCCGCAGGAAGCGCAGCTGCGAGAGATCGGGCGCGCGCCACGCGAAGCCGACACCGAGCGACTCGAGACGCAGCGGAGTCTTGCCGGTGTTCCGCACGCGCAGCGACCAGCTGGCGGCGCGCTCGTCGCTCGCGACGGCGAGCGTGACGGCGAGGGATCCGACACGCACTTCACCGCCAGCGAACGCGGCTTCGTCGATCCGTTCGTCAGCCGCGAAGCCGTCGGCATTCTGCGTGCGGCAGCGCGCGAACACGCGAGTCGTCGTGAGGATTCCGGCCGAAGCGCTGCGCAGGACGGGGGGGGAAACCATGGGCGCGCCAGTATACCCGCGGCATTGCTGCGATCGACTCGTGCGGGGGCGCCGCGCCGATCGGACGCAACGTGGTTCGCAGTGACGCAAATTTCGTCACCCGACTTTGCGGCTCTGCCACGCGCTTGCCGGCGGCCTGCAGCGTGGCTGCCGAGCCACTGCGGATGCGCTGCGCGAATCGACTCTGCGCAGCGTCGCGCCGAGTGGGCATGCACCTTGCTCTATGGCTAGGTCACAACACAGAGCCTCGCGGTCCACCGCGCCCGGACTGGCAACCCCTCCTCTCGTACGAAAGTACGAGATGCCGGTCCGGGCGCATCGCGTTCGGCCGAGGGCCTGCAAGCGGAGCGCGCAGCGAGCCGCAGGCGAGCGAAGTCCCATCAGGACGCTCGCCCCAGCAACTCCTCTGGCGCTGCACTAGCTTGCGCACCCGATGTCCCTACCGACGACAGCATTGCCGCTACTGCTACCGCGTCCCCGCAGCATCGAAATGCGACCCGGCCGCTTCCGCCTGCGCAACGACATCCCGATCGTACTCGACGCGTCGTCCAGCGACGGCGACTTCGCCAGCGCCTGCGCGCTGCGCGACGCGCTGCTGCGAACCCACGGACTGCGCCTCCCAATCGAGACGCATGCGCGCCGCGACGGCATCGGCCCCTGCATCGAGTTGCGGCGCGAAGCAGAAGCCGGCGAGGCGTATCGGTTGCGCGTCGAAGGCGACCAGGTGCTGGCGATCGCGTCGGGCGCTGCGGGTCTGCGCTACGCGGTCGAGACGCTGATCCAACTGGTCGACGCAAGCACTGCGCTGCCGTGTTGCCTGATCGACGACGCTCCCGATTTCCCGAAGCGCGGAATCATGCTCGACGTCTCGCGCGGCAAGGTGCCCACGGCCGACACACTGCACGCGCTCGTCGATCTGTGCGTGCGGCTCAAACTGAACGTGCTGATGCTCTACGTCGAACACACGTTCCGGTTCCGGCGCCATCCGAAGATCGGGGCCGACGCGTCGCCGCTCGAAGCCGAGGTGCTGCGCGAGTTGGATGCGTACGCGGCCGCGCGCCACGTCGAGCTGGTGCCGAACCTGCAGTCGCTCGGTCACATGGAGCACGTTCTCGCGCTCCCCGAATACCAGCATCTCGCAGAGACCGACTCACGCTGGACGCTCGCGTGCGCGGAGCCGGGTTCCTACGAGCTGTTGCGCGACCTCTATGACGAGTACCTGCCGAACTTCCGATCGCGGCTCTTCTGCGTCGATTGCGACGAGCCTTGGGACCTCGGCCGCGGCAAGTCGAAGGCGATGGCGGATGCGCTCGGGCCCGGCGGGCTGCTGCTCGATCACGTCGAGCACCTGGGGGAATTCGCGCGCGAGCATCGGCGCCAGCTGATGGTCTGGGCGGATTTCGTACACAAGCACCCGGAGCGGATCGCGGAGTTTGGCCGCGACGTGATCTTCCTCGACTGGTGGTACGAGGCCGAGCACGACTTCGACAAGGTGCGGCGCTTTGCCGAGCACGACCTTGCGTTCTGGGTATGCCCGGGCACGTCCTCGTGGAATTGCCTGTTCCCGAGGATGGAGAACGCCGTCACCAACATCACCCGCTGGGCAGACGCCGGTCGGCGTCACGGCGCCGACGGATTTCTGGTCACGGATTGGGGCGACTTCGGTCACTACAACCTGCTCGGCAACTCGTGGCTTCCGTATGCATGGGCCGCGCAGCAGGCATGGTCCGGGGACGAGGCGCCGGCGCGTTTCGACCGCGCGTTTTCGCGTCTCGTTTTCGATGACGCGAGCGGCGAGTCGGCGCGCTGCTACCGCGAACTCGGCGCGGTACACGACGCCGGCTTCGAGATCTTCAATGGCTCGGCATTGCAGTTCCTGTTCTTCGACGACGTCGACCTCGGCTACTTCGTGCGCGGCGCGAAGCCCGCCGTGCTGCGCAAGAGTCGCGCGCGCCTCGAGCGCACGCGCAAGCGACTCGCGACCGCCGCGGCGTGCTTTGCGGGCGATCCGATTGCGCACGGGGAGCTGCTCTACGCGGCCGACGCCTCGCTCCATGCGCTGCGCAAGGCGCTCGCGGGACAGGGCTACATCGCCTGGCGCGAGCGGCCGGCGAAGCTCGACGCCAGCGCACGACGGCGCCTCGCGCGCGAGTGCACCCAGCTCGCAAAGGACGAGCGCGCGCTGCTGGCGCGTCTGCGTGCGTTGTGGCTCGCGCGCAGTCGTCCGTCGAACTTCGCAATGACGAGCCGGCGGCTCCAGCGTTCGACTGCGAGTCTCGCGCGCGCCGCGCGTGCGCTCGCGGCGAATCGCCCGCCGGCCCCGCCGCCCGCGCACGAGGGCTTCAGTCCGGGCGTCGTGATCCGCGCGCTGCGCGACGCGGTCGCGACCCGGTAACGGGACCGCACTCAGATCGATCCACGTTCTGCGCTCCACAGTCGGCGTGCGAGCCCAGCGAGATAGACCGAGCCGCTCGCGACGAGGAGTCCGTCCTCCGCCATCGACTCGCGCGCCGCGCGCAGCGCGAGATGCGGATTCGGAACCACGCGCAGCGCGAGTCCCGGCCGCGTCGAGCGCGCCGCGACCGCGATCTCCGCGGGATCGAGCGAGCGGCTCGGCTCCGCACGCGTCACGGTGACCTGATCCGCGAGCGGCAGCAACGCGTCGAGGATCGCGACGAGATCCTTCCCCGCCGAGATCGAGAGCACCAGATGCGTCGCCCTGCGCGGCACGAGCGCGAGTGCGCCCGCGAGCGCACGCGCCGACGCGGCCGTGTGTGCCGCGTCCACGATGATGAAGGGCGCGCGAGAAATCACTTCGATGCGACCGGGCAATGCGGCGCTCGCAAAACCGCGTCGCACCGCGCCCGCGAGCGTTCTTGGGTCATGCGCGCCGAGCGCACCCACGCAGGCAACCGCCAACGCGGCGTTCGTCGCGTGGTGGACGCCGAGCAGAGGAAGCCTCGCGTCGACCGCGAAGTCGCCATCGCGCAGCCGCAGCGAGAGGCCGTCGAGATCCGCGCTGTCGACCGCGATGTGAAAGTCGCGGCCGAGCACGCGTGCGGGCGCGCCGACCGCGTCCGCACGCGCCAGCACGACGGCCTCGGCCTCGGGCGCGAGTGCGCCCACCACGACGGGCCGACCCGGCTTCACGATCCCCGCCTTCTCGGCGGCGATCGCAGCGAGTGTATGACCGAGCTTGTCGGTGTGCTCGAGTTCGATCGTCGTCACACAGGCGACCGCCGGATCGACGACGTTGGTCGAGTCGAGGCGTCCCCCGAGACCCACCTCGAGCACGACGCGGTCGAGCCTTGCTCCATTAAAGAGTAGCAACGCGGCGGCCGTGGTGACATCGAAAAAGGTCGGCGCGCAAACGGGATCGTCGGCGCGCAGCGCGACGACATGCGGGCGCAGCCGCTCGAGTGCTGCCGCGAGCGCGGCGCTACCGGCCTCGCGACCGTCGATGCGAAAGCGCTCCGTCCACTGCGAGAGGTGCGGCGACGTGAAGGTGCCGACCCGTTCCCCTGCCGCGCGCAGCACCGCTTCGGTCAGCAGGACGGTCGAGCCCTTGCCCTTCGAACCGGCGACGT
>CAYGWM010000026.1:17161-35355 GCA_964353555.1 uncultured Spirochaetales bacterium
CGCGGGACTCGTCCTTATGAGTCTCGCCGCTCGCCGTTGGCTCGCTACGCGGGACCTAGTGGGCCATGTAGCGTTTCCACTCGCGGTAGTTCTGCACCGCCGCGCTCGTGCCAGCCGTCGCCGGGTAGTAGAACTTGAGCGCATAGCCGCATTTGCGGCAGATCTTGTATGCGAACTTGAACCCGTCGACCTCGCGCGTGTTGCCAACGACCTCGCGGTTGTCGTCATTGCAACAGCCGGATGGCTGGGGCGGCGACACGATCTTCTTCGGGTACTCGTTGCGAGGCGACTCCTCGGTCGTGTAGCGAATGATGTTCTTGATCACCCGATGGGCCTTCGCATCGGAATTCTGCTTGCGGATGTTGCTGCCGATTCTCCTCAACTCGCCTTCCTCGCCGCCGTCTCCCCCGTGCGAAGCAAGGCGGGGCTGCCGAGCTGTGCCAGGAGAGCAGTAAAATCGCGATAGGGGTTCGTGCAGGGCGGTCCGTCCGCGTGCTGCAAGAGGTCACCGTCCGAACCGAGACGCAGCAGCGTCGAGCTGCGCGTGCCATAGCCGTCGCGATGCACGCAGGTGCTCGCGAGCGCGTCGTCGCCTGCTTCGTGCGCGCGACAGATGTCACGCAGGCCGCGGCCGATCTGCGCCGGCGGACCCGCTGCGACGGCCTCGGCGCGGTCGAGCGTACGAGCGATCTTGGTGACATCGCGCGCATTCGGATTCGCGTTGCCAATCACATGCACGCCGGGATCGAGCGTCATCGCGCGCGGCGACCCGTCGTACACGACGGCGAAGGCATCCTGCTCATCGGCGACGAAGAGGTTGAACGGGTTGTAGAGATCGGCGCCCAGCTGGCCGAGCGCGGCGGCGGCCGAACGCGCCGAAGCTGCGGCGAGCGTGTCGAGCACGAGCCGTCCACGCGAGCGGCGCGCAGGATCGAGGTCGCGAGTCGGACGGTTCGTCAGCGCGGCGAAGACTCCGTGAGCACTGACGCCCCACCAGGTTCCTCCAGCGCGAAGGTCGAGGGGTGCAACGACGGGACCGGTGCGTCCTTCTCGCAACGCCGGACCGGCTGCGGGGCGATCGGCGTATTCATCGCGATTGGCGGCGATCCACAGGAACGCGCCGGGCGTACAGCGGTGGAGGGCGACCAGCGTACACATGCGCTGTCTCCAACCCTTCACGTTCACGTCATGGGAAAATCCCAATCGGACACGAAGGGACCCCACGACGAACCGCGCTCCGGGGGGCGGGGGGTTCGGGCGTATCCTAGCGGACTCCACCCCGCGGGGCCAGCCCTCGACCGAACGGTCGCTTGGGAGAGCTCGTTCAGCCGGCTTCGGTGCGAACGATCCGCAGCGGCGTGCGCCCGCGCGGCGGAAGCGGCGCCTCGGGCGCCGGCGCTGACCAGCTGCGCTCCGTGCGCACGCGATCGGCGCGTTTTCGCGCCGCGTCGCGACTCATCTCGAGCCCGTAGTGGCCGAGTACATCCTGCACCGTCTCGAAGTTCTGCTCGATCGTCAGCCGTACCGACTCGAACCCGTGGTGGACTGCATCCTCGCGCTTCCAAAAAGCGAGCGGGTTCACGTTGAAGAACTCGGTATCTCGCTCGCGGGGTTCGAGCAGCAGGATGTCGCCCTGGAAGCGGTCGTCGGTCAGATAGCGCTGCAGCCCCAGCTTGAGCCGTGAATGCAGCAGCGTCCGGAAGACCTGGTTCAGCACCATCTTCATGCCGCGATCGGCGAGATAGCGGCCGTTCGCGAAATAGGGCGTGTCACCGCCCTCGGCGTCGATGCGGTTCAGGAACGGGCGGAACGGGTTGTAACAGATGATCAGATCGCAGCCCTTCTCGATCGCAACGTCGATGTTCGCGGTGCGCCGCACGCCGCCGTCGACGTAGTCGACGCCCTTGATGCGCGCGGGCTTGTAGAAGAGCGGAAGCGCCGTCGACGCCTGCACGGCCTCGGAGATCGAGATGTCGTTGCGCTCGTCCGGACCGAAGGTCTCGCGCTCCGCGGTATCGAGGTCGCAGGCGGTGACATAGAGATCGCAGCCGCGCTTGCGCGAGAAGCCGCGGAAATCGTTCGGGATCCGCATCCGCTCGAGGTTCCGGCGCAGCCAGCGTTCGAGGCTGGCGTTGTCGAACAAGCCGGACGGGATGTGGTTCGTGAGGGCCGGAATCTCGCGCGTCGGAGAAACGTGCTGGATCACTGCCATCGCGGCGAGTTCGAAGTTCACGTAGCTGGGCCGGCGTGCGAACGCTGCGAGCTGGAGCGAAACCGCGTCGGGGAGCGTCGGCAGCGCGCGCAGCAAATCGCTGCCGATGCCGGGCAGAAACGCGAACAAGTCGTAGATCAGCTTCGCCGGCCGTTCCGCGAACTCACGCCAGTTCGGATTGTAGAAGTCGACGGGACGGAGCATGTCCATCCGGCGACTGGTGCCTTCGAGCACCTTCACCATCTCGCTCGGCGAAACGCCGGCGGCGAGCGCGACGGCGAGGATCGATCCGGCCGAGAGGCCGACGTAGACGTCGAAGTCGGTGATCTTGCGCTCGATCAGATAGTCGTCGAGCGCCTTCAGCCCACCGACCTTGAACGCGCCGCCAGAGACGGCACCACCCGCCAGCACGAGGGCTACTTTGGGATTCCGCTTGGGCGGCTTCCCCCGGCTCTTCCGAATCAGCGTCAGACCCACGTCCGCACCTCCTCAACCCGGAGGAGATCGGTCATTCCCAGCCACAGGTGGAGCCCCATGGCAGAGTCGACCGAGGCAGCTCTCGCCTCTCGTCTCGACAGCTTCGGCCCGTCGCTTTCGGCGTTCGGGCCGAAGGCGACGGGGCGGTCCGTGCGCAGATGGAGGCGCGCTGCACTGCGTCACCTTAGTGCGGATTGATTGGCGAGTCGACCGCTGGAGAGCGGATTCCAGCCGCTGCAGCGCTCCGGGAGCGCGCCCCCTCTGCTGCGACGCGTCGCGCCTTTTGGAATGGGCGCTCGGTGTGGTAGATAGGAGCGTTGCCGGTCGCGAGACATTTCCATGGTGCGCCCCCTTTCTCGGTTGCCGTTCGATCGTCATCGAGCTCGTCGTCATCGAGCTGGTCCTCATCGAGCCGGTCGCGCTCGAGTCGAGACCTGGCTCGTGTCGAGCCTGTTGTTCTCCGCGGGCTGCGCGTTCCACGCTCCGCTGCTCGATGCGGGGATCCGGACGCTCCCACTCACTACAGTGGCGATCGCCGGGATCTACGGTGAGGCGCAGCTGCCGCAGCACGCTTCGGTCGAGGACGAGATCCAGCGCGAACTCCAGCGCCAGGAAGAACTGCTTCATCAGATCGACCGCGAGCAGACGACGCGCGACGGCAGTCACGCCAGCGTCGCGCCGACCGAAGCCGAGGTCGCGGTCAAGTCCGACCCGCGCTCGGCGCCGATCGCGCCACGACTGCGTGAGCTGCCCGATTCGGTCTTCGACGAGAAACCCGCCTCGATCCCGACGCCCGATGGCAAGGGCAAGCGATCGGTTCTCGCGCGCAGCCTCGACGCCGATCGCGACGGCGATCCGGAAGAGGTGCGCTACTTCGACGAAAAGACGAAGCGGTTGGTGCGCGTCGAGGAAGACCGCGACTACGACGGACGCCTCGATGTGTGGAGTCGCTACGAGGGCGGCGTACTCACCGAGCGCGATCTCGACGAGAACCGCGACGGCAAGCCGGAAGCATGGGAGCGCTACAGCAATGGGCGCATGGTGTCGCGCGAGGTCGATCGCGACGGCAAGGGCGTGCGCGACGCGTTCTACCTGTACCAGGGCGATGCGCTCGTCGAAGAGCGCCACGACACGAAGGGCAGCGGCCACATCGATCGGATCGTTCGCTACCAGGGCCGTCGCCTGACCCGCACCGAAGAGGATCGCGACGGCAACGGCCAACTCGACGCGTGGTCGAGCTACGCCCTCGATGCCGGCGGCGCCGAGGTCGTCGTGCGCGTCGAGCGAGACACCAAGGGCGACGGCAAGCCGGACGTGTTCGAGGACTTCGAGCAGCAGGGCGGCAAGACCGTTCTGACGCGCCGCGAAGAAGACATCAATCAAGACGGGACCGCCGACGTGATCTCGACCTACGACAAGGGCAAGCTCGTGAAGCGCGAGATCACCGATCCGTCGCTGATGCCGCTCTAGCGTCGATGTCGCTGCGGACCCCGATCTGTGATCTCTTCGGCATCGAGCATCCGATCTTCCTGGCTGGCATGGGCGAGGTCGCCTTCGCCGCGTTGGTCGCGGCGGTTTCGGAGGCGGGCGGCTTCGGCACGCTCGGCATGGCGGGTTCCGACCCGGTGCGCATTCGCAACGAGATGCGCGCGGTGCGACGCCTGACATCGAAGCCGTTCGGCGTCGACATGCTGGCGGCGCTGCCGGACGCGGTGAACGCCGCGATCGACGTGATCATCGACGAAGGCGCCGCCTGCTTCGTCGCGGGTCTCGGCGTACCGGCGCCGGTGATCGAGCGCTGCCACCGCGCAGGCGTCAAGGTGATGGTGGTGTGCGGCAAGGTGAGCCATGCGGTCGCCGCCGCGAACGCCGGCTGCGACGCGGTGATCGCGCAAGGGACCGAAGCCGGCGGCCATACGGGCCAAGTCGCCGGTCTCGCGCTGATTCCGCAGACCGTCGACGCGGTGAAGATCCCGGTGCTCGCGGCGGGCTCGCTGGTCGACGGGCGCGGCCTCGCCGCTGGGCTCGCACTCGGTGCACAAGGCGTGTGGATGGGAACGCGCTTCATCGCCAGCGTCGAGGCGCGCGCCGGTCGCGGCTTCAAAGAGCGCATCGTCGCCGCGGGCAGCGCCGACACGAAGATCACGCGCTGCTACTCGGGCAAGCCGATGCGCGTAATCGGCAATCCATACGTCGACGATTGGGAGCGGCGCGCGAGCGAGATCCAGCCGTTTCCGGCGCAGATGATCCACTCGGCGCGCGCGGGCGTCTTCAACTTCGCCCTGGACGACGGCATCGACGACGCGCGAACCTGCATGCCGGCCGGCCAGGGCATCGGAGGGATCGACGACATTCCCTATGCGCGCGCGATCGTGGAACGCGTCATCGCGGAAGCGCAGGACGTGCTCCGCAAGCTGGCGCGCCTGACCTGAGCCTCAGTTCTTCTTCTCGACCTGGATCTCCAGGTCCTTCTTTTCCTTGTTCCGAAAGTCGTCGATGCGCTTGCGCTCGCGCAGCAGCAGCAGCTCCTTGTTCATCCGGCGGATGCGATCGAGTTCGGTCGACATCTCGCGCGTCGTCAGCTGCGAGCGCCCGAAGATGAGTTCCAGGCTCGCGCTGCCGCTCGAACCGTCCGACGCCATTGCCTTCACCCGAATCTCGTTCTTGCCTTCGCGCACCGGGACGAAGCCATGGAACGAGCCGTCCGGATTCAGCTGCACGTCGGTCGACAGCTCTCCGGTCGTCAGGTTCGCGAGCACCACGTCCTCGATGTTCGCGAAGCTGACGCCCTGGAGCAGCGCGATGATGTCGCCCGGGTTTCGCACAGGCGTGTAGGTGCCGAGCGTGGCGCGCGCCATCTCGGTGGCAGCCTGGGGAGCGCTGAGCGCCTGCGGTCCGAGGCCGTAGGTGTTGATGGTGATGCCGGCGGTCTTGGCGAGTTTCGCCGCGTTGATCGCCGCCTCGACGTCGCCGGGATCGAGCATGTCGCCGCGCCCGATCGGGAACGATGGCACGCCGTCGGTCAGGAAGAGCATCACCTTCTTGGCGTTGCTGCGCGGCTGCGAGCGCGCGCCCGGCAGGCCCGAGAGTTCGCGCACGCCCATGCGCACGCCGGCGGCGAAGTTGGTGGCGCCGTGCGGCCCGCGCGCCAGCACGCCTTCGACCGCGGCTAGCACCTGCCCGACGTCGCTGGTGAGCGGCACTTCGAGCCATGCGTCCTGTTGGCTCAAAGAGCGGCGCTGGCCCGTCGTGGGATCGACCTCGCCAGCAAAGGTGAGAAGACCCACGCGCACGCGCCGCGGATCGAGTCCCTTCACCAGCGCGCGCGCCGCCTGCGCCTCGGCGTGCAGGATCGAGTCGTCGGGATCCGTCGACTTCAGACCCTCCGGAACCGCACCCGGCGGCAGCAGCTCCAGAGCGGGATCGACGCCGATCTCGCCGTCGCCGTCGACGTCGACACCGCTCGGAGTCTCGGTCGAGCCCGAGACGTCGAGCACGATCATCACGTCGAACTCGGAGGGCCGTTCGCCGCTGGTGGTCGCGGTACCGCGAATCGGCGCCTGATCGACGCGATTCTCGACGCGCTCGCCCGATCGCGGCGACTCGATCACGACGCGCACCGGCTCGCCGGCAGGATCAGCAGCCGACGGCGTCGCGACGCCGAGCGCAGCAAGGAACGAGACGAGAAGGCGTGAGGTTCTCGAGTGCATGAGCGATGGCTTCCCGATCTTTGCTGTTTGCGAAGCGGGCGCAGTATACGCAGCCGCCCTCCCCGACTGCTCGTTGTTCCGGCAGCTGCGATCGCGGCGGATCCGGCCCGTCCGCGGTCGGGGTCGAATTGCCGATCTTTACCAGCGTGGGTGGTTTCGCTGCCACCTCATCGGCTCCCGGGCCACTCCCTACTCGAGAAGAGCAGCCTCACTCCTAGCGAGGCTCTCCGAACAGGGGGAAGGCAGGGTCTCTAGTAGGCCCTGCCTTCTGCCCCGCTCTTCCGTCCCATCCTCACCCCGACTTCGGTGAATCCTCGGTCCCACGAGGAGCTGCCATGGCGCACGTGCTCGGCGCTGTGCTGTCGGGGGTCGACGGAGTGCCCGTCGAGGTCGAGGTCCGCATCCACGCGCAGTTGCCGCGCGTCGACGTCGTGGGGCTGCCCGAAGCCGCCGTACGCGAGAGCACGGCGCGCGTGCGAGGCGCGATCGCGGCGGCTGGCCATCGCTTCCCTGAACGTCGTATCACGGTGAATCTCGCGCCCGCTTCGGTACGCAAGAGCGGCGCGGGACTCGACCTGCCGATCGCGATCGGCATTCTCGCGGCGGCGTCCGCGATCGACAGCGAGCGACTCCCCGGTCTGGGCCTGATCGGCGAGCTGGCGCTCGACGGGCGCGTCAGGCACGTGCGCGGCGCGCTCTCGCTCGCGATCGCGTTGCGCGCTTGCGGCTGCACGCGCGTGATCGTGCCGCGTGCGAATGCGACCGAAGCCGCGCTGACCCCGCACGTCGAGATCCTCGCGGCCGACGATCTACCCGCCGTGCTCCGCTACCTGGCGACCGGCGCCGGACTCGAACCCGAGCCGCGTCCCGAGTTGCCCACAGCTCCGCCCGCAGACGTTCCCGATCTGATCGATGTGCGCGGCCAGGAGCGCGCGAAGCGCGCGCTCGAAGTCGCCGCGGCCGGCGCTCACGGGCTGCTCTTCGTGGGGCCACCGGGCTCCGGCAAGACGATGCTCGCGCGCCGCCTACCGGGTCTGCTGCCCCCGCTCGACTTCGAGGAAGCGCTCGAAGTGACCCGCATCCACGGCGCTGCGGGCCGGCTGGCGGCGGAAGCGCCGATGCTGTGCTCGCGCCCATTTCGTGCCCCGCATCATTCGGCGAGTCGCGCGGGCCTGCTCGGTGGTGGCACACCGGCGCGACCCGGCGAGACGTCGCTCGCACACCGTGGCGTGCTGTTCCTCGACGAGCTGCCCGAGTTCGATCGCGGCACGCTCGAATCGCTGCGCCAGGTGATCGAGGAGCGACGCGTGGTGGTCGCGCGCGCGGGCGGAACCTTCGTGTTTCCAGCCGATTTCCAGTTCGTCGCTGCGGCGAACCCGTGTCCGTGCGGCTGGCGCCTCTCGCGCTGGCGCGATTGCCGCTGCACCGAAGCGGCAGTCGCACGCTATGGCGCGCGCGTCTCGGGTCCGCTGCTCGATCGCATCGATCTACACGTGAACGTGCCCGCGGTCGCATGGCGCGATCTGCTCGAAACACCGCGCCTCGGAGAAGCCAGCGACGGGGTGCGCGCGCGGGTACTGCTCGCGCGCGAGCGGCAACACAAGCGACTCACGCGCTTCGGCGCGCGCACCAACGCCGCGGTGGCGGACGCGGCACTCGACGAAGCCGTCGCCGCCACGCCCGAAGCGCGCGCGCTACTCGGCCGAGCGGTCGAGCGACTGCGTCTGTCCGCGCGCGCGGCGCGCCGGCTCTTGCGCACATCGCGAACGATCGCGGACCTCGCGGGCGAGTCTCGCGTCGAGGCGGCGTCGATCGCGGAAGCGCTCGGCTATCGCAGCGAGGAAGGTGGCGCCGCGTCGTGAATCGACGAGAAAATCGACGCCCCGAGCACGAAACGGCGTGGCGCGGGTGTTCGACATCGAACACCTGGCGTTGGGAATCCGTCGGAGCGCGGCTCGACTGAGACCCGCGGCTGCAGCGAGAGAACGGACCAACGCACCGATTTCGCGCGCGATTCGGCTCACAGCGCGATCCGCTCGGGGGGTCGGGCCAGTCTGGCACGCATCGTGCTCAGCAGTTGCGCAGAGGGGGAATTCATGAGCGCCAGTGCCGTTGCCGAGATCGCGACTCGAGTCGATTCTGAAGTGCCCGAAGTGACGCTGTGGGAGCTGGTCTGGGCGGTCACCGAGGTGGCCGACGACGAGCGCGAGGTCGTTGCGACCGTCGCGCACATGCTCACGTCGGGCTCGGTCCGGGTGGTCGGAAATCCGCGCGACCGCAGCATCCGCTTCGCGTAGAGCAGCACCGCCTGCGCAGAGCGCCGCCCTGCGCGGCGCTCTGCGCGGCCCGCTCTCTGTCGATCCCTGAGTTCTTCTGCCGGCATTCTTCTGCCGGCACGACGGTCCGCGAAGCGCGGCCGGGTGCGGGGGATTCCTTTGTTATGGTCGCGCGCCGGCGGCGGCACGCGCCGCAGGCGAGGACGCGGACCCGGCCAAGACAGCCCAAGCGAAGAAGCGGGAGACCGACGATGAAGGGAATCTTGCTCGCGGGCGGCTCGGGCACGCGGCTCCATCCGATCACACGTGGCGTGAGCAAGCAGCTGCTCCCCGTCTACGACAAGCCGATGGTGTACTACCCGCTCTCGACGTTGATGCTCGCCGGCATCCGCGAGGTGCTGGTGATCTCCACGCCCGAGGATCTGCCCGGCTTCGAGCGACTGCTCGGCGACGGCGCCCACCTGGGCATGTCGATCGAGTACGTCGCGCAGCCGCGACCCGAGGGCATCGCGCAGGCGTTCCTGATCGGTCGCGACTTCATTGGGGGCGACAGCGTCGCGCTCGCGCTCGGCGACAACGTGTTCCACGGTCACGGCCTCAGCGACCGACTCGAGAGCGCCGCGCAGCAACGTTCCGGCGCGACGGTGTTCGGCTACTGGGTGAACGACCCCGAGCGCTACGGTGTGGTCGAATTCGATCCGCAGGGGCGCGTGCTGACGATCGAGGAGAAACCGAGCAAGCCACGCTCGCACTACGCGGTCGTGGGGCTCTACTTCTACGACGACCAGATCGTCGAGATCGCGAGTGCGCTCACGCCGTCCGCGCGCGGCGAGCTGGAAATCACCGACGTGAATCTCGCGTACCTGAAGCAGGGGAAGCTGCGCGTCGAGCTGCTCGGCCGCGGCATCGCCTGGCTCGACACCGGCACGCACGAATCGCTGCTACAGGCGTCCGAGTACATCCACACCGTACAGGAACGCCAGGGTCTGATGATCTCGAGCGTCGAGGAGATCGCGTTCCGAAAGGGCTGGATCGATCGCGCCGAGCTGGCCAAACTGGGTCGCGACCTGGCTAAGTCACCCTACGGCACCTATCTGGTGCAGCTCGCCGAGGAAGTGGCCTCGTGAAGTTCATCCCCACAACGCTCCCGGGCGTACTGGTGATCGAGCCGGACGTGTACCGCGACCCGCGCGGTTTCTTCCTCGAGACCTACGCCGAGACCAAGTACCGCGACGGCGGCATCGCCGCCGCATTCGTGCAGGACAACCACTCGCGTTCGGTGCGCAACACGCTGCGCGGATTGCACGCGCAGGTGACACGCCCGCAGGCGAAGCTGCTGCGTGTCGTGGCTGGCGAGATCTTCGATGTCGCGGTCGACATCCGGCGCGGCTCGCCGACCTTTGGCCGATCGTTCGACGTCTCCCTCTCGGCCGAGAACTTTCGCCAGATCTACATCCCGTGCGGCTTCGCCCACGGCTTCTGCGTGATGAGCGACGTCGCCGAGGTCGAGTACAAGTGTTCCGACGTGTACGTGCCAGAGGATGAGATCACGATCCAATGGGACGATCCCGCGATCGGCGTGCGCTGGCCGGTCGCCGAGCCGCTGCTGTCGACGCGCGATCTCGCGGGCAGGCCGCTGGCGGAGCTGGCCGAGCGGCTTCCGCTCTACACCGGCGACTGATCCGTCGCACTCTGCCGCGATCGCGGCTGGCGGATGATTCCGCACCACGGCCGCAAACGGCCGCGCGCTAGAAGTCTTCCTCCGCTTCCCACGAGTCGGGGTCATCGAGCTTGCCCTGGATGAGACACGGAGCACCGCAATAGGTGCAGAAGATCTCGTCGCCGGGCTTCTCGTCGCCACCGAGCGGAATGTCGGCCTGGCAGATCGGGCAACAGAGTTCGGGCGCACGCATGAGCGTTCGATCGGAGGATCTCGCGCGGCCCTTGAGCGGCGCCAGATGCCGCTAGAATGCGCGGCAATGGAGGTGAACCCATGACCCCGTTCGTGTTCGCTGGCCCCCGCGCTCGCTTCGTGCTCTTCGCCGCAGCTACCCTCGCGATCGCGACGAGTGGTTGCGGTTACAACTCGATCCAAGGCGCCGACGAGCAGGTGAAGGCGGCGTGGGCCGAGGTCGCCAATCAGTACCAACGGCGCGCGGACCTGGTGCCGAACCTGGTCGCCACCGTGAAGGGCGCCGCCGATTTCGAGAAGAGCACGCTCGAAGCCGTCGTGAACGCGCGCGCCAGGGCGACCAGCATCCAGGCGACACCCGAACTGGTGAACGATCCCGCGGCCTTCAAGAAGTTTGATGCGGCACAGGGAGAGCTTTCGAGCGCGCTGTCGCGGCTGCTCGTCACCATCGAGAAGTATCCCGACCTGAAGGCGAACCAGAACTTCCGCGACTTGCAGGCCCAGCTCGAAGGAACCGAGAACCGCATCACGGTGGCGCGCAAGCGCTACGTCGAAACGGTCGCGGAGTACAACAAGCTGGTGCGCTTCTTCCCGACCAATCTGACGGCGCGCTTCCTGCTCCACGCCGACGTGCGACCGACCTTCGAGGCGCGGGAAGGCGCCGACAAGCCGCCCGAGGTGAAGTTCTGATCCGCAGCCTCGCCCTCGGCGCGGCGCTCGTATTCGCTCTCGCGTGTCCGGCGCGCGCAGAGATCCCGGTGCCGGCGCTGCACGCGCACGTCACCGATCTGGCGGGTGTGCTTCCCGCAGAGCGCGCCCAGCGCCTCGAACGAGCGCTCGCACAATTCGAGAGCGAGACGTCCCACCAGATCGCCGTGCTCACCGTGCCGACCACGGATAGCGAGCCGATCGAGTCGTTCGCGCTACGCGTCGCGGAGTCGTGGAAGCTCGGACGCAAGGGCGCCGACAACGGCATCCTGCTGGTCATCGCTGCGAAGGATCGCAGCGCGCGCATCGAGGTCGGTTACGGACTCGAAGGCGTCGTGCCCGACGCGATCGGCAAGCGCGTGATCGAGGACATGATGATCCCGCGCTTTCGCGAGGGTGACATGCCGGGCGGCATCGACGCAGCGGCCGACGCGCTGATGCGCGCGGCGCGCGGCGAGGAGATTCCGTTCGCCAAGCGGCCGCTTCGCGACTCGGGCTCGCAGGGCACTGACCCGATGGGACTCGTGCTCTTCGCGTCGATCATCGCCAGCATGCTCTGGCTACCGTTTCGCGGCGGCAAGCTGCGTCCGGTCGGCGCGGTGCTCGGCGGCGTGACAGCGGGCGGTTTCGTCTTCCTGGCGCTGAAGGTGGCCGGCTGGGCGGCGCTCGCCTTCGTGCTGGGCACGCTCTTTGGTTGGATCGGGCCCGCGATACCCGGAGCCGGAGCGCGGCGCGGCCGGATCGGTTCGGGCGGCGGATTCGGAAGCGGCGGCGGCTTTGGCGGCTTTGGAGGAGGCGGCGGCTTCGGCGGTGGCGGCGGTGGTTTCAGCGGCGGCGGCGGTGGCTTCGGAGGCGGCGGCGCCTCTGGGAGTTGGTGAGCGATGCGGCCCGGGCAACTCCTCGATCCGGCGGCGCGCCTTCGCCTCGAAGCAACCGTGATGGAATCCGAGCGGAATACGGAGGGCGAGATCGTAGTCGTCGTCGCGCGCGCGTGCGACGAGTACGGCAGCGCGGGCTGGCGCCTCGGTGTGTTGCTCGCGGCGCTCGTGTTCGCGGGACTGCTCGCGTTCGCACCGCCGCTAGAAGGCTGGATCTACCTGGCGGCGCAAGCCGCCGCGCTGGCAGTCGCGCATGCCGTGGCGCGCATCGACGCGGTGCGAAGGCTGCTGATCGCGCAGCCGCTGGTGCTCGAGCGCGTCGCCGCGCGGGCTCGTAACGCCTTCGCCACGAACGGTCTCGCACGCACCCAGAATCGCACCGGCATCCTGATCTTCGTCGCGCTGCTCGAGCGCCGCGTGGTCGTACTCGCCGACGAAGGCATCCACCGTGCGCTCGACCCGAACGAGAACTGGCAGCAGGTCGTCGACCTCGCCGTCGACGGACTGCGCCGCGGGGACGCCGCCGACGGGCTCGAGGCCGCGATCCGCCGCTGCGGCGAGATCCTCGCGCGCCACGTGCCCGTACTTGGTCGCAATCCCAACGAGCTGCCGAACCGGATCGTGCTGGAAGACTGACCGCAATATTCAGCGCGAAAGCAGTGAACCCGCCGAATCCCCGCGATTCGGTAGATTCCATTGTTGCGTTGGGGACGTTGGTTGCGGCGCAACCAACGTCCCCAACGCAAACCGCGCAACGAGTGTCCCTGGAGATTCCTCATGGCAGATCAGCTTTCCGACCGGCACCCGATCCAGACCGATGCGGTGCGCTCCGCGATGGAGGCGGTCTACAACTGGAACTACGAGCCCGAGATCGACGAGCTGAGGACGCTCTACGCGAATGCGCTCGACCGCCAGTGGATCGGCATGAAGCAGCTCGACTGGGAGCAGCCGATCGATCGCGCGGCGTTCTCGGACACCTTCTCGATCGGCGGCATCCCGATCCACGAGACCGAGTTCTGGAAGGCACTCCCGCTCGAAACGCGCTGGAAGGTGGCGAAGGGCAGCGCCTGCTTCCTGCTCTCCAACTTCCTGCACGGCGAACAGGGCGCGCTGATGGTCGCGGGACAGCTCGTCGCCGCGGTGCCGCATACCGACGGCAAGTTCTATGCCGCGACGCAGACGCTCGACGAAGCCCGCCACGTCGAAGTGTTTGCCGCGTACGTGCGCAAACTCGGCGAAGTGCAGCCGATCGCGCCGGCGTTGAAGCAGCTGCTCGACAACGTACTCGCGACCGACGACTGGAAGAAGAAGGCGGTCGGGATGCAGGTCGTCACCGAAGGACTTGCGCTCTACAGCTTCCGCGACATGCGCAACGCCACGAGCGAGCCGCTGCTGAAAGAGCTTCTCACCTACGTGTCACGTGACGAAGCCCGCCACACCGGCTACGGCATCAAGTACCTCTCGGCTGTGGTGCCGACGCTCAGCGAGCGCGAGCGCGCCGAGGTAGAGGACTTCGCGTTCGAGTGCGCGCGACTGCTGGTCGATTCGCGCGGCGGCACGACGATGCGCTCGAGCGTGTTGCAGCTCTGGAAGGAGGCGGGCGTCGACCCGGGCGAGGCGTTCCAGGCGCTCGCGAAGGAGCGCGCGACGATCGCCACCTCGCTGCAGCGCACCGGCGGCCGGCGCGGCCCGATCCGCGGCTTCGTGATCCCCACGCTGAAGGCGCTCGACCTGATGAGCGAGCGCTCCGCCGCGCACTATGACGAGATGTTCCGCGCCAACTTCGGCGAAACCTTCGGCAGCGTGCGCGACGACGAACACGGGCTGCCCGATGATCTCGAGGCCTGGGTGGAAGAAGGCGCCTGAGCGTCGCCTAGACCTGGAACTGCTTGTTGTAGTCGACGCTGAGCCAGCGCTCGGGATGCATCCGCACGACGACACTGCCGCCCGCGTCGCGCTCGCCAGAAGTCGCTTCGACGTAGCGATCGCCGAGTTCGGTTCCGAGATAGCGACGCGCCATCGGGCGCGCGTGGCGTTCGCGATCGGCAGGCTCGATCGCGACGATCGGTCCCTCGACGCTCACGTACTGGTACGGCGGCGCTTCGGTCTGTGCGCACAGCGAGATGCGCTTGCCCACCTCCAGCAGCTTGCCCTTGCGCGAGTCGCGGTCGGTCAGCACCCACAGATCGCCGCCTGGTTCATAGGCGTACCAGATCGGCACCGTGAGCGGCCCGCGACCGGGCTCCGAAATGCTGATCACGCCGACGTGCAGCGCAGCGAGAAAGGCTTCGCGTTCGGCTCGGGTCATGGCGAGCGACAATGCAATTCCTCCGTCGGGCGCGGGCGCCGAGATTAGTCCTGATTGACCTCGCCGCTCGCCGTTGGCTCGCTACGCGGGAGCGTTGGCGCGTCGAGTTCTTCTCCGGGCCGATACTCGCGCTCGAGGTGTGCGCGAATCTCGGACTCGTCCATCCTGACCGGCTTCAGCTGATGCGCGACGAAGAGCGGCACCTGATCCGCGTAGTGCGGCGACTTCGGACGACTCGTCGCGCTGCCGTACTGGTGCAGACTCTGCGAGCGCACACCGTCCTTGCCGAACGACACGAAGAACATCAGACCGTCTCCCGAATCCGCCGCGACGCGATCGTTCTCGAGCGGACCTTCGACTGCGTGGAGCACGTCGGGCGCGCCATCGACGCTTGTGGCGAGCGCGCCGCGACGCATCCGGTTCACCCAACTCCACGGCGGATCGAGGCGACCGTGGCGGCGCATCAGCATCCTCGCAGTCTCGCGTAGAGTCGCCCGCGGGTCGGGCTCCGGTCGTCCGTCATTACGCGCTTCGATCAGCGGGTAGAGCGTCAGGATCGCGAGCGTCGTGGCGCGACTCTCGGAATCGGCGCGGCGGTCCCACGAGCGCAACAACGCGGCGGCGCTCGCTTCGAGCGATCGCGGGGCCACGCCCGCCGCGTCTACCGCCGCGAGCGCGCGTTCGAGATAGTCGAAGAGCTCCGAGCGCTCGGACACCGTCACGTCGAACTTGATCGTGCGCAGCTCCTCGTCGGTCAGCGAGGAATCGGCGCCGAGCTGTTCCAGCGCGCGCAGCGCGCGATTGGTCATGTGCGTCTCGATACCGGCGCTCGCCGGGAAGTCCTCGGGCTTCGGGTTGCCGGCGCCGAGCGTCGTCTCGAACGGCGAGCTATTGCAGTTCTGCACGAATCCCGACGGCGGGTTCACCACCTTCGGCAACGCGCCCCACGGCAGGAACTCGCTCCACAGCGTCGCACTGGTGTCGCCCGGCACGATGCCGGCCCAGTCGTAGCCGGGCGAGCGCACCGGGAGCAGTGCGTTGTAGAAGTAGCCGATGCGACCGCTGCGATCGGCGTAGCTCGCGTTCAGCGACGGGATCGCCTGCATCCGCATCGCATCGTTCCACTGCTCGAAGTTCTCGGCGCGGTTCATCCGGTACCACTGCTCGACCTGCCGGACCTCGCCCATGCCGGCGTAACGGATCGCAAAGGTGCCGTGCCGCAAACGCAGCACGGGGCCCTGCACCGATCGCAGCACGGTGCGATCCGCGGTAAAGGGCAAGAAGCCGAACAGCTTCACACGGATCGCGACGCGCTCGACCTCGAGATCGCGCCACGCGCCGTCGAACCAGTACTGGTTCGCGTTCTTCGGGTTGATCGTCAGCCGGTACACGTCGACGAGATCCGGGTTGTTCACCGTGAAGGCCCAGCCGAGGTTGCGGTTGTGGCCGTGCAGGATCACCGGCGAACCCGGGAAGATGCCGCCGACCGCGTCCCAGCCTTCGTCGCTGTGCACGTGCGCTTCGTACCACGCGACCGGCCCGGTCCACGGCTGATGCGAGTTCACCAGCAGGTGCGCGCGACCGTCCGCTGCGCGCGATGGCGCCACCGCGAAGGTGTTCGAACCGATCGTCGGCGCCGCGAATGGAATCGCCGCGACCTGCGCCGCGTCGTCGCTGGCTCCGCCGCTGCGGTAGAGATCGCGCAGCGTGCGATCGAGTCCAAAGAAGAACGGCGAGCGCAGCACGAAGCCGGCGAGCACGTCCTGGCCACGCACCGGGAGCAGGCCATCCCAGACTTCCTTCGGGTGCAGCTCCGCGTAGTACGTGACGCCAGCGGCATAGGCGTCCAGCACCGCGCGCGTGCGCGGATCGAGATCGCGCGTCCAGCCACGCTCGACGTCTTTCCAGACGCCGAGAAGTGACACGATGTAGTCGTTCGGCGCGGCACGCGGGCCCCGCTCGGACGCGAGTTTCCCGCGCACGCCGAACAGCACGTCCTGGATCGTCGCGAAGTCGTCCTCGGCGTGTGCGTAGGCGAGACCGAACGCCGCGTCGGCGTCGGTCTTGCCGAATACGTGCGGAACGCCGAAATCGTCGCGCAGGATGCGCACGTCGTGTTGCGGTGCCACCGGCCGCTCGGCCGGCGCATGCGATCGTCCGGCGCAACCGAGCGCGAGCGAAACGAGCGCGAGGGCGCTGAGCGAGCGACGCCTGGCACTCATGCGCTCTTCAACGCCCGCTTCAGCACGTCGCATACCGTGCGCAGGATGGCGATGCGCGCGAAGCGCTTGTCATTGGCCGGAACGAGCGTCCAGGGCGCCAGCTCCGAACTGGTACGCGCCACCATCTCGTCGATCGCCGCGACGTACGCATCCCACTTGTCGCGGTTGCGATAGTCGTCTTCGCCGATCTTGTACTTCTTGAACGGCGTCTTCTCGCGCGCCTGGAAGCGGCGGAGCTGTTCGCCCGCGTCGATGTGCAGCCAGAACTTGCCGAGCGCGATGCCGTGCATGGCGAGTTGATCCTCGAAGTCGTTGATCTCGGCGAACGCGCGCCGCCACTCGCCGTCCTGCGCGAAACCCTCGACGCGCTCGACCAGCACGCGGCCGTACCAGCTGCGATCGAAGATCACGATCTGCCGGTCGCGCGGGAGCTGTCGCCAGAAGCGCCACAGATAATGATGCGCCCTTTCCTCTTCGGTCGGCGCAGCGATCGGAACGGTGCGGTAGTCGCGCGCGTCGAGCGCGTGCGTGATGCGACGGATCGCGCCGCCCTTCCCCGCAGCGTCCCAGCCCTCGAAGACCAACACCGTCGCGACGCCCTTCTTGCGCGCGCGCGCGGTCAGCTCGCGGAGTCGAGCCTGCAGCAGCGCGAGCGTCGCCTTGTACTCGTCGTACGAGACGCTGGACTCGAGGTCGACCGAGCCGAGCACCGTGGTTTGCGGATCGAGGTCGGGGATCGCGGCTGCCCGTGCCGCCGGTGCCGCTGCGCGCGTGCCGATTCGCGCGTTCACCGCCGCCAGAATGCCTTCGGCGACCGTGAGATTCCGGTACTGCGGATCGGTGCCCTCGACGATCTGCCATGGCGCGGCGGCACTGCTGGTCTTGCGGATCAGGCGCTCGGCGTGGGGCAACAGTTCGTCGTAGTCCCGATACAGGCGGCGATCGACCGGATCGGTGCGAAGCGCCGCAGCGTCGTTCTTCCGGCCCTGCCCCAGCCGCCGCTTGAGTTCCCGCTTGGGCAGGTGCAGCCAGAACTTCAGCAGCAGCGCGCCGTCGTCGACCAACGCGTGCTCGAAGCGTTCGACGTGGTCGAGACCGCGCGCGAACTCGACTTCGTCGATGCCACCGCCGAGATGGTCGACGAGAAGCGAGGTAGACCAATCGCCCACGAAGAGCGCGAGTTGTCCCTTCCGCGGCAGCGCCTTCCAATAGCGCCAGAAACGCGGGCGCTCGCGCTCCTCCTCGCTGCGCGCACCGAACGCGACGGTCTGAACGAAGCGCGTGTCCATCCACTGGTGGAGCACGTTCAGCACTTCGTTGACACCCGCGCGGTCATCACCGGTGAGCAGCACCACGACGGGGAAATCGGCGCTGCGCAGGTCGAACTGGGCGTTGATCAGGCCGACGCGAAGCCCGGGCGCGCGCGCGTCGTAGTCGGTCTTCGCTACCGCATTGCCGAGTTCGGCCGTCTCGAACACGAGGCTCCTCCGC
>CAYGWM010000026.1:35455-49191 GCA_964353555.1 uncultured Spirochaetales bacterium
GGTCTTCGCTACCGCATTGCCGAGTTCGGCCGTCTCGAACACGAGGCTCCTCCGCAGTCGCGCGAGGCTAGCGGGCGTGCCCGCGCCCGCGCACGGCGTCGAGATCGGTGGCGAGTTCGGCGAGCAATCGACCGAGCGCCCGGTTCCACGCTGCGACGAGCGCCGCCGGCGAGCCATCGGCCGCGAGCTCGGTCGCCGCATAGTGTTCATCCAAGACGATCGACGCGGCCGCCGCGCGGGCGTCGAGCAATCGCGCCGCGAACGCGATCGTCGCCTGCGGCGCCGCGGGATCACGAAGATCTCCGTAGAGCGCCTCGAGATCGACCTCGAGCAGCCAATCGGGGGGCGCCTCGGATCCGCGCACGACCGTCGCGAAGAGCGTGCCATCGCGCAGCCACGGGACGAGCACGTCGCGCAGCAGCGTCCCGGGCGGGGCAGCGAACTCGTTGTAGAAGTCGTTCGCGAAGGTCTTTTCGCCGCTGCGGCGCACGAAACCGCGGTTCTCGAACGGCGACGACACGCGCACGACGCCCACGCGCAGCGCGCCCGCGCGGGGACCAGACACCGGATCGGGTCGCCCGGGCGCCAGCACGAAGCGCTGCTTCTCGGGCGGCTGGCGGTCGAGCACACCCGCGCAGCCAGCCCCGAGCACGGCGGCGCCGAACAGCAACGCCATCAGTGCGCGCGAGATCGCGACGCTCATTTCGCCGGCGCCTCGACCCGCTTCGGCGGCGCGCCAAACAGCAGCAACGAGGGATACGCGCGCGCCGTCTCCGAAGCCTCGCGCAGGTTCTCGGACGCGACGCGCAGATTGTCGAGCGTGACCGCGAGATCATCATCATTGGCGTCGAGCAGGCGCTGCACGCGCGTCAGCGTCGCGGTCATCTGATCGAGCGTATTGCGCGCATCGCGACTCGTGCCGCGCAGATCGGCGGCGACGATCGCCTTGCGCGCCTCGCTGCTGGTGCTCTGCAGTTCCGTGAGCAGTTCGCCGACCGACTTCCGCGCGCCCTCGACGTCGGCCTCGCCGAGCGCGGAGTTGAGGCTCGCCAGCACCTTGTCGAAGTTGGTGAGCAACTCCTCTACGTCCAGCTTGTCGATGCGCGTCATCAGTCGCTCGGCCGCGGAAGAGAGCTGGGAGATCGTGCTCGGCGCCGACGGCACGTAGACGTGATCTGGGGTCCAGGTGATCGGGAGTGGCGGATTCTTCTTCGGATCGAGATAGTCGGCCTGGATGAATGCGGTGCCGGTGATCCCGAGCGGCGTCACGCGCAGACGCAATCCCTTTTCCACCTGCACGCGCACGCTTTCCTCCTGGTCCACACGCGACGACTCGGCGTCGAGTCGCGATTCGATCTCCATGCGGACCAGCACGTTGTTGCGCTGTTTGACGGCGTCGGGTGTGTCGTCGAGCACGTAGCTGTCGCCGACGAAACCGATCGAGGACACCGATCCGAGCTTGACGCCTCGCAGCTTCACCGGCGAGCCGACTTCGAGACCCTGAACGGACTCGTCGAAGACCGTCTCGATGATCAGCGGGCGCCGGAACAGCGCGCCGCCACCGATCAACAGCGCGCCGACCACCGCGAGCGCGATGCCGCCGAACACGAATGCGCCGACGCGGGCGTAGCGGGCTTCATCGCTCATGCCGGTGCTCCTACGGTCGCCGCCGGCTCCGCCTCGCGGCGGAAGAAGCGGCGAACCCACTCGTCCTTCGCATGATCGCGCAGCTGCTGCGGCGGTCCGGTCGCGACGATGCCATGGACGCGCGGGTCCAGCATGATCACGCGGTCCGCGATCGCGTAAATACTGGGCAGCTCGTGGGTCACGACCACGAAGGTGACGCCGAGCGTACGCGCAAGGCGCAGGATCGTCTGGTCCAGCTCGGCGGATGTGATCGGATCGAGGCCCGCCGAGGGCTCGTCGAGGAACAGGATCGCCGGATCGAGCGCCATCGCGCGCGCGATCGCGGCGCGCTTCTTCATGCCGCCGCTGATCTCGGCGGGGTAGAAGCGCTCGAAGCCCTCGAGTTGGACCAGCCGGAGCTTGCTGGCGGCGATCGCGTCCATCGCGTCGTTCGGCAGGTCGGCGAACTCTTCCAGCGCGAGCCGCACGTTCTCCAGCAACGTCATCGAACCGAAGAGCGCGCCGCTCTGGTACATCACGCCGATCTTGCGCAGCAGCCGGCGTCGCGCGTCGCCCTTCGCAGTGGTGATGTCGTCGCCGTCGATGAGGATGTGACCCGCAGCGGGGGTGTAGAGCCCGATCATGTGCTTCAGCAGCGTGCTCTTCCCGCAGCCCGATCCGCCGAGGATCACGAACACTTCGCCGCGCTTCACCTCGCAGCTGAGGCGGTCGAAGATCAGCCGGTCGCCGTACCTCGCAGTCAGCCCTTCGACACGGATGATCGTTTCGCCGCGTTCCGCCATCCTTGTGACCTCGCCGCTCGCCGTAGGCTCGCTACGCGGGAGCGGCCTGCTAGATCCCGAGCACGTAGAAGACCACGGCGAAGATCCCGTCTGTCACGGCGATCAGGATGATGCCGCTCACCACGGCGCTGGTTGCCGAGGCGCCGACCGCCTGCGCACCGTTTCCGGTCTGCAATCCACGCAGGCAGCCGACGGCGGCCACGATCACGCCGAACACAAGCGCCTTGGCGTAGCCGCCGACCACATCCGACAGGCTGACGGATTCGACGATGCGATTCGCGAAGGTCACCGCCGGGAACCCGAGTTGCACGAAGACGACGAGCCCGCCGATCAGCGCGAAGGCGCTGGTCAGCGCCGTCAGCGCCGGCACCACGGCGAGGGCCGCAAGCACGCGCGGCACCACCAGGAAGCGCACCGGTTCGAGTCCCATCGTCGAGAGCGCGTCGATCTCCTCATTGACCTTCATCGTGCCGATCTCGGCCGCGAACGCCGAACCCGAGCGCGCGGTCAGCAGGATCGCCGCCATCAGCGGACCGAGTTCGCGCAGCATCGAGATGCCGAGCAGATCCGCGACGAAGACCTGCGCGCCGAAGCGCTGCATCGGAATGGCGCCCTGGAACGCCAGGATCAGGCCCAGCAGGAAGCCGACCAGTGCGACGATCGGCACGGCGCCGAGACCGGCGCGATCTGCCACCGTCACCGCGTCGCGAAAGCGCAGCTCGCTGGGGTGGCGCGCGGCGCGCAGCGTGAACACGGTCAGCTCGCCGACGAACGCGACCAGCGCACGCAGATCCGTTCCGATGCCGAGCGCCGAGCGGCCGAGCCTCGCGAAGAATGGGACGGGCACGTCGGGCTTCGCAGCCGCCGCCGCGTCGGACGGGCGCAGCATCGCAACGACCTGGCTGAACTCGTCGCGCAGGCCTTCGATCGAGAACGCACCCCCGGCCGCATGCTGCTCGCGCTCGATTGCGACGAGCAGCGCGGCGCCAGCGGTGTCGCAGTAATCGAGCCCCGTCGCATCGACGACGAGCGCGCCGCCACCGGCGTCGCGCGCAGCCGCGGTCGCCTCGCGCCACAGCGCACCGGTGGAATCCACGTCGAGATGACCGGACAGCATCAAGCGGAGTGCGCCCTCGGCATCGCGCTCCGTTCGAAGCCGCGCGCTCGGAGCCGACCCGGCCTTCGCTGCTGTGTTGCTTCGCACCGCGTCCGAGTATCCGCGATCGCGCCCGGCCGCGCCCGCGCCATCAGCAGAGCGCCGGCGAACTCCGATCAGTCTTTCTGGCAGTCGTGACAGTGCCCATAGAGTTCGTGGCGGTGGCGGAGCAGGCGGAAGCCGTACTCGCCGGCGATGCGGTCCTGGGCCGACTCGATCATCGAGCATTCGAACTCGACGATTCGGCCGCAGCGCACACAAACCAGGTGATCGTGGTGCTCGTGGGGGATCTCGAAACGCGTGACACCGCCCTCGAATGCGCGTTCGACCGCGAGACCCGCTTCGCAGAAGATCTTCATCGTGCGATAGACGGTGGTGAAACCGATGTGCGGATTGCGCGCGCGCACGCGCTGGTACAACTCCTCGCTCGAGATGTGACCGGTGGCCTCGAGGAAGACTTCCAGGATCGCGTCGCGCTGCTTGGTCCGCTTCAAATTGCGATCGTCGAGGTAGCGGGAGAGCGCTGCGCGCTCGACCTCATGCGACATGGAGAAAGCTTAGCCCGCCATTGGCCTGTCGCCTCGCGCGGCGCGGCCCTCGGCTTCACCCACGCGCGAGGATTTCCTCGGCGCGCTCCGCAAGCTCGTCGTCGGAACCTTCCGCGAGAACGCGCAGCTGCGAGCGCAGACCGGCCGTCAGCGCGACGGCCTCCCCGAGGGCCACCAGCGCCACAACGCGCAGCGCGCGATCGCGCGCATCGAGAAACGCCGCGATCAGCGGCGGTGTCGCCGGCGCACCGACCTCCGCGAGATACGCGCGACACGCGTCGTCGAGAGCCGGCGTCCCGAGCGCGTCGCGCACCGCGCCCGCGAGTTTGTCTCCAGCCGCCCCGCTGTTGCCGCCCTTTGCGAATAGCTGCTGGTCGAGCTTCTTCAGATACGACTGGGCCGCCTTGGCGGCCAACGCCTCGGCAGCCGCCCCGCGCGGCCGACGCTCGTCCGTGTGGCTGCGCGCCTTCCCGCGCCGCTTGTCCAGCTCGCTCCACGAAAGTCGCGGCCGATCGGACCGATCGCGCTCGTCGTCGTCCCGCCCGTTCATCTCGATGCACCCTGACCCGTGTTCGGCTCGTGGCCGTCCGGTGACGAGCGGGGATCATGGAGACGCGCGCGCAGCTCCCGCAGATTGGATTCGGCCGCTCGATTGTCGCAATCCAAAGCGACGGCGCGTTGATAGGCGAGCAGCGCGTCGTCGCTGCGGCCCGCGTCTTCATACGCGATGCCCAGGTGGTTCTGGATCGCAGAGATCTCCGGCGCGAGCGCGGCGGCGCGCTCCAGCTCGGCAACGGCGCGTTGCGACTCGCCGCGATCGAGCGCTTCGGTGCCAGCCCGATAGAAGCGCCGCGCCTCGATGTCCGCGCAGCCGGCGAGCGCGGCGCACAGCGCGAACAGCAGCATCGAAGTGGGAACGCGGGCCATGCGCTCGATTCTCCCCGCCACGCTGCGCGCTGGCAAGCGCAGTCGCGTGACGGAATCGGGACGCTGCGGTTTCATGCGCCTGGAGGAACCACTCGTGATCCCGATCTTTCGCGCGCTCTGCTTCGCCACTCTCGCCGCTGCGGCGCCGGCCCTCGCGAGCGAAAGTGCGCAACCGTCCATCACCGTGACGGGCGCCGGCCAGGTCTCCGCGGCGCCGGACATGGCGCAGGTCTCGGCGGGCGTCGTCAGCGAGTCGGCGCGCGCGGCCGACGCGGTGAAGGCGACCAGCGCGGCAATGCAGAAGGTGCTCGCCGCACTCGACGCAGCCGGCATCGAGAAGAAATACGTGCAGACCAATCGCTTCGACGTGAATCCAGTTTATGCGGACGGCGTGTCGCGCGCCGGCAGCAGGCCTTCGATCGTCGGCTACCGCGCGACCAACCAGGTGCAAGTCGAGGTGCACGGCGTCGACAAGGTCGGCGCGGTGCTCGACGCGCTGGTCGGCGCCGGCGCGAACGAACTCGGCGGGATCTCGTTCGGCGTGGCCGAGCCCGCGCCGCTGCTCGACGACGCGCGCAGAAAGGCGATCGCCGATGCGCGTCGCAAGGCCGAGCTGTACGCGCGCGAGGCGGGCGTTGCACTCGGTCGCGTGCTCGACATCGACGAAACCGGCGGCGGCGGTGGTCCGGTGCCGGTGGCCTACGGGCGCATGATGGCGGAGTCGGTCGCCGCGCCGATCGCCCCGGGCCAACTCGAACTGTCCGCGTCGGTCACCGTCACCTTCGCGATCGCGCCGTGACGCCCGCTAGACTGCGCGCCGGCCGCGTCCCGTTTCCCGCGTAGCGAGGCAAAGCCGAGCGGCGAAGTTCACAAGGCCGTTTCCCGCGTAGCGAGGCAAAGCCGAGCGGCGAGGTCATCAAGCAGGGGGGGAGATGCAAAGCGCACGACGCGGCAACGGCGAATGGAGGTGCGGCGCGATTGGACTCGCGGTGCTCGCAGCGCTCGCGGGCTGCGCGACCGACGAGGGCCATCTGACGCTGGCCTCGACACGCCCCGTGTCGATCGACGCGCGCGACCTTCGCGATCTCGACTTCGACAAGCTCCCGGTGCTGCGCGACATCGAGGGCAGCCACACGGCCGTGACCAGCGTGCTGTTCATCCCGACCTTCACCGGACCGCACCTCGAACTCGCCGTAGAAGACGCGCTCGCGCGCGGCCACGGCGACCTGCTGACGCGTGCCGATGTGAGCACCACCAAATGGTGGTTCCTGGTCGGTATCGAAACGCTGACCGTGCGCGGCAACGTCGTCGACCTGCCGGAGACGCAATGATGCGCGCGCCGATCCGCTCGATGCTCGCTGCGCTGCTCGTGACTTCGGCCGGCTGCGTGACGCACAGCCACTTCGAAGCGCTCTCGACCGAGCGCGTTCCGTTTCTCGGCTACGAACTCGAAGGCGCTCGGCGCGTGCCGGACGTCACGTCCGAAGTCCGCACGCAGACGATCTTCTGGATCCCGACGAACACAAAGTCACCGACACTGCAGGACGCCATCGACGGCGCGCTGAAGCGCGGCGGCGGCAACGTGATGGTCGACGTCGACGTCCAGCATTGGTGGGTCTTCGTGCCGTTCTTGTACGGACAGGAAGGCTGGCGCGTGCGGGGCGACGTGGTGCGCGCCGAAGAACCCGAGTAGCTCAGAGCGTCTTCGGCCGTCCGACGAACAGGCGGCTCAATGCCTCTCCAATCGGATCCTTGCCGGTGCGGCCCGCAATGCGCCGGCGCGCTTCGACGTACGCAGGCAGATAGCGCGCGCGACGCGGCAGGTGCGGCCAGATGTGGCGCAGCTGTCGCAGCTTCGCTTCGAAGCGCAATCGCCCCGCCTCGCCGTCGCGTTCGAGGCCAAAGCCCGCCGCGAGTCTCTCGGGGAGAAGCCATGCGGTGATCTCCGCGTAGCGACGCATCACGGCGCCGGTGCCAGCAACCAGAGGCTGGAACAGGAACGTCGCCATGCGCGCGGCGGGCTCGGCGACGCTCAGTACGTCGCTCGCGAGCATCGCGTGCACGTAGCGGTCGAAGTCTTCCCAGGTCGGCGGCAGCACGGTGTCGGGAATCCCGAACAGGTACGCGAAGCGCTTGGTCTCTTCGTAATAGGCGCGCTTCTCGTCGACGCCGAGCGGTCGCACGACGCTTTCGAAGCACACGAGCGACGTGTCCCACAGCGTCGCGTGAACCCACAGCAGCGCATCGACCTGGTTGGCGCGATAGGCCGAGCCCGCGGCGAAGGGACCGGCCGCCGCGCCGAGCCGACCCTCGATGCGCGTGTGGATCGCGTGCACCGCGCGCGCAGCACGGAACGCGGTATCGAGATCTCCATACACCATTCGGAACACGTGGAAGAAGGTGCGCTGGAAGCGACCGAAGGGGTCGTCGCGGGTACTCGAATGCTGCTCGACCCCCCAGGCGACCCACGGATGCGCGAGTTGCAACAGCGCTGCGCGTCCGCCGCCGAGGAACGAGATCGACTCCTTGTTGACCTCCCAGACCTTCGAGCCCGGCCCGAACAGACCCGCGCGCGGATCGGGGACCAGCGCCCGTAGTCGGGCGAGGCGCTCCTCCAGATCTTCCCTACTGACGATCTGCATCGTCAGAGCAGCGAGACGCGCGCGACCACCGGAAGATGATCCGACGCGCGACGCGCGGCCGGGCTCTGGTGCGCGCGGACTTCGAGCACCTTCGCGCCGCGCGCGTAGATGCGGTCGAGCGCGAGCACCGGACGCGCGGCGGGAAAACTCGCGGGCCAGTCGATCTCCGAGTGCGTCGGCAGTTCGGCTTCGAGCGCCTTGGTCGCCTTGTCGTTGGTCCGCCACATGTTCATGTCGCCGAGCAGGATCACCGGGCCCTGCAAGTTCGGGTGATCGAGCAGGTGGCGCACCTGGCGGTGACGCGTGCGATCGACGATCGCCAGATGCGTCGCGACCAGCGAGAGCGGTCCCCCGTCGGTGCTGAGCTGCGCCGCGACCGCCGTGCGGCGTTCGATGCGCGAGAAGTTCAGATCGAGCAGCGACGCGCTGGTGATCGGCCAGCGGGAGAGAATCGCGTTGCCGAGTTCGCCGAGGCGATGGATGCGCGTGGTCACGAACGCGACGTGCAGCCGCAGCTGATCCGCGAGCCGCACCAGCGGGTCTTCGCCTGCGAACGGTCGCACGACTTCCTGCAGTGCCAGCACGTCCGCGCCCAGTTCGGAGATCACGAACGACGCGCGCTCGGCATCGGGACCGCGGTTGCTGCTGCCGACGCCCGTCCAGCGATGGACGTTGTACGTCGCCACCACCAGTTCCTTGCCGGTCGGCGATGGCGCGGGCGGATAGAACGGCGCGCGCACCAGCCCGAGAAAGGGCGTCACGGCGGCGAGCGCCGCACGCCGCTCGGCGTGGGGGTCCTCGCCGCGGATTCGGCGCACGCGCACAATCGGTCCCCGACTCATCCCGGTTCTCTTCGTCTTCATGGCAAAGTTCTGAACCTCGGGCCTTGTGACCTCGCCGCTCGCCTGGCCGGCTCGCTACGCGGGAAAAGGGAGTCTCCTGGCTCGATTGAGGGGTTGCTTGGCGGGGTTGAGCTTCGTCTGCGGGTCGGAGGGTAGCCGAGGCCGCCGGGAGGGCCCCGCGTAGGGATGCCCCCGCAGTGCCGCGAGCCGATGCTCCGCAAGGACGCCGCGCGGCGAGCCGATACGCGTGCGAACCATGTCGCGCCGACGCATCAAGAGCCCGCTCGACTCGCTCGCCGCGGTTCCGTCCGTGCGCGTGGCCGCCGCGGCGCTGGTCGAGGCGGTGGCGCGCGAGGCTTCCGAGCGTGTGCTCACGGCACCGGATTATGCACGCGCGCTCGCGACGATGGGTCGCTTGCGCGGTCGCCCGTTGCTGCTGCCCGCGATCGCATCGGGTGTTGGTCGCGGCGCGCGGGTGCGACTGGCCGACGGCACCTGGAAGCTCGATTGGATCGGTGGCATCGGCGTCTACGCGTTCGGCCACGCCGATCGCGACCTCGTCGAGACCGCGGCCATCGCCGCGGCCAGCGACGCGGTCTTCCAGGGCCACCTGCTGCCGGGTCCCGAATATGCGCGGGTGTCGCGCGCGCTGCTGCGCCACGCCGGGAAGCGCTTGCGCCACGTGTGGCTTTCGATCTCGGGTGCGATGGCGAACGAGAACGCGCTGAAGATGCTGCTGCAAAAGCGGCACCCGGCCGATCGCCTGGTCGCGTTCGAGGGCAACTTCGCAGGCCGCACCACGACGCTCGCCGAGCTGACCGACAAAGCCGCATACCGGGAAGGACTCCCGCTGCGCGGCAACGTGTTGCTCGTGCCGTTCTACGACGCATCCGATCCCGATCCGATCGGTCGCAGCCTTGCCGCTCTCGACGCGCACCTGCATCGACATCCCGGTCAGATCGCCGCGATGAGTTTCGAGCTGGTGCAGGGCGAAGGCGGCATCCGCACCGCCCCGCGCGAGTTCTTCATTGCGCTGATGCAGCGCTGTCGCGCAGCCGGCGTCGCGGTGTGGATCGACGAGGTGCAGACCTTCGCGCGCACCGGCGAACTGTTTGCGTTCCGCACGCTCGCTCTCGATGAATGGGTGGATGTCGTGACGGCCGGCAAGGTGCTGCAGGGAAGCGCGGTGCTCTTCACGAAGGCGATGAATCCACGGCCGGGACTCGTCGCGGGCACCTTTGCCGGCGCGACCGTCGGCATGGCGGTCGGCGCGCGCATCATCCAGCGGCTCGAGCAGGAGGGGTACCTCGGCGCCGAGGGACGCATTGCGTTGCTCGGTCGTCGCGTCGAGCGCCGCTTCGAAGCGCTCGCCCGGCGCTGCGAGGGGGCCGTCTCCCGTTACGAGGGGATCGGCGCGATGCACGCGTTCGTCGCATTCGACGGCAAGGCAGACGTGACCAACGCCGTCGTGCGTGCGGCCTGGGACGAAGGTCTCTTCGTCTTCACGGCCGGTGCCAGCCCGGTGCGCATCCGGCTGCTGCTGCCCGTCAACACCACCGACGAAGAACTCGAAGCCGGCTTCGCAATGCTCGAGAAGGCGCTGCGCCGCGTCGGCGAGGCGAGGGAGATCCCGTGCTGATCTTGCGACCTGTGGCCGAGCGCGACCTCGACGACCTGGTCGTGCTGGCCGCGCTGCTCGACTCGATGAATCTGCCGAGCGATCGCTCCTTCCTTTCCCAGCGCATCCACGATTCGCAGCGCAGTTTCGCGGGCGACACGGGCCGGCGCAGCGAGGCCGTCTACGTCTTCGTGCTGGAAGACCTGGCGCAGCGCCGCTGTGTCGGCACGTCGACGATCCTCGCCAAACACGGCACGCCGGCGAGTCCGCACTTCTGGCTGGAGCTGTCCACCGAAGAGCGCCAGAGCACCGAACTGCAGCGCCGCTTCGCGCACGACAAGCTGCGCCTGCGTTCCTCTACCGACGGTCCCACAGAGATTGGTGGATTGATCCTCGACCCGCGCTATCGCCGCCACGCCGAGAAGTGCGGCAAGGCGCTCTCGATCGTGCGCTTTGCGTACATCGCAGCGCACCTCGAATGCTTCGAGCGCGAAGTGATCGCCGAAATGCTGTCGCCGTTCGAGGCGAACGGCACCAACCGGCTCTGGGACGCCTTCGGCGCGCTCTTCACGGGCCTTTCGTTCCGCGAAGCCGATCGCCTCTCGACGCGCACGAAAACCTTCATCGCCGATCTATTCCCGCGCGATCCGGTCTACGCAACGCTGTTTCCTCCGGCCGTCCAGCAAGTGATCGGAAAGCCCAACGAGACCGCGGTCGCCGCGGTGCGCATCCTCGAAAGGATCGGCTTCCGCTACCTGCATCAGGTCGATCCGTTCGATGGCGGCCCGTACTTCGGAGCTGCGCGCGATGCGATCGCGTCGGTGCGCGAGCGCCGCGAGTTGGTGCTGCCGTCGCTCGCCGACGACGAACCGGTGGAAATGCACGAACCGCTGGCGTTGCTCTCTGCGGACGGGAGCTTCGGCTTCCGCGCGGTGGTGGTACCGCTCGACGACGACGGCTTCCCGTGCGTCGCAAAAGAGTGCCGCGAGGCGCTCGGCGTTTCGGCCGGGGACCGCGTCGCGGTGACCCCGCTGCCCTAGATGACGCCAGTGGCCGACACGCTCGTCTCCCGCTCCCCTGCCGATGCCGCCGACGAAATCGGTCGCTTCGTGGTGGCGGATCGCGGCGCCGTCGACGATGCGGTGACGCGCGCACGCAGCGCCTTCCCCAGCTGGCGCGACCTCGGCTTCGAGGCGCGCGCCGCGGTGCTGCGTCGCTTCGCAGCGCTGGCGCGCGAGCGCAGCGAAGACATCGCGCGGCTCGTCGCCCGCGAAGTCGGCAAGGCGCTCTGGGACGCGCGCGGCGAAGCGCAGCTGCTCGCCGCGAAGGTCGACGCGACGCTCGAAGAGGGCATGCGCCCGATCGCACCGATCGAAGCCGGCACGGGAGCGCGCGCAACCTTCCATCCGCGCGGCGTACTCGGCGTGCTCGGCCCGTTCAACTTCCCGGCGCATCTTCCCAACGGCCACATCGTCCCGGCGCTGGCCACCGGCAACACGGTGGTGTTCAAGCCGAGCGATCTGGCTCCAGCCGTCGGCGCGCTGCTGGTGGCTCTCTTTCACGAGGCCGGCGCGCCGGACGGCGTTCTCGCAATCGTGCAGGGCGGCGCCGACGTGGGTCGCGGCCTGGCACTGCACGCAGGCATCGACGGCGTGCTCTTCACCGGCTCGTGGGCGACGGGTCGCGCGCTCGCCGAAGCGACGCTCGATCAGCCCGGCAAGCTGCTCGCGCTCGAAATGGGCGGCAAGAATGCAATGCTGGTGTGCGCCGACGCGGACTTCGATCTCGCCGTCGCCGAGGCCGCGCTCTCGATCTGCGCAACGACCGGCCAGCGCTGCTCGAGCCTGTCCCGCATCTTCGTCGAAGCGCCGCTGCTCGATCGCTTCGCGGAGCGCCTCGCGCGGGTCCTCACCGGCATCCGCATCGGTGCGCCGCTCGATCCCGCCGTCTTCATGGGTCCGCTGGTCTCGTGCGCGGCGCACGCGCGGCTCGCGCGGGTCCGCGCGATCTCGGCGCAAGCGGGCGGCGAGCGCGTAGTGCCCGGCATCTGCGCGCTGCCGCCGCCCTTCGTCGCGCCCGGCCTCGCACGATTCAAGGACGCGAGCCAGCAGCACGCCTATCACCGCGAGGAGATCTTCGCGCCCGAGGCCGGCCTGTACCCGGTCGCCGATCTCGACCACGCGATCGCAGCCGCGAACGACTCCGACTATGCGCTGGCCGCTTCCGTGATGACGCGCGACCGCGCCCGCTACGAATACGCGGTCGGTCGCGTGTCGGCGGGCATCCTCAACTGGAACCGCGGCACGATCGGTGCGAGCGGCAGGCTTCCATTCGGCGGCGGCAAGCGGAGCGGCAACGATCGCCCGGCCGGGATTCTCTCGACGGTGTACTGCACGGTGCCGCAGTCCCACCTCGAATACGCGGGCGGCTTCGACCCGGCCCTTTTGCCGCCCGGGATGCCGCGACCGTGAGCAACTGGCGTCGGACGCTATTGATGGGCGATCCGTCGCATTTCAGCGTGAAGGGCGGCGCCAATCCGCACACGCGCACGTGGCTCGGCACCCGGCGCAGCGTCGACCGCGGTCGCGCGATCGAGCAGTGGCGCCGTCTCCTCGACACGTTGCGCGATCACGGCCCGCGCGTCATCGCCGTGCCAGCGGACCCCGGCCAGCCCGGTCTCGTCTACCCCGCCAATGCTGGTTTCCTGTTCCCGCTCGACGCCGAGAAGCCGCGCTTCGAAAAGGTCTTCCATCTCTCGAACCTGATCGCGACGCGCGCAGGCGAACGCACGCACTACGACCGCGTGGTGCGTGCGGCGGGCTTTCGCACCGCTGCAATTCCAGAGCACCTGCGCTTCGAAGGCGAGGCCGACTTCTTCCCGGCCGGCGCCGTTCACCTGCTGACGCACGGCCGGCTCGAAGATCAGCGCTTCGTGCCGCATCTCGGCGTTCCGCCCTGGAAGCGCATCTACGGCTTCCGCACCGACGCGCGCGCCATGCCTTTTTTGGCCGCGCTGATCGCGCCGCGTCCGGTGTTGCGCGTCGAGCTCGTGCTCGAAGCGCACTACCACGGCGACACCGCGCTCTGCGCGTTCGGCCCGCAGCGCGAACACCTGCTGGCGTGGCGACCGGCAATCGCTACCGAAAGCTGGGAGCGGCTGCGCGAAGCCTTCGGCGAGCACCTGCTCGAACTCTCCGACGACGACGCCGCGCGCTACGCGGCCAACTCGTTCACCTACACACCGAGCGGACAGAGCAGCGCCGCGCGAGAGTCCTTCCTGTTCCTACCCGGCGGCGTCTCCGATCGCCTGCAAGGACAACTGCGCGAGCGCGGCACTACGCCCGTGACGATCGACGTCTCGGAGTTCCTGAAGAAGGGCGGCGGCTCGGTGAAGTGCATGATCGGCGACCTCGGGCCGGTCGAGGGGGCGTAGGCGGCGAAATCCGAGGGGCGGAGCGCGCGCGATCTCAGTCGATGGCGCTGACGCGGTGACCCATGCGTCGCCGGAGCGCCGCGAGCAGCACGAGGACCGGCCCCAGCTCGAAGCCGAGCCCGCAGTTCCCACGCGGCACTT
>CAYGWM010000027.1:0-38211 GCA_964353555.1 uncultured Spirochaetales bacterium
TTCGCGAAGGCGGCCGCACCGTCGGTGCCGGCGTCGTCGCGGAAATCATCGAGTAGCAGCGCCGGTGCGGCCGCCACGAGGAGTCTAGGCGCGTAGCACAATTGGTAGTGCACCGGACTCCAAATCCGGGGGTTGGGGGTTCAAGTCCCTCCGCGCCTGCCACCCGCAAACAAGCAGAGGCGCGAGTCGAGTGACGAAGGAAGTCGAAGAAGAACGGATGAATCCGGCTGGCTGGGTGCAGAACACTCGGCAGTACTTCGTCGACGTGCGGAGCGAGCTTCGGAAAGTAACTTGGCCGCAGCGGCAGGAAGCGGTCGGAGGAACGATCGGCGTGCTGGTCATCGTGGGCGTGATCACTCTGGTGCTCGGCATCGTCGATCTGGCGCTCGCCAAGTTCCTCGAGTGGATTCTGTCGTGACAGAAGAAACGCCCGAGGCGCCCGTCGTTGCTGGGCCCGCGGAGACGGCGACGCCGCTAGCAGGCGGGGCCGCCAAGGTCGGCGCAGCCGAGAAGCATTGGTTCATCGTTCACACCTACTCAGGCCACGAGCAGAAGGCGAAGCAGGGTTTGCTCGAACGAGCCAAGGCGTTCGGAAAGGAAGAGTTCTTCGACGAGATCCTGATCCCCGAGGAGCAGGTAGTCGAAGTGGTGAAGGGGGAAAAGCGCACCTCGAAGCGCAAGTTCTTCCCAGGCTACATCCTGGTCCGGATGCAACTGAACGACGAGACCTGGCACATCGTCCGCGGTACCGCGCGCATCACCGGTTTCGTCGGCGGTGCTGCGAACAAACCGACGCCCATCTCGGAAGAAGAAGTGGCGCGGATGACGCAGCAGATCAAGGACGGCGCAGTCAAGCCCAAGCCGAAAATCAAATTCGAGGGCGGCGAGAACGTGCGCGTCACGACGGGTCCGTTCGCGAACTTCCAGGGTTTCGTCGACGAGGTCCGGCCCGACAAGGAGAAGGTCCGGGTGATGGTGCAGGTTTTTGGTCGCGCCACTCCGGTGGAACTCGACTACACACAGCTCGAGAAGGCGTAGCGCCGCGGCGAATGAATCGAATGAGGATGCATCGTGGCTAAGAAAGTCGTAGCGATCGTGAAGCTCCAGTGCCCGGCAGGCGCGGCGAACCCGTCGCCGCCGGTGGGTCCCGCACTCGGCCAGCACGGCGTGAACATCATGGAGTTCTGCAAGGCGTTCAACGCGCGCACGCAGGACAAGGTGGGGCTCATCATCCCCGCGGTGATCACCGTTTATGCGGACCGCAGCTTCACGTTCGAGCTGAAGACTCCGCCGGCTGCGATTCTGCTGAAGAAGGCCGCGAAGGTCGAGAAGGGCTCGGGTGAGCCGAACCGCGTGAAGGTGGCAACCGTGACGAAGGCGCAGGTGCGCGAAATCGCGCAGCTGAAGCTTCCGGACCTAAACGCCAACGACATCGAAGCCGCGATGCTGATCATCGCCGGGACCGCCCGCTCGATGGGCATCGACGTGGAGAGCTAGTCGGTGCCGCAGACCAAGCGCATGAAAAAGGCAATCGAGTCGGTGGATCGCGATCGCAGCTACGGCCTGCGCGACGCGGTGGAACTGCTCAAGAACGCGCCTCTCCTCAAGTTCGACGAGAGCGTCGACGTCTCGGTGAACCTCGGTGTCGATCCGAAGCACGCCGACCAGATGGTGCGCGGTGGCATCGTGCTCCCGCACGGAACGGGCAAGTCGGTGCGCATCCTCGTTTTCGCCAAGGGCGACAAGGAAAAAGAGGCGCAGGCCGCCGGCGCGGACCACGTCGGTGCCGACGACCTCGCCAAGCGAATCCAGGAAGGCTGGCTCGAGTTCGACCGCGTGATCGCGACGCCCGACATGATGGGTGTCGTCGGTCGTCTGGGCCGCGTCCTCGGTCCGCGTGGCCTGATGCCGAACCCGAAGCTCGGCACGGTGACGATGGACGTTGCACGGGCGGTCGCCGAGCAGAAATCCGGGAAGGTCGAGTACCGCGTCGAGAAGGCCGGGATCGTTCACGTTTCCGTAGGCAGGAAGTCGTTCAGCGTGGACCAGCTCGTCGACAACGCGACGGCGCTGATCGACGCGCTGGTGCGCGCCAAGCCCGCTTCTGCCAAGGGCGCATATCTGAAGAAGATCTCGATCTCGACGACGATGGGTCCGGGCGTGCGCGTCGATCCCTCATCGGTCGAGGTCACGAAGGTCGCGTGAGTAGAGGAGCCTTGCGGTGCTGACAAGGTCGCAAAAAGAACTCGAAGTCGCCGAGCTGCACGACCGCTTCACGCGCGCCACCAGCGTGTTCGTAGCGGAGTACCGTGGGCTCGACGTAGCCAGTGTCGATGCGCTGCGGGCGAAGATGCGCGCCGCAGGTGCTGGCGACTTCGAGTACCGCGTTGCGAAGAACACGCTGCTGCGAAGAGCTGCGGAAGGTTCCGCGGGCGCGTCACTGATGCCGCATTTCAGTGGCCCGACGGCGGTGGCGTTCTCGTTCGGCGATCCGGCGAAGCTGGCGAAGATGCTCGTCGATTACGCCAAGGAGAAACAACCGTTCGAGCTGCGAGCTGCGGTCGTAGACGGGCAGGCGCTGGACATCGCGGAGATCGCGGTGTTGGCCACGCTTCCGTCGCTGGATGAACTGCGCGGCAAGTTGATCGGGCTTCTGCAGGCGCCGGCGGGTCAGCTCGCGCGATTGCTGGCAGCGCCCGGCGCACAGATCGCACGCGTCATCGGGGCGCACCAGAGACAACTGGAGGCGGCGGGCGCCGCCGAGTGATTTCCGGGACCGCGGAGGCGGTCCCTCGAGGTCGCGGCCTCTGCGCGGCATACACCAATCGTCGGGCACCTGGTCGAGCTGGGCTCGCGCAAGGGTTCGACCGTTTCGATCTGCAAGGAGAGTTTGGAAATGTCTGCTGATCTCAACGTCATCGTCGATCAACTGTCGAGCCTCACCGTGATGCAGGCCGCCGAGCTTGCCAAGCTTCTCGAAGAGAAGTGGGGCGTCTCGGCTGCTGCGCCGGTCGCCGTCGCCGCCCCCGGGTCGGGCGCCGCCGCTGCGCCGGTCGAGGAGAAGACCGAGTTCGACGTCATCCTGCTTTCCGCGGGCGACAAGAAGATCCAGGTCATCAAGGAAGTTCGCGCGATCACGAGCCTCGGTCTGAAGGAGGCCAAGGACCTCGTCGAGGCCGCGCCGAAGCCGGTGAAGGAAGGCGTGTCGAAGGACGAAGCCGCGAAGATCAAGGCACAGATCGAGGCGGCAGGCGGCCAGGTCGACATCAAGTAGTTCTTGCCAGGTCGCGCGCGGCGCCCGCGCCGCTCGCGACCGCTCGTACGCGCAACGGGCGCGTATCCCCGCGCGGTCATCCGAAGGCGCCAGGCGCCCGGTAGCCCCGCACCATCCCCATTGGAGGGCGAGTCGGAGTCGTGACAGAGATCCAATTCTCCGAGAACGCACCCCGGGTCCGCAAGGACTTCTCGAAGATCCCCAGGATCCTCGGGATCCCCAACTTGATCGAGATCCAGAAGCAGTCGTTCGAGCGCTTCCTGCAGACGCAGATCGATCCCGAGAAGCGCGAGAACGCGGGGCTGCAGGCCGTCTTCAACTCGATCTTCCCGATCAAGGACTTCAACGACACCGCGTCGCTGGAGTTCGTCGGCTACGTGCTCGAGCAGCCGAAGTACGACGTCCAGGAGTGCCTCCAACGAGGCATGACCTACGCCGCGCCGTTCAAGGTGACGATTCGTCTCGTCGCCTGGGACGATGCCGAGGGCTCCCAGACGATCCGCGATGTGAAGGAGCAGGAGGTCTACTTCGGGGAAATCCCGATCATGACCGACAACGGCACCTTCATCATCAACGGCACCGAGCGCGTGATCGTCTCGCAGCTGCACCGCTCGCCCGGCATCTTCTTCGACACCACCACGTCGTCGACTGTTTCCGCCGCCGGCAAGAAGCTCTTCTCCTGCCGCGTGATTCCGTACCGCGGTTCGTGGCTCGACCTCGAGTTCGACCACAAGGACATGATCTACGCGCGCATCGACCGACGCCGCAAGATCTTCGCGACGGTGCTGCTGAAGGCACTCGGTTACAACACGGAGGACTTGCTCGGCTACTTCTACAAGCCCGAGCTGATCAAGACCGAGATGGACGGCAAGAAGCCGCGCTATCTGAAGAAGGTCGATCCGGCACTGCTCGAAGGCCAGCGCTCGTCGCACGACGTGAAGGACTCCGCGGGCAACGTGCTGGTGCGCAAGGATCGCAAGTTCAACAAGGCGAGCCTGCGCCGGATGAACGAGGACGGGATCACCTGGATTCCGATCGGCCTCGAGGACTTGATTCGCGAAGACAACGTGAAGCGCGTCTCGCCGCTCGACATCGTCGACGAGGCGACTGGCGAAGTCATCATCGAATGCAACGAGGAGGTGTCGCAAGCCCACCTCGATGCTTTCATCGAACGGGGTATCGACGAGTTCCAGCTGCTCTACCTCGACCCGGTGCTCACCGGCACTTCGGTGCGAGACACGCTGCTCGCCGACAAGACCGCGACCCAGGAAGAGGCGATCATCGACATCTACCGGCGGCTGCGGCCGGGTGATCCGCCGACTCTCGATACCGCGACCAACCTCTTTCACAACTTGTTCTTCAATCCCGAGCGCTACGACCTCTCGCGCGTCGGCCGCTTGAAGCTCAACCACAAGCTGAGCTTCAGCCCCGACGAGCGCACCACCTGGCATCCGGGCGGGCAGAGCGCACCGGCTGAAGAGATCCCGCTGCGCGAGCTTCCGACGCTGCGCCGCGACGACATCCTCGCGGCCGTCAAGTACCTGGTCGATCTGAAGAACGGATCGGATCCGACCAAGCGCATCGACGACATCGATCATCTCGGCAACCGCCGCGTGCGCGTGGTCGGCGAGCTGCTCGAGAACCAGTACCGCATCGGCCTGGTGCGCATGGAGCGCGCGATCAAGGAGCGCATGTCGCTCCAGGAGATCGAGACGCTGATGCCGCACGACCTGATCAACTCCAAGCCCGTCTCGGCGGTGATCAAGGAGTTCTTCGGATCGAGCCAGCTCTCGCAGTTCATGGATCAGACCAATCCGCTCTCGGCGGTGACGCACAAGCGACGCCTCTCGGCCCTCGGGCCGGGCGGTCTGACCCGCGAGCGCGCGGGTTTCGAAGTGCGCGACGTGCACCCGACGCACTATGGCCGCATCTGCCCGATCGAGACGCCGGAAGGACCGAACATCGGCCTGATCGCGTCGCTGTCGACCTATGCTCGCGTGAACGACTTCGGCTTCATCGAGACGCCGTACCGCGTCGTGCGCGATTCCATCGTCACGAACGAGGTGAAATACCTCTCGGCGCTCGACGAAGAGCGCCTCTCGATCGCGCAGGCGAATGCCGCGATGGATGCCAACGGGCGACTCGTCGCCGCCAGCGTCCAGGCACGCAAGACCGGCGAGTTCCAGATGACGCCGCGCGACGAGATCGAGATGATGGACGTGTCGCCGAACCAGCTGGTCTCGGTGGCCGCGTCGCTGATTCCGTTCCTCGAGCACGACGACGCCAACCGTGCGCTGATGGGGTCGAACATGCAGCGCCAGGCCGTGCCGCTGCTGCGGACGCAGGCGCCGCTCGTCGGAACCGGCATGGAAGCCGTCGTCGCGCGCGACTCGGGAGTCACCGTCGTCGCCAAGCGCGACGGCGCAGTCGTGTCGGTCGATGCCAGCCGCATCGTCATCAAGCCGGACGACGACGACGGCACCGGCTCGAACGTCGATATCATCAACCTGATCAAGTACCAGCGCTCGAACCAGAACACCTGCATCAACCAGCGCCCGATCGTGCAACCAGGCCACCGCGTGCGGCGCGGGCAGGTGATCGCGGACGGCCCGGCGACCGAGCGCGGCGAGCTGGCGCTCGGCCGCAACGTAGTCGTCGCGTTCATGCCCTGGGGTGGATACAACTTCGAAGACTCGATCCTGATCGCCGAGCGCGTCGTCAAGGACGACTCGTTCACCTCGGTCCACATCGAGGAGTTCGAGTGCGTCGCGCGTGACACCAAGCTCGGCAAGGAAGAGATCACCCGTGACATTCCGAACGTCGGCGAAGAGGCGCTGAAGGATCTCGACGAGGCCGGCATCGTGCGCATCGGCGCGGAGGTGAAGCCGGACGACATCCTGGTGGGCAAGATCACGCCGAAGGGCGAGACCCAGCTCTCTCCGGAAGAGCGCCTGCTGCGCGCAATCTTCGGCGAGAAGGCCGGCGATGTGCGTGACACCTCGTTGCGCGTCCCGCCGGGTGTCTCGGGCATCGTGATCGGGGCGCAGGTCTTCTCGCGCCGCGGCGTCGAGAAGGACGAGCGTGCCCGCGCGATCGAAGAACTGGAGATCGAGCGGCTGCGCAAGGACCAGGAAGACGAGACGCGCATCATCCGCGAAAGCGCTCTGCTGCGCGTGCGCGAACTGCTGGTCGGCAAGTCGGCGGCCAACCGCGTAGCCGACGAGCGCCGCAAGGAAGTCTGGCTCGACAGCGGCGACGTCATCAGCGACGAGAAGCTGAGCCAGATTCCGCAGCGCCGCTGGAAGGACGTCCAAGTCACCGATTCCCGCGTGCAGGAACAGGTCGAGCGCGTCTTCGTGAACATCGACGGGCGCGCGGGCGTGATCAAGGCCGTCTTCGACGAGAAGATCGCGCGCCTGAAGAAGGGCGACGAGCTGCCGCCGGGCGTCTTCAAGATGGTGAAGGTGTACGTCGCCATCAAACGCAAGCTGTCGGTGGGCGACAAGATGGCCGGTCGCCACGGCAACAAGGGCGTGATCTCGCGCATCCTCCCCGAGGAGGACATGCCGTACATGGCGGACGGCACGCCGGTCGACATCGTGCTGAACCCGCTCGGTGTGCCGTCGCGGATGAACGTCGGACAGATTCTCGAGACGCACCTCGGCTGGGCCGCGCGCGGCCTCGGCCAGCAGGTGAACGCGCTGCTCGACGAGCATCGCGGCATCGAAATCGCGAAGGTGCGCGAAGCGCTGAAGGTTTCCTATGACCATCCCGCCACCTCGCGGGTGCTCGACGGCGCTTCGGACGAGGCGATCCTGTCGCTCGCCAAGAGCGTTGCGAGCGGAGTTCACGTCGCGACCGCGGTCTTCGATGGCGCCGGCGAGCCCGAGATCAGGGCGGAGTTGATTCGCTCGAAGCTGCCGACATCCGGCCAGATGGTGCTCTTCGACGGCCGCAGCGGGGATCCGTTCGAAGGAGACGTCACGGTGGGCGTGCTGTACATGCTGAAACTGCACCACCTCGCCGACGACAAGATCCACGCGCGCTCGATCGGGCCGTACAGCCTCGTCACCCAGCAGCCGCTGGGCGGCAAGGCGCAGTTCGGTGGTCAACGCCTCGGCGAGATGGAGGTGTGGGCGCTCGAAGCGTACGGAGCCGCCTTCGCGCTCCAGGAATTCCTGACGGTGAAATCGGACGACGTCGGCGGCCGCACGCGGATGTACGAATCGATCGTGAAGGGTGAAATGACACTCGAGCCCGGCTTGCCCGAGAGCTTCAACGTGCTGGTCAAGGAGCTCCAAGCTCTTGGACTCGACGTCGATCTCGTCGAAGACAAAGTCGAATAGGAGGGATCCGTGCGAGACCTCTACAACTTGTTCGAGAAGCCCAAGGATCCCTTGGCCTTCAACTCGATCCGCATCTCGATCGCGTCTCCGGAGAAGATCCGGGAGTGGTCGCACGGCGAGGTGAAGAAGCCGGAGACCATCAACTACCGGACCTTCAAGCCGGAACGCGATGGTCTCTTCTGCGCGAAGATCTTCGGTCCGGTGAAGGACTACGAGTGTAATTGCGGCAAGTACAAGCGCATGAAGCACCGCGGAGTCGTCTGCGAGAAGTGCGGCGTCGAGGTGATCCAGTCGAAGGTGCGTCGCGAGCGCATGGGCCACATCACGCTGGCCACGCCCGTTGCGCACATCTGGTTCCTGAAGTCGCTGCCTTCGCGCATCGGCAACATCCTCGAAGTGTCGCTGCGCGAACTCGAGCGCGTGCTCTACTTCGAGTCGTACATCGTGGTCGACCCGAAGGAGACCGATCTGAAGCTCGGCGAGCTGCTGTCGGACGAGCGGCTGCTCGAGATGAAGGAGAAGTGGGGCCGCGAGGGCTTCGAGTTCGGCATCGGGGCCGAAGCCGTCCGCGATCTGCTCGCGAAGATCGACGTCGAGGGCGAGTCGAAGCGATTGCGCCTCGAGATGCGCGACGCCACCTCGGAGGCGAAGCGCAAGAAACTGCACAAGCGCCTCAAGGTGCTCGACGCGTTCCGCGAATCCGACAATCGCCCGGAGCACATGATCCTCGAGATCATTCCGGTGCTCCCGCCCGATCTGCGACCACTCGTGCCGCTCGACGGCGGTCGCTTCGCGACCAGCGATCTGAACGATCTCTATCGCCGCGTCATCAACCGCAACAACCGCCTGAAGCGCCTCCAGGAGCTGAACGCGCCCGAGGTGATCATCCGCAACGAGAAGCGGATGTTGCAGGAAGCGGTCGATGCGCTGTTCGACAACGGTCGCCGCGGTCGGGTGATCACCGGTCCGAGCAAGCGGCCGCTGAAGTCGCTCTCCGACATGCTGAAGGGCAAGTCGGGTCGCTTCCGCCAGAACCTGCTCGGCAAGCGCGTCGACTACTCGGGCCGCTCGGTGATCGTGGTCGGTCCGGAACTGCGCCTGCACCAGTGCGGGCTTCCGACCCGCATGGCGCTCGAGCTGTTCAAGCCGTTCATCTACTCGAAGCTCGAGCAGCGTGGCTACGTGACCACCATCAAGGCCGCAAAGAAGATGGTGGAGAAGGAGCGTCCCGAGGTCTGGGACATTCTCGCCGAAGTGGTGCGCGAGCATCCGGTGATGCTGAACCGAGCGCCGACACTGCATCGGCTCGGCATCCAGGCCTTCGAGCCGCAGCTGATCGACGGCAAGGCGATCCAGCTCCACCCGCTGGTCTGCGCGGCGTACAACGCCGACTTCGACGGCGATCAGATGGCCGTCCACGTTCCGCTCTCGATCGAAGCGCAGATCGAGGCGCGCGTGCTGATGATGTCGACGAACAACATCCTGTCGCCGGCGACGGGGCGTCCGGTCATCGGTCCGACGCAGGACATCGTGCTCGGTTGCTACTACATGTCGCGCGAGCGATCTCCGGCGCGCGGCGAGGGGATGCGATTCGCCAGCCCCGATGAGGTCGTCTGCGCGTACAACGCCGGCGAACTCGAGCTGCATGCGCGCGTCGAAGTGCGCATGGAGGGCGGTCGCGTCGAGACGACGGCTGGTCGCGTGCTGCTGCGCGAGGTCGTGCCCGGCGAGATCCCGTTCGAGATCGTCAACAAGGTGATGGACAAGAAGGCGCTGGGCGAGCTGATCGACCAGGCCTACCGGCGCCTCGGCTCGAAGGCGACGGTCATCCTCGCCGACCGGCTGCGCACGCTCGGGTACCAGTTTGCAACGCGTGCGGGCATCTCGTTCTGCGTCGATGACATGACGATCCCTACGGACAAGCCCCGCATCATCGACGGTGCGAACGAGCAGGTCCGCGAGATCGAGGCGCAGTACCAGGAAGGTCTGATCACCGACGGCGAGCGCTACAACAAGGTGATCGACATCTGGGCCGAGGCGACCGAGAAGGTCTCCTCGCAGATGATGGAGAACATCGGCACCGAGATCGCGAAGGACGCCGACGGCAACGACGTGCGCGTGCCGTCCTTCAACTCCGTCTACATGATGGCCGACTCGGGCGCGCGCGGTTCGGCGCAGCAGATGCGCCAGCTCGCCGGCATGCGCGGCCTGATGGCCAAGCCGTCGGGCGAGATCATCGAGACGCCGATTACCTCGAACTTCCGCGAGGGGCTTTCGGTTCTCCAGTACTTCATCTCGACTCACGGAGCGCGCAAGGGTCTTGCGGACACCGCGCTGAAGACTGCCAACTCCGGCTACCTGACCCGCCGTCTCGTCGACGTCGCGCAAGACATGATCATCCGGCTGGAGGATTGTGGTACCAAGGACGGTCTCGTGACGGGTCCGCTCATCGAGGCCGGCGAGGTGATCGAGCCGATCGGCGAGCGCATTCTGGGCCGGGTTACCGTGGATGAGATCGTCGACCCGCGCGATCAAAGCGTGATCGTGCGCGCCGGCGAAGAGATCGATGAGCACAAGGTCGCGCGCATCGAAGAAGCGGGTATCGAGCGCCTGCTGATCCGCTCGGTGCTCACTTGCGAGACCAAATTCGGTGTCTGCAAGATGTGTTACGGGCGCGACTTGTCGCGCGGCGAAATGGTGAACCTCGGCGAGGCGGTCGGCGTGATCGCCGCCCAGTCGATTGGCGAGCCGGGTACGCAGCTCACGATGCGCACCTTCCACATCGGCGGCGCGGCGACGCGACGTGCCGAGCAGTCGAGCGCGGAAGCGCGCACCGAAGGCGAGGTGCGCCACGTCAACCTCCGCACCGTGGAAGATCGGCAGGGGCGCCAGATCGCCAGCAATCGCCACGGCGAGGTCGTCATCTACGACGCCAGCGGCCACGAGCGCGAGCGGCATCCGGTCGTCTACGGCGCCTGGGTGAAGGTCGTCAGCGGCACTGCGGTGAAGCCCGGGGCTCCGCTGCTCGAGTGGGACCCGTTCGCCAACCCGATCCTCGCCGAGGTGAAGGGCACCGTTCGCTTCGTCGACATCATCGAAGGCCAGACGATGCGCGAGCAGGTGGATGAGTTCACCGGCCTCGCGTCGAAGGTGATCGTCGAGGCGAAAGACCCGTCGCTGCGACCGCGCATCTCGGTGATCGGCCCCGACGGGAAAGGGCTACACGACAAGTTGATGCCGATGGGCGCGTACGTCTCGGCCACGGACGGCAGCGCGATCGCCGCCGGAGACGTGGTCGCGAAGATGCCGCGCGAGGTCACCCGCACCAAGGACATCACCGGCGGTCTGCCGCGCGTCGCGGAACTCTTCGAGGCCCGCAAGCCGAAGGACTTCGCGATCGTTTCGGAAATCGACGGCACCGTCTCCTTCGGTACCGACGTGCGTGGCAAGCGGCGTGTGCTGGTCACCCCCGATGGCGGCGAGCCGCGCGAGTACCTGATCCCGAAGGGCAAGCACATCGGCGTCCACGAGGGCGATCGCGTTCGCGCCGGCGAAGCGCTGATGGACGGATCTGCGAATCCGCACGACATCCTGCGCATCCAGGGCGTGAAGGAACTCGCCAAGTACCTGGTGGACGAGGTCCAAGAGGTCTACCGCCTTCAGGGCGTGAAGATCAACGACAAGCACATCGAGACGATCGTCCGCCAGATGCTGCGACGCGTCCGCGTCAAGGATCCCGGAGACACGGACTATCTGGTCGGCGAGCACGTGGACAAGTGGCTATTCCTCGAAGCGAACGAGAAGGTGCTCGCGCAGGGCGGTCGCCCCGCGCAGGAGGAGCCGCTGCTTCTCGGCATCACCAAGGCGTCGCTGTCCACGGAGTCGTTCATCTCGGCTGCGTCGTTCCAGGAAACCACCAAGGTGCTGACCGAAGCGGCGATCTGGGGCAAGACCGACCGCCTCCACGGTCTCAAGGAGAACGTGATCATGGGCCGGCTGATTCCCGCCGGTACCGGGATGGCGCGCTACAAGAACATCGGGATCCAGGTCGAGGCGCCCGAGGGCATGGCCGAGCAGCCGGGTGGTGTCGCGACTCTCTCGCTGCCGAGCGCGCGGGGCATCGTCGTCTCCGAAAGCCCGGCCAGCATGCAGCCCCCGGATGCCGGAGGCATCCCGTGAGTTAGCGGAGAGCCTCTCACGGAGCGGTTGACAGGGCACCGAACACCGCTATCGTGCTGCCGATTTTGCATCTAGGCCGCGCTCGCTGCGGCCCTTCCGCAACCCGCGGAGAGTTCAACCCGCATCATCCGCCAGCCCTGTTTTCGGGTTGGTCATGGGATGGTTCCGGTCTCTCCGCAGTCGCGGTCGGGTTTCAGGGGCGTGGTATCTCCAGTCTCCGGCGCGCGCATCGTCGCGCGCCAGACCACGAGCCGGTGCCCAGAGGGCAACACCAGGACCCGTCCGCTGGCGAGACCGGCAGCGACCGCGATCACACGAGGGGACCCGACAGCGCATGCCGACGATTCAACAGCTCGTGCGCCAAGGTCGAACGACCCGGCGCCGAAAGAGCAAGTCGCCCGACCTCGACCAGTCTCCGCAGCGGCGCGGTGTGTGCACCCGCGTGTGTACGCAGACGCCGAAGAAACCGAACTCCGCGCTGCGCAAGGTTGCACGCGTGCGACTCACCAACGGGAATGAAGTCTGGGCCTACATCCCTGGCGTCGGTCACAACCTGCAAGAGCACTCCGTGGTGCTCGTTCGCGGCGGCCGCGTCAAGGATCTCCCGGGTGTTCGATATCACATCGTGCGGGGCACGCTCGATACGCAAGGCGTCTCCGATCGCCGGAAGAGTCGGTCTCGGTACGGGGCGAAGCGCCCGAAGTAGCCGATCTCGAGTTGCGGCCGGTGGGACAAGGAAGTCTTGCCGGCTGCGCTTCTTGGAAGTGACGTCGGCGTCAGGGGCCGGCCTGGAACGAGAGGGAACATGCCGAGGCGACGCGAAGTAGCACGGCGCAAGCACGCGACCGATCCGAAGTACAACGACCGTCAGGTCGGGTACTTCACGAACGTGATCATGCGCGGCGGCAAGAAGAGCACCGCCGAGCACATCGTGTACGGCGCGTTCCTGGTGATCGAGAACAAGACGCGCAACGACCCCCTGGCGATGTTCCGCCGTGCACTCGACAACGTACGGCCGCGCATCGAGGTGAAGTCGCGGCGCGTGGGCGGAGCCACCTACCAGGTGCCGATCGAAGTGAGGCCGGAACGAGCCACGTCGCTAGCGATGCGCTGGCTCGTTCAGTACGCCCGGTCACGCAGCGGTCGTAGCATGCCGGAGAAACTCGCCGACGAGCTGATCGACGCCGCCAATGAGCGCGGCGAGGCCGTGAAGAAGAAGGAAGACACGCACCGGATGGCCGACGCCAACAAGGCATTCGCGCATTACCGGTGGTGAGTTCGTCCAGCTAGCGACGAGAGTTCTTTGAAATGGCTCGGACGACGCCGCTCGAGAGGATCCGCAACATCGGCATCATGGCACACATCGATGCCGGCAAGACCACGACTACGGAGCGGATCCTGTTCTACACGGGCGTCAACTACAAGATGGGTGAAGTCCATGATGGCGCGGCCACCATGGACTGGATGGAGCAGGAGCAGGAGCGTGGCATCACGATCACGTCCGCCGCGACGACTTGTTCCTGGCAAGATCACCGCATCAATATCATCGATACACCGGGGCACGTGGACTTTACGATCGAGGTCGAACGCTCGCTGCGCGTTCTGGATGGCGCGGTCGCTGTGTTCTGCGGCGTCGGCGGCGTCGAGCCGCAATCCGAGACGGTCTGGCGGCAGGCGGATCACTACCGCGTACCTCGCCTCGCGTTCGTCAACAAGATGGACCGCGTCGGCGCGAACTTCGATCGTGTCGTCGAGATGATGCGTACGCGACTCGGCACGAACCCGGTGCCGATCCAACTCCCGATCGGCTCCGAGGATTCCTTCCGCGGCGTCGTCGATGTGCTCGAGCGCAAGGCGATCTACTGGGACGATGAGAATCTGGGGGCCAGCTTCCAGGTCGCCGAGGTTCCCGCGGAGCTCGCAGCCGCCACCGACGCCGCGCGCGAGAAGGTGGTGGAAGCGGCCGCCGATTCGGACGAGTCGCTGATGGCGCTCTATCTGGAAGGTGCGCCGATCGCCGCGGATCAGCTGCGCAAGGCGCTTCGCGCCGCGACGCTGCAGCTTCGCGTCGTGCCGGTCGTTTGCGGTTCGGCTTTCAAGAACAAGGGCGTACAGCCCCTGCTCGATGCGATCGTCTGCTACCTGCCGTCGCCGCTCGACGTGCCGCCCGTCGAAGGCATCGACCTGAAGACCGACAAGCCCACCACGCGCAAAGCCGACGACGCGGAGCCCTTCGCCGCGCTCGTGTTCAAGCTGATGTCCGACAAGCACGTGGGGCACCTCACCTATCTGCGCGTCTATTCGGGAAGCATCGAGACCGGCCAGCAGGTGTTGAACGTTCGCCGCGACCGCAAGGAGCGCGTCGGCCGCCTGCTCCAGATGCACGCCAACAAGCGTCAGGAGATCCCGGCGGCGTACGCGGGTGACATCATTGCGGCGGTCGGCTTCAAGTCGGTCTCGACCGGTGACACGCTCTGCGACGCGCGCCATCCGATCGCTCTCGAGGCGATGCAGTTCCCGGAGCCGGTGATCTCGATCGCGATCGAGCCGAAGACCCAGGCGGACATGGATCGCCTCGGCGAATCGCTCGAACGCCTGGCGCAAGAAGATCCCTCGTTCCGCGTAACGACCGACGCGGAGACGGGTCAGACGATCATCGCCGGAATGGGCGAGCTGCACCTCGAGATCATCTGTGACCGCCTGCTTCGCGAGTTCCGCGTCGGCGCGAACGTCGGCCCGCCGCAAGTCGCGTACAAGGAAACCATCCGCAAGACGGTGCGCGCCGAGGGTCGCTACATCAAGCAGACCGGAGGCTCGGGCGACTATGGCGTGGTCGTTCTCGAAGTGGGTCCGAACGAACCGGGCAAGGGTTTCGAGTTCGTGGACGGCACCAAGGGCGCGCCCATCCCGCGCGAGTACATCCCGGCCGTGCGACAGGGCTGCGACGAAGCTCTGCAGAGCGGCGAACTCGCAGGCTACCCGGTGGTCGATGTCCGCGTACGATTGCTCGATGGACAAGCGCACGACGTCGATTCGTCGGAGCGCTCGTTCAAGATCGCGGGTTCGATCGCGATGCGCGAAGCTCTCCGCGAAGCACAGCCCACGTTGCTCGAACCGATGATGAAGGTCGAGGTCGTCACACCCGACGACTTCGTGGGTCCGGTTCAGGGCGACCTGTCCAGCCGTCGCGGTTCGCTCACCGGCATGGAACTCCGGGCGGGCGCGCATCTCGTCCGCGCCGATGTGCCGCTCGCCGCGATGTTCGGTTACGTGAACAGCCTGCGATCCATGACGCAGGGTCGTGCGACGTACACGATGCAGTTTTCGCACTACGCGGAAGTACCGGACGCGGTCGCCGCGAAAATCGTAAATCGCTAGGAGAGGATCGAATGGGCAAGGCGAAGTTCGAGCGGAACAAGCCGCACGTGAACGTGGGGACGATTGGCCACGTGGATCACGGGAAGACGACGCTGACGGCGGCGATCACGCAGCGCCAGGCGAAGAAGGGTTTGGCGGACTTCGTGCCGTTCGATCAGATCGACAAGGCGCCCGAGGAGCGAGAGCGGGGGATCACGATTTCGACGGCGCACGTGGAGTACCAGACGGCGAACCGTCACTACGCGCACGTGGATTGCCCGGGTCACGCGGACTACGTGAAGAACATGATCACGGGTGCAGCGCAGATGGACGGGGCGATTCTGGTGGTGAGCGCGGCGGATGGACCGATGCCGCAGACGCGCGAGCACGTGCTGCTGGCGCGCCAGGTGAACGTTCCGCACCTGGTGGTGTTTTTGAACAAGTGCGACATGGTGGACGACCCGGAGCTGCTCGAGCTGGTGGAGCTCGAGGTGCGGGAGTTGCTGTCGAAGTACGACTTCCCGGGCGACGACACGCCGATCATTCGGGGCAGCGCGACGAAGGCGCTGGCGGATCCGAAGGACGACGCGGCGAACGCGTGCATCGACGAGCTGATGGATGCGCTGGACGCGTCGATTCCGGAGCCGGTGCGGGTGCTGGACAAGCCGTTCCAGATGCCGGTGGAGGACGTGTTCTCGATCACGGGCCGCGGGACGGTGGTGACGGGTCGCGTGGAACAGGGCGTGATCAAGGTGGGCGACGAGGTGGAGATCGTCGGCGTCAAGGACACGCGGAAGGTGGTGGTGACGGGGATCGAGATGTTCCGGAAGCTGCTGGATCAGGGGCAGGCCGGAGACAACCTCGGGGCGCTGCTGCGCGGGATCGACAAGGACGACGTGGAGCGCGGTCAGGTGTTGGCGAAGCCGGGGTCGATCACGCCGCACACGAAGTTCAAGGCGCAGGTGTACATCCTGAACAAGGACGAGGGTGGCCGTCACACGCCGTTCTTCAAGGGTTACCGGCCGCAGTTCTACTTCCGGACGACGGACGTGACGGGGAACGTGGAGCTGCCGGAGGGGACCGAGATGGTGATGCCCGGCGACAACATCGAGATGGTGGTGACGCTGATCACGCCGATCGCGATGGACAAGGAGCTGCGCTTCGCAATTCGCGAAGGCGGCCGCACCGTCGGTGCCGGCGTCGTCGCGGAAATCATCGAGTAATTCGGGCGAAGACCCCGAGAGGCAAACCATGGCCGAGCTTCCGTCGCAGAAAATTCGAATCCGCATGAAGGCGTACGACTTCAAGCTGCTCGACCTGAGCGCCGGGGAGATCGTCGACACCGCCATGCGCACGGGTGCACGAGTGGCCGGGCCGATCCCGCTGCCCACCTCGATCAACAAGTTCACCGTGCTGCGCGGTCCGCACATCGACAAGAAGGCACGCGAGCAGTTCGAGATTCGCACGCACAAGCGGCTGATCGACATCCTGGACCCGACGCCGCAAACGGTCGACGCGCTGATGAAGCTCGAGTTGGCCGCCGGCGTAGACGTGGAGATCAAGCTCTAGCCATGGCGACGCAAGCACTCATAGGAGCCGCGGGGAGCGTCGAGCTCGACCCGGCGATCTTCGAAGCGCCCGTGAAGGCGCATCTGTTCCACGCCGAAGTGCGCCGGCAGCTCGCCGCGCGGCGCGCCGGTACGCACTCGACCAAGAACCGGGCAGCGGTTTCGGGCGGCGGCATCAAGCCGTGGAAGCAGAAGGGTACGGGCCGTGCGCGACAAGGCACGATCCGCGCGCCGCAATGGTCGGGCGGCGGTGTGGTCTTCGGTCCGGTTCCGCGCGACTACACACACGATCTACCGAAGAAGGTGCGGCGCGCGGCGTTGTGCAGCGCGCTGTCGCTGCGACAGCGCGAAGGCGCGCTGCTGGTCACGGACGTGCTCGACGTCGCCGATGGCAAGACCAGGCACGCCGTCGAGGTGCTTCGTGGTCTCGGTCTCGATGCCGAGCAGAGCGTGCTGGTCGTGCTGGAGCAGGCGAACCCGGGCGTCGAACGCGCGCTGCGCAACCTGCCGTGGGCGAGCGTGCTGCTGGTCGCCGGTCTCAACACCTATGACATCCTGCGCCGCAAGAAGCTGTTGCTCACGCGCGGTGCGCTGGACGCGATTCATGCGCGCCTCTCGGCAGCGGAGAACGAGTCATGAGGGTCGAAGCCGTCATCATGCGCCCGCTGGTGACCGAGAAGAGCACGCTCGGGCGCGAGCTGCACAACGAGGTCACCTTCGCGGTCGACCCGCACGCGTCGAAGCACGACGTGCGCCGCGCCGTCGAGCAGCTCTTCTCGGTGCGCGTTGCCGACGTCCGCACGATGCGGATGCATCGCAAGTCGCGCCGGGTCGGCCGTTTCCTCGGTCGTCGGCCCGAGTGGAAGAAGGCCATCGTCCGGCTGGCCGAGGGCCAGTCGATTGAATTCTTCGAGGGAGTCTGATGCCGGTTAGAGTCTACAAGCCGACCTCCCCCGGCCGGCGCCAGATGAGCGTATCGGCCTTCGCCGACGTGACGGCGACGCGCCCCGAGCGCGGCCTCGTCGACGGCGCGAACAAGAGGTCCGGCGGACGCAACAACACCGGACACATCACGTCCTGGCAGCGCGGTGGCGGACACAAGCGGCTGTACCGGCGCATCGACTTCCGTCGCGACAAGCTGGCGATTCCGGCCAAGGTCGCGACGGTCGAGTACGACCCGAACCGGTCGGCGCGCATCGCTCTGCTGCACTATGCCGACGGGGAGAAGCGCTACATCCTGGCGCCCGTCGGTCTCAGCGTGGGCGATTCCGTGATGGCCGGAGTCGACGCCGAGATCCGGCCTGGCAATGCGATGCCGCTCGCGAAGATCCCCCTCGGTACGGTGGTACACAACGTCGAGCTGAAACCCGGCAAGGGCGGTCAGCTCGTGCGCTCGGCGGGAGCCGGCGCTCAGTTGATGGCGCGCGAGGGCAAGCTGGCCACGCTGCGCATGCCCAGCGGGGAGCAGCGCTACGTGCAGGTCGCCTGCATGGCCACGATCGGTCAGGTCGGCAACATCGAGCACGAGAACGTGAAGCTCGGCAAGGCCGGCCGCTCGCGCTGGCTCGGTCGGAAGCCGAGCGTCCGCGGCGTCGCGATGAACCCGGTCGACCATCCGATGGGCGGCGGAGAGGGCAAGTCGTCGGGCGGCCGTCACCCCTGTACGCCGTGGGGTGTTCCGACCAAGGGTCACAAGACGCGGCAGAATCGGCGCACCGACAAATACATCGTCAAGCGACGCGGAAAGGGGCGGTAGATGGCTCGATCCCTCAAGAAGGGCCCCTTCGTAGACCCGAGCCTCCAGCGCAAGGTCGAGAAGATGGCGCGCACCGGCGCGAAGCAAGCCGTCCGGACCTGGTCGCGGCGTTCGATGATCACGCCGGACATGCTGGGCATGACGTTCCAGGTTCACAACGGGAAGCTCTTCGTGCCCGTGTACGTGACGGAGAACATGGTTGGGCATCGCCTCGGCGAGTTCTCCCCGACCCGGAAGTTCACCGGGCACTCCACGGACAAAAAGGTGAAGAAGGGCTGAGATGGAAGTGCGAGCCAAACTGAGCGGTATGCGAGGGAGCGCCCGGAAGGTGCGTCTCGTCGCGGACCAAGTTCGCGGCAAGGGCGTCGAAGACGCGCTCGTCACGTTGACCTTCTCGGACAAGCGCGCGGCGCGACCGCTGGCCAAGCTGTTGCGGTCTGCGCTCGCGAACGCCGAGCAGAAGAACGAGCGCGAGAAGGCCGGGATCGATGTCGACAACCTGGTCGTTCACACGCTGCTGGTAGACGAAGGTCCGAGCCAGTGGCGGATCAGCCCGCGCGCCCAGGGGCGCGCCTATTGGGTCCAGAAGCGTTCACACCACATCACTGTGGTGTTGGCCGAGCGCTAGAGGGGAATGAGAATGGGACAGAAGGTTCATCCCTACGGATTCCGGCTCGGCACCCTCTATGGGTGGCAGTCGAACTGGTTCTCGGAGCGGCGCTACGCGCCGCAGCTCCTCGAGGACGTGAAGATCCGGCGCTTCATCAAGAAGAAGCTGTTCCACGCCGGCATCTCGAAGGTGGTGATCGAGCGCACCGGCGAGAAGGTCGTCGTCAACATCCACACCGCGCGTCCCGGCATCCTGATCGGCAAGCGCGGCGCCGAGGTCGACGCGCTTCGCAAGGAATTGGCCGTCTACACCGCGGGTGACGTCTTCATCAACGTCAAGGAAATCCGCAAGGCGGAGCTCGACGCGCAGCTCGTTGCGGAGAACGTCGCGATGCAGCTCGAGCGCCGTGTCGCGTTCCGGCGCGCAATGAAGAAGGCCGTGACGGCGACGATGAAGTTCGGTGCCCAGGGCGTGCGCATCCAGGCATCGGGACGTCTCGGTGGCGCCGAAATGGGTCGCCGCGAGTGGTACCGCGAGGGCCGTGTGCCGCTGCATACGCTGCGCGCCAACATCGAATACGGCCTTGCCGAAGCGAAGACGACCTACGGCCTGATCGGCGTGAAGTGCTGGATCTTCAAGGGAGAGGTTGCCGATCGCGATCTGAAGAAGGGCACGCTCGCCGACCGGCTGTCGGTGGAAGAGGCGCGTTAGTCGATGCTGCAGCCGAAGAAGGTCAAGTACCGCAAGCAGATGAAGGGACGCATTCGCGGCATCGCGCAGCGCGGCGCCACCGTCGCGTTCGGCGACTACGGGCTCCAGGTGCTCGAATCCGGCAGGATCACCGCGCGCCAGATCGAAGCGGCACGCATCGCGATGACGCGTCACGTCAAGCGCGGCGGTAAGATCTGGATCCGCATCTTCCCGGATAAGCCCATCACGAAGAAACCGGCCGAGACCCGCATGGGCAAGGGCAAGGGCAACGTCGAGGATTGGGTCGCCGTGGTGCGCCGCGGCCGGATCCTCTACGAGATGGAAGGCGTTCCGCGCGCAGTCGCGGTGGAGGCTCTGAAGCTCGCGGCGCACAAACTGGCGCTGCCCACCCGCTTCGTGGCCCGAGAGGAGGGCGCGTGAAAGCAACCGAACTGCGCCAGTTGACCCGAGACGAACTCGAGGCAAAGGCCATCGCGATGCGCGGTGAATATTTTGGGGCGCGTGTGCGCTTTGCGACGGGTCAGCTGGAGAACACCGCCAAGCTGCGCTCATTGCGACGCGACATTGCGCGCCTGGAGACGATCTTGCGAGAAAAAGCAGGGCGCGCAGCGCCTGGCCCTCCGGGTCATCAGACCGGGCCCAACGCGTCAGACCGCCCGAGTCGAGAAGTTGGAGCGAGTCGATGAGTGAGCGAGGCAATCGCCGGATCGTGGACGGAACCGTCGTGAGCGACAAGATGGACAAGACCATCGTCGTTCGTGTCGAGCGACTGGTCCGGGATCCCCACTACGAAAAGTACGTGCGCCGCTATTCGCGGTTCATGGCCCATGACGAGGACAACGCTTGTCGGGTCGGGGACAAGGTGCGCATCATCGAGCACCGCCCGCTCTCGAAGTGCAAGCGCTGGAAGCTGCAGGCGACCCTCGCCAAGGCGACAGGCGTCTAGCATGAAGGCAGGAGACGGAGCATGATCCAGCAGGAGTCGGTGCTGGAGGTCGCGGACAACTCGGGTGCGCGCAAAGTCCTTTGCATCCGGGTGCTCGGAGGTACGCGCCGCCGCTACGCGTCGATCGGCGACATCATCGTCGTGTCCGTGAAGGATGCGATCCCGAACGGTCGCGTGAAGAAGGGCGAAGTGCGCAAAGCCGTGGTCGTGCGCACCGCGAAAGGCGTGGGGCGACCGGACGGATCGTACATCAAGTTCGATGACAACGCGGCCGTGCTGATCGACAACCAACGCGAGCCGGTCGGAACGCGCATCTTCGGCCCGGTCGCGCGCGAGCTACGGGCCAAGCGCTTCATGAAGATCATCTCGCTGGCGCCGGAGGTGCTGTGATGCGACCGCGACTGCTCGTGCGTTATCGCAGCGAGATCACCGCCAAGCTCTCGGAAGAGTTCGGCTACAGGAATCCGATGCAGGTACCGCGCCTCGAGAAGATCGTGCTCAACATGGGCGTCGGCGAGGCGACCCAGAATCAGAAGCTGCTCGAGAAGGCTACCGAGGAACTCACCGCGATCGCCGGACAGAAGCCGCTGGTCCGCAAGGCGCGCAAGTCGATCGCGAACTTCAAGCTGCGCGAGGGCCAGAGCATCGGCACGATGGTGACACTGCGCGGCGATCGCATGTGGGAATTCTTCGATCGGCTCGTCAGCGTCGCGTTGCCGCGCGTGCGTGACTTCAAGGGCGTCTCGCCGAAGGCGTTCGACGGACGCGGCAACTACACGCTCGGCGTGCGCGAGCAGATCATCTTCCCCGAAGTGAACTACGACCAGGTCGAGAAGATTTCGGGGCTCAACGTGACGGTGTGCACCAGCGCGCGGAACGATGCCGAGGGCAAGGCGCTGCTCGCGCACCTCGGCATGCCGTTCCGGGCCTGAGCGCAGCCCGCGAAGCGCCCGGCCCTCTGGGTCATCTGGCGCGGACAGGAGATTGCAACCAATGATGACGGACCCCATCGCAGACCTGCTGGCGCGGATCCGCAACGCCGGGATGGCGAAGCACCCGGAGCTGGCCCTGCCGGCGTCGAACACCAAGCTCGCGATCGCGCGGGTGCTGGCCGAAGCTGGCTTCCTCGAGAATGTCCGCATCGAGGCCCGCGAAGGTCGCGCCACGTTGCTCGTTGGAATTCGCTACGACGACGATGGGCGCCCCATGGTCGATGGGCTGAAGCGCGTCTCGCGCCCCGGCCGCCGCGTCTACGTGGGCCACGAGAAAATCCCGCGCGTGCGGGACGGACTCGGCGTCGCGGTGATCTCCACGTCGAAGGGGATTCTCTCCGACCGTGCGGCCCGCGAGGCCAGCATCGGCGGCGAACTTCTCTGCGAGGTCTGGTGAGATGTCGCGCATCGGACGCAGAGCAATCGAGATCCCGTCGGGTGTCTCCGTCGAGCAGGCGAACGGCGAGATCCGCGTGCGTGGGCCGAAGGGCGCCCTCGCGCGCCGGCTGCCGCCCGCGGTGAAGATGCAGGTCGCCGACGGAGAGCTGAAATTCGATCGCATCGAGGAGCGCAAGAGCGCGCGCGCCTTCCACGGCCTCGCGCGTGCGATGGTCGCGAACATGGTGCGCGGCGTGACGCTGGGCTTCACGCGCGAGCTGCAGATCGAAGGCGTCGGCTATCGCGCCGAGGTTTCGGGCAAGAAGCTGACGCTGGCGCTCGGTTTCTCGCACCCGGTGGTGCGCGAGGTACCCGAGGGCCTTTCGGTATCGGTCGAGGGCGTCACCAAGATCAAGGTCGAGGGCATCGACCGCGATCAGGTCGGTCAGTTCGCGGCCGAATTGCGCAGCCTGAGGCCGCCCGAGCCCTACAAGGGCAAGGGCGTTCGCTACGCGGACGAACGCATCCGCCGCAAGGTCGGCAAGGCCGGCGCGAGCGCGTAGGTGCTGCGAGTCGAGAGAACGAGGACGAGGCGATGAAGGCGAAGATCCGCAATCCGAAGCAGGCCAACAGGATGGCGCGCCGCGCGCGCGTCACGCGGAGCCTGTCCACCAGCGACCGCGTGCAGCTCACGGTCTACCGGAGCCTCAAGCACATGTACGCCCAGCTCTTCGATCCGACGAGTGGGCGAACGATCGGCTCGGTCTCAACGCGCTCGAAAGCGGTTGCCGACGGGCAGGGCAGCACCAGCAACATCGAGGCGGCGAAGCGAGTCGGCACGGCGATCGCCGCGCTCGCGAAGGAGAAGAACATCGAGAAGGTGGTCTTCAACCGAAACGGCTTCCTCTACCACGGTCGCGTCAAGGCCATTGCCGACGCGGCTCGCGAAGCGGGGCTTCAGTTCTAGATGGCACTCAGAATCCGACGAGATCGGCTCAACCCGAACGACTACGAACTCAATGATCGTGTCGTGCACATCAACCGCGTGGCCAAGGTGGTGAAGGGCGGTCGCCGCTTCTCCTTCTCGGCGCTCGTCGTGGTCGGTGACGGCAATGGCGTCGTGGGCGTGGGGCTCGGCAAGGCGGGGGAAGTGCCCGAAGCGATCCGCAAGGGTGTCGACCGCGCGCGCAAGAACCTGCTGCGCGTGCCGCTGCGCGATGGAACGATTCCGCACGTCGTGATGGGCCACTTCGGGGCAGGTCTGGTGCTGTTGCGCCCGGCATCTGCTGGTACCGGCGTGATCGCCGGTGGCGGCGTTCGTGCGGTGCTCGAGTCCGCGGGCGTGCAGGACGTGCTCACCAAGAGTCTCGGCACCAACAACCCCCACAACGTGGTGCGCGCGACACTCGTAGCGCTGTCCTCGCTGCGCGATCCGGAGCGACGCGCCATCGAACTCGGTCGCGTGAGCGCCGAGGGAGCGATCGCATGAGCAGCGTCCGCATCACCTGGGTGAAGAGCATGATCGGCAGCAACCAGCGCCAACGCGCGACGCTGCGTGGCCTCGGCCTGCGCCGCCTCAACCAGACGGTCGAGTTGAAGGACGCCCCTGCCGTGCGCGGCATGATCGGCAAGGTGGCGCACCTGGTCAGGGTGGAGGACTAGACGATGCTCGATCGACTGACGCCGCGTCCCGGCGCCGTGACGAAACACCGGCGCCCGCGCGGCCCCGGATGCGGCTTCGGCAAGACCGCCGGCCGCGGAACGAAGGGCCAGGGAAAGCATCGCGGCGGGCGTCCGACCTCGATCCACTTCGAAGGGGGTCAGATGCCGCTCGTGCGCCGGATGCCGAAGCGCGGCTTCCGGCCGCGCAATCGCGTCGAGGCGGAGATCATCAACGTGGGCATGCTCGCCGGCTTCGGCGACGGTGCGACGATCGACGCCGAGGCGCTCGCAAAGCGCGGGATGATCCCGGGCTCCGGTCGGCCCCTGAAACTGCTCGCCGAGGGAACTGCGCCGAAGAACCTGACCGTGAAGGTGAACGCGGCGAGCGCCGCGGCACAGAAGAAGATCGAAGACGCCGGCGGACGAGTGGAGCTGATCGCTTGACGGGTGGTCTCCAGAACATCGGTCGCGTGCCCGAGTTGCAGCGACGCATCCTGTTCACATTCGGGATGCTCGCCGTGTATCGGCTCGGTGCGCACATCGCCACGCCGGGGATCGATCCCCAGGTGATCAAGAGCTTCTTCGACCAGATGTCGGGCTCCGTGTTCGGCCTCTTCAATCTGTTCTCGGGCGGCGCGCTCGAGCAGCTCTCGATCTTCGCGCTGGGCATCATGCCCTACATCAGCGCCTCGATCATTTTCCAGCTGTTGACGATCGTGATCCCGTCGCTGGAGCAGCTCCAGAAGGAAGGCGATCAGGGCCGCCGCAAGATCACGCAGTGGACCCGCTACGCGACGGTGGTGATCGCGCTGTTCCAGAGCACGCTGCTCGCGATCGCGCTCGAGAACGGCCAGTTCGGCGAGGGCGCCGTAGCCGTTCCCGGCTGGAGCTTCCGGATCATGGTGGCGATGACGCTCACCACCGGCACCGCCTTCATCATGTGGCTCGGCGAGCAGATCACCGAGCGCGGCATTGGCAACGGGATCTCTCTGGTGATCTTCTCGGGCATCATCGTGCGCTTGCCGAGTGCAATCGGCACGCTCTTCGAGCAGGTGCGCACCGACCAATTCACGCTGATCGGCGCCATCGTGCTGCTGGCATTCGTGGTGGCGTTCGTCGGTTTCGTCGTGCTCTGCGAGCGCGCGCAGCGCCGCATCCCGATCCAGCACGCGCGCCGCGTCGTCGGTCGCAAGGTGATGCAGGGCGGCATGAGCTACTTCCCGCTGCGGCTGAACACGGCCGGCGTGATTCCGCCGATCTTCGCGTCCTCGATCCTGATGTTTCCGCTGACGATCGCGCAGTTCATCGAGTCTCCGGCGATCTCGAACTTCTTCTCCGACTACCTCGGATTCGGCAGCCCGCTCTACAACGTGATCTACGTCGCGCTGATCATCTTCTTCGCGTTCTTCTACACGGCGATCGTCATCAACCCGACCGACGTGGCCGACAACATCAAGCGCTCGGGCGCCTACATCCCCGGCATTCGGCCCGGCAAGCGCACCGCGGAGTACATCGACCGGATCCTCGGGCGCCTCACGCTGATCGGCGCAATCTACGTCTCGCTCGTCTGCGTGATGCCGGTGATCCTGTCGAATCAGGCGGGCGTTCCGTTCTACTTCGGCGGCACCGCGCTGCTGATCGTGGTCGGCGTCGCGCTCGACACGATCGGCCAGATCGAGGCGCATTTGGTTTCGCGCCAGTACGAGGGCTTCGTAAAGGGCACCCGGCTGCGTGGGAGGCTCGGAAGATGAGCGCGCGGCGGTTGCTGTTGCTGGGTCCCCCGGGTGCGGGCAAGGGAACGCAGGCCGAGCGCCTGGTCACCACGCTGCGCATTCCGCAGATCTCGACGGGCGACATGCTGCGCACGGCGGTAAAGGCCGGTACCACGATCGGGCGCGAAGCGAAGTCGTACATGGACCGCGGCGATCTCGTGCCCGACAGCGTCGTGATCGGCGTCGCCGAGGAGCGCTTGCAACAGCCCGACGCCAAACAGGGCTTCATTCTCGATGGTTTTCCGCGCACCGCGCCGCAAGCGGCGGCGCTCGATGCACTGCTCGCGAAGCTCGGCGTGCGACTCGAATGCTGCATCGCGCTGCAGGTCGACGAAGATGAGCTGGTGAAGCGCCTGTTGCGCCGCGCCGAGATCGAAGGTCGCAGCGACGACAACGAGACGACGATCCGGAACCGCATGCAGGTCTACCGCCAGCAGACGCAGCCGCTGATCGACCACTACCGCGATCTCGGCGTGCTGGCGTTCGTTGCGGGCAATGGTTCGATCGACGAAGTCGCCGCGCGCATCGAGGGAGCGATCGCGTCGTGATGGCCTTCGGCGAAGCGATTCGCGTGAAGACGCGGCGCGAGATCGACGCGATGCGGGAGTCCTCGCGTCACGTCGCCGAGGTGCTGCTCGAACTGCGCGAGCTCGCGAAGCCGGGCATCACCACGGGCGAACTCGACGTGCACGCCCGCAAGGCGATCCGCAAGCGGGGCGTCGAGTCCTCCTTCCTCGGCTATGGGCCGCACGGGCTGCCGCCGTACCCGGGCGTTCTCTGCGTTTCGGTGAACGACGAAGTGGTGCACGGAATCCCGGGTCCGCGCGAGCTGAGCGACGGCGATATCGTCAGCCTCGACTTCGGCGTCGCCTGCGAGGGCTACCATGGCGACTCGGCAGTCACGCTGGCGTTGGGACCGGTGTCTTCCGAGGTCCAGAAGCTGGTCGATGTGACCCGCGACGCGCTCGATCGCGGCATCGAGCAGATGGTTCCGGGCCACCGCCTCTCCGACATTGGACACGCCGTGCAGCTCCGGGCCGAGTCCGCAGGCTTCTCGGTGGTGCGGCAATTCGTCGGTCACGGCATCGGCCGTGACATGCATGAGCCGCCGCAGATCCCGAACTACGGCCCGGCGGGTCGCGGACCGCGGCTGCGGCCGGGTATGGTGTTCGCGATCGAGCCGATGATCACGGCCGGATCTCCGGACGTCGAGATCCTCGAGGACGAGTGGACGGCGGTCACCGCCGACGGCTCGCTGGCGGCCCACTTCGAACACACGATACTGGTCACGGAGAACGGCCCCGAGGTCCTCACCCGGGTACCCGGTTCGCACTGAGAGGAAGTCATGAAGGTCCGCGCATCCGTCAAGAAGATTTGCGACAAGTGCCGGGTGATCCGGCGCTGCGGGGTCGTCCGCGTAATCTGCGAAAACCCCAAGCACAAGCAGCGGCAAGGCTGAGCCAAGGGCTCATTCGCGCAGCGAGCCGCAGGCGAGCGAAGGTCATCAGGCCGAAAGCGAGCAGGCGAGGAATAGGAGAAATCGAATGGCGCGTATCGCAGGCATCGACCTTCCGCGCAACAAGCGGCTCGAGATTGCGCTCACCTATGTCTACGGAATCGGGCGGACCACCGCGACGCGTATCTGTGGCCGCGCCGAGATCGACGTCGCCACCAAGACGGATCATCTGTCGGACGGCGATCTGGTCCGGCTCCGCGAGATCATCGAGAGCGACTACAAGGTCGAGGGCGACCTGCGGCGCGAGGTTCAGCAGAACATCAAGACGCTGATGGACATCGGCTGCTATCGGGGGCTGCGCCATCGGCGCGGACTTCCGGTGCGCGGGCAGCGAACGCACACCAACGCGCGCACCCGGAAGGGGCCGGCCAAGACCGTGGCCGGCAAGAAGAAGACCCCGCTCAAGAAGTAAACGAGGGAAGTCCCAGCATGGCCAAGGGCGCGAAGAAGAAAGTCAAGAAGAACGTGGCAGCGGGTGTGGCTCACATCCAGGCGACGTTCAACAACACGATCATCACGATCGCGGATGGTGCGGGCAACGCGCTGTCGTGGTCGAGTTGCGGTCAGCAGAGCTTCAAGGGCTCGCGCAAGTCCACGCCGTTCGCGGCGCAGGTTGCCGCCGAGGATTGTGCGAAGAAAGCGATGGAACACGGCGTACGCAGCTTGACGGTCTTCGTGAAGGGACCGGGGGCTGGCCGTGAGTCGGCGCTCCGCGCGCTTTCCGCGGCGGGGCTGCGTGTGAACATGATCCGCGACGTAACGCCGGTGCCGCACAATGGATGCCGCCCGCCGAAGCGACGCCGGGTCTAGGAGGAGACGAAGATGGCCCGCTACACCGGAGCCGCCTGCCGCCTGTGCCGGCGCGAAGGCACGAAGCTCTTCCTGAAGGGCGACCGCTGCTTCACTGAGAAGTGTGGCGTCGAACGCCGCGCCTATCCGCCTGGCCAGCATGGCCAGGGTCGCTCGCGCACCTCGGACTACGGGTTGCAGCTGCGCGAGAAGCAGAAAGTCAAGCGCATGTACGGCCTGGCGGAGAAGCAGTTCCGCGGGACGATGGATGCTGCGGCCCGGATGCGCGGCCGCGCCGGAGAGAACCTGCTCGTACTGCTGGAGCAGCGCTTCGACAACGTCGTCTTCCGCCTCGGATTTGCGACTTCCCGCTCGGAGGCGCGCCAGCTGGTGCGCCATGGGCACTTCGAGGTCAATGGGCGCAAGGTGGACATCCCGTCGTTCCGCGTGAAGACTGGTATGCGCGTGACGGTGCGCGAGTCCTCGCGCGAGATCGCACGCATCACCGAAGCGCTCGAGGCGCTCGAGCGCCGCAGCGTCCCGGGCTGGCTCGAGCTCGAGAAGGAAGCATTCACGGGCGTGATGAAGGCAGCGCCGACGCGCGAAGACATCACGATGCCGGTGCAAGAGCAGCTCATTGTGGAACTCTACTCGCGCTAGTCGAAGCGGCGACTGACGCCGCATTGCAGCCACGCTGCGAGTCGCGACGAACAACGATCCAGGGGGGACACCCATGCAACAAGAGCTCATCGCGCAGAATTGGCGCCAGCTCATCCGTCCGCGACGCCTCGAGGCCGAAGCCGACTCGGCGACGCCGCGCTACGGGCGTTTCTGGTGCGAGCCGCTGGAGCGCGGCTTCGGTGTGACGCTCGGGAACGCGCTGCGGCGCGTGCTGCTGTCGTCACTGAACGGTGCCGCGATCACGTCGCTGCGGATCAACGGCGTGCTGCACGAGTTCTCGACCATCCCGGGGGTCATGGAAGACGTTGCCGACGTCATCCTGAACCTCAAGGAAGTCCGCCTTCGGATGCACGTTCCGGGACCACGCACGCTCCGCGTCCGCAAGACGGGCGCGGGCGTGGTGACGGCCGGCGATCTCTCCTCCGAGGACTCTTCGATCGAAGTGCTGAATCCGGACCACCGGATCATGACGACGAACGGCGAAGCCGACGTCGAGATCGAAGTCACCGTCGGCACCGGCAAGGGCTATCGCCCCGCGGAAAGGAACAAGACCGAGGAGATGGCGATCGGCACGATCCCGATCGACTCGATCTTCTCGCCGGTCACGAAGGTCAACTACACGGTGACGCCCGCCCGCGTCGGGCGGGAGACCGATTTCGACCGTCTGAACCTCGAGCTCTGGACCGACGGCGCCGTCTCGCCGGCGGACTCGGTCGCGTTCGCGGCCAAGATCCTGAAGGACCAGCTGAGCATCTTCATCAACTTCGAGGAGCCGACCGAAGTCTCTGCGCCGAGCATCGACGAGCCCGAGCCGATGAACCACAACCTGTTGCGCTCGGTGGACGAACTGGAGCTATCGGTCCGCTCGGCCAACTGTCTGCAGAACGCCAACATCCGCTACATCGGCGAGCTGGTGCAGAAGACCGAGGGCGAGATGCTGAAGACGAAGAACTTCGGTCGCAAGTCGCTCAACGAGATCAAGGACACGCTGAAGTCGATGGGGCTTTCGCTGGGCATGGGCCTCGACAGCTTCCCGCAGCGCAAGGATCTGGAGAAGCTGCGCGAGCAGCGCGAGGCCTGACGTCATGCGACATCGCAATGCAGGACGAAAGCTCGGTCGAACCAGCGCACACCGGTTGGCGCTGCTTCGCAATCTGGTAACGGCGCTTCTCGACCACGAGCGCATCGAAACGACCGACGCGAAGGCCAAGGACCTGCGGCGTATCGCAGACCGCATGATCACGCTCGGGAAGCGCGGCGATCTGCACGCGCGGCGCCAGGCGCTGCGCGTCGTGAAGAGCGCCGAGGTGACGAGCAAGCTGTTCAGCACGCTGGCCGAGCGCTATCGCGAGCGGCCTGGCGGCTACACGCGCGTCCTCAAGCTACGCACACGCGTCGGTGACGCCGCGCCGATCTCGATGATCGAGCTCGTCGATCGCGAAATGGTCGCCAAGGCGGCCGCGCCCGGCGAGAAGCCGGCGAAGACAGCGAAAGTCGCAAAGCGTGAGAAGGCCGCGCGAGCCGCGAAGCCTGCCAAGCCGGCGAGGACGACCAAGGGCGGGGCGGCTGGCCCGAAGACGCCCACCAAGGGCCACAAGAAGGCTGGCAGCGCGTAGTCGCGGTGACCTCGCTGCGCCTCGCTCTCGGGCTGGCTGCGGCGGCGATCGTGTTCGCGGTGTTGATGCTCTCGGAGCCCACGCCCGACCCGATCCGTCCCGGTCAAGTGGCGCCTCCGTTCGAGCTCCCGCTCCTCGACGGCGGATCGATCTCGCTGGCAAAGCTGCGCGGCCGCGTCGTCCTGCTGAACTTCTGGGCGACCTGGTGCAAGCCGTGCGAGAATGAGATGCCCGCGATGCAGCGCTTGCATGCCGCGCTCGCGGGGCCGGAGTTCGAACTGGTTGCGGTGTCGGTCGATGCGTCGCGCGACGACGTCGCCAAGTACCGCGAGCGTCTCGGGCTGACGTTCCCGATCGCACTCGATCCCGAAAAGCGCGTGTCCGATGCCTATCAGAGCCATCGCTATCCGGAGTCGTATCTGATCGACCGCGAGGGACGAATTCTCTCGCGCTACATCGGGCCGCGCGACTGGGATGCAGAACTCTACGTCGATCGCATTCGCCGCGTGATCGCCGGGACCGGGGATGGCGCGCTCCCCGAGTGATTTCGGCGCGGCGGACCGATTGGGCCACGTTCGAAGCGAGTCGATCGGGCCGAAGGCTGCGGGATGACGCCCTGACTGCTACGCTCCAGCGCCTCCCGGGGGGGAGAGATGCGTCCGGTTCTACTTGCAGTTGCTCTGGTTTGCGCCGCAGTCGGCTATGCGTGGATCGTGCCCGAGAGCGGTTTCCCAACGTGGCTTCGCTTGCGCGACGAGGTCACGCAGGCCGAAGATCGAATCCGCACGTTGGAACGACAGAACACGGTGCTGCGCGACGAAGTGGCGGCGCTGCGCGTGGATTCGTTCGCGCAGGAGCGCGCGGTCCGAGAAGAGTTGGGCTGGGTGCGACCTGGCGAAACACTGGTGCGCGTGTCTGGCGGAGGCGCTCCGTCGGAGCGTTCGGTTCCTTGACGCGCCGATGCGCCAGGGGGATGTTCAAACGCCATGAAAGAGCGCCTGCGCGAGGCCCTCGAAGGCTGCATTCGCGAGCTTCTCGCTGAGGCCGGCGTCGCGGGAGAGCTACCGCCGCTCCAAGTCGAGCCGCCGCGTGAATCCGACCACGGTGACTTCGCCTGCAACGCCGGTTTGGTCCTGACCAAGTCGTTGCGAAGGCCGCCGCGTGCGATTGCCGAAGAGCTCGCGAAGCGGCTCGGCGACGCGGGCGGTCTGGTCGCGCGCACCGAAGTTGCCGGCCCAGGCTTCCTGAACGTCTGGTTGTCGAACACCTGCTGGCACCGCGGGCTCTCCGATCTGGTCCGCGGCGGCGACACCTTCAAGGCGCGCCGCAGCGCCGCCGCCGCGCGGGTGCAGGTCGAGTTCGTCTCGGCCAATCCGACCGGACCGCTGACGCTCGGCCACGGTCGCCAGGCAGTGATCGGAGATTGCATCGCGCGGCTGTTGCAGGGCGTCGGCGACGACGTCACGCGCGAGTACTACTTCAACGACGGCGGCCGCCAGATGCGCGTGCTCGGCGAGTCGGTGCGCGCGCGCTACCTCGAACAGCTCGGCCGTGCCGCGGCGCCTCCGGCGGACGCGCTGGCCGACGCCGATGTGCCCTGGCCGGCATCGCAGAACGGTCTCCCGGTGCTATTCCCGCGCGATGGCTACCAGGGCGAGTACATCAGCGAGATCGCCGCGCAGCTTCGCGAAAAGCACGGCGACACGCTGGTGGACGTACCCGGCGACGGGCTCTTCCGCGAAGCCGCGCAGCAGCGCATCTTCGGTGAGATCGAAGCCACGCTCACCGCGCTCGGGATTCGCTTCGACGTGTACACGAATGAGAAGACCTTCTACGAGGATGGTTCGCTCGATCGCGTACTCGCCGACCTGCGTGCGAAGGACCTCGTCTACGACGCCGATGGCGCCGTGTGGCTGCGCGCGACCAGCCTCGGCCTGGGGCGCGACCGCGTGCTGGTGAAGTCGAGCGGCGAGCCGACCTACCTGCTCCCCGACATCGCCTACCACCGCGACAAGCTGCGGCGCGGCTTCGACCGCGTGATCGACGTGCAGGGCGCCGACCACATCGAGCAATTCCCGTTCGTGCGAGCGGCGATCGGTGCGCTCGGTTGCGACGCCGCGCGCATCGAGCTGGTGATGCATCAGTTCGTGACGCTGACGCGCGGTGGACAGCAGGTGAAGCAGTCGACCCGGCGCGCGGCCTACGTGACCGTCGACGAGCTGCTCGAAGAAGTCGGCGCCGACGTGTTCCGCTTCTTCATGGTGCAGCGCAAGGCCGACGGTCACCTCGATTTCGACGTCGATCTCGCCAAGGACAAGGACTGGAAGAAGAACCCTGCCTACTACGTGCAGTACGCGCATGCGCGCTGCTACGGCATCGAGCGCAAGGCGCTGTCGCAAGGCGTCGCGATGCCGGCGGCGGATTCGTGGGGCGCCACCGCGCTCGTGCTGCCCTCCGAGATCGAGCTGATCAAGAAGCTGCTCGAGTTCCCGGAAGTGGTGGAAGCGGCGGCCGCCGCGCGCGAGCCCCACCACGTCGCCTACTACCTGCGCGAAGTCGCGGGCCTGTGGAATCCCTACGTGCAGGATGGCGTCCACCATCGCGTACTCTCGGACGACGCCGCGCTCTCGGCCGCGCGTCTCGGTCTCGCGCTCGGTGTGCGCCGGGTTCTCGCGCAGGGCCTCGGGCTGCTCGGCATCTCTGCACCGGAGCAAATGTGACGAACGAGGATCGGCGTGGAAAGGCGCGTCGCGGTGCGCGCCGTGAAGGACGCGGTCTGGTGTCGGTGCTGCTGGGCACCGCGCTGCTTGCGGTGCTCGGCTTCGGGCTCGGCATCGTCGCGGGACTGGTACTCGAGGAGCCCGGCCTGCTGCTCGACTACGTGACCGGCAAGACCAGCCCCGTGCCGCTCGTTGCAACGCGCAGCGCCAACGAGTTCGCCGCGAGCGAGCGCGAGAAGAAACGTGTCGCCGAGGTCGCACCGGCCGCTGCGCAGCCGCTCGCCGAAGCGGCGCACGCGGCAACCCCGGATATTGGTACCGCCCCGCGCGAGTTCGAGGCGCCGGCGGGTGCGGGCAAGACAGTCGACAGCGACGCCGGCGAGGCGAAGGCGAAGACGCCGCCGCAGGTCGCCGCCGCGCCGCCGAGTGCGCCGGCTCCGAAGCCCGCTTTGCCCGCCGCGATCGCTGCGGACCCGATGCCCGATGCAGACGCGAGCGTCGCCGAGCCGCTGGTTCCCGCGGCGCCACCCGCTGGACGCGGCTACTCGGTGCAGGTGGGCGCGCTCGCCGACGCGGCGAGCGCCGAGCAGCTCGCGGTGAAGCTGCGCAAACGCGGCTTCCCGGTCTATGTCGCGCCGTCCGCCGAGCCTGGTTCGAAGCGCTGGCGCGTACGCGTCGGACCGGTCGCCAGTCGCGAGAAGGCGGACGAACTCGCCACCACACTCGCGCGCGAGAAGCTCCCCACGTGGATTCTGGCCGAAGGGCCGCGCTGAGCGATGGGAAACACAGCGAAACGGCGCTGGGTCGTCACGGGTGCTGGAGGTCAGCTCGGCCGCTGTCTCGCCGCGCGTCTGCGCACCGATTCGGCGAACATGCTCGCGGCGGCGTTCGATCACGCGGCGCTCGACGTCGCCGATGTCACGGCGATGCGTCGAACGCTCCGTGCGTTGCCCGGCGGCGCGCCCGACGTCGTTGCGAATGCAGCGGCGATGACCCACGTGGATCGCTGCGAGACCGAGCCCGCTGAAGCCGAGGCCGCCAACACGACTGGACCTGCGGCGCTTGCGGAAACCTGCGAGCAGATTGGCGCGCAGCTCGTAACGGTCTCGACCGACTATGTCTTCGACGGCTGCGGGTCCCGTCCCTACACCGAATCGGATCCCACTGGACCGCGCAGCGCGTATGGGCGCACCAAGCTCGAAGGCGAGCGTCGCGTGCTCTCGGCGCACCCGGGCGCACTGGTGGTCCGCACAGCGTGGGTATTCGGTCCGGGACGCAACTTCGTGCGCACGATCCTCGAAGCCGCTGCGCGCACGGAGCGCGGCGAAGCGCCGGCGCTCCGCGTCGTCGATGATCAGCGCGGTTCGCCCACCTACGCGGGGGATCTCGCGGACGGCATCGTCCGGCTGGTCGATGCGGGTGCGAGCGGTGTCGTGCATCTCGCCAACAGCGGCGTCGCCACCTGGTGGGATCTGGCGCGTGCGGCGGTCGACATCTGGGGCCATCCCGAGCTGCCGATCGAGAAGGTGCGGACCGCAGATGTCCCGCGGCCGGCGCCGCGTCCCGCCTGGTCGGTGCTCGACACCAGCAAGGCCGAGAGGCTCGGCGTGCGGCTGCGCAACTGGCGCGACGCACTGCGCGCCTATCTAGATTCCGATGCTTCGCCGCTGCGCGAGCTGGGGGCCCGGTCGTGAGCGGAAGAAAGCTGAAGCGGATCCTGGTCACCGGGGGCGCCGGATTCCTCGGCTCCCATCTCTGCGAGCGGCTGCTCGCCGACGATTGTGAAGTGATCTGCTTCGACAATCTGCTCACCGGCCGGATGGACAACATCCAGCCGCTGCTCGGGCATCCGAACTTTTCGTTCGAGCACTACGACGTCACCAACTACCTCTACGTCGCGGGCGATCTCGACGCGGTGCTGCATTTCGCGTCGCCGGCGAGCCCGGCGGACTTCGAGCGGCTTCCGATCCAGATCCTGAAGGTCGGGTCGATCGGGACGCATCGGGCGCTGGGTCTCGCGAAGGCAAAGAACGCGCGCTTCCTGACCGCCAGCACCTCCGAGTGCTACGGCGACCCCGAAGTGAACCCGCAACCCGAAACCTACTGGGGCCGCGTGAATCCGATCGGGATCCGCGGTGTCTACGACGAGGCCAAGCGCTTCGCCGAAGCGATGACGATGGCCTACCACCGCCATCACGGGGTCGACGTCCGCATCGTGCGCATCTTCAACACCTTCGGTCCGCGCATGCAGCTGCACGACGGTCGCGCGATCCCGAACTTCATGACCCAGGCGATTCGGGGCGAGCCGATCACGGTGTTCGGCGACGGCGGCCAGACGCGCTCGTTCTGCTACGTCGACGATCTGATCGAAGGCATCCTGCGGCTGCTGCGGAGCGACTACGTGGGCCCCGTCAACATCGGCAACCCGCAGGAGATGAGCCTTCTCGAGATGGCGCAGGCGATCATCCGGATCGCGGATTCGCCGAGCGAGATCGTCTATCGCGGCCTCCCGCCCGACGATCCGAAGGTGCGTCGCCCCGACATCACGCTCGCGCGGCGTGTACTGAACTGGGAGCCGCGCGTGCCGGTCGAATACGGCTTGCAGCGAACCTACGCCTGGTTCCGCGCCGCGCTGGAAGCCGAACTGGCGGCCCGGTGATCGCGCAGAACCACATCCGCAACTTCTGCATCATCGCGCATGTCGATCACGGCAAGAGTACGCTCGCGGATCGGCTGCTCGACGTCACGAAGGCGCTCAGCTCTCGCGAGAAACGCGCGCAGTTCCTCGACAAGATGGACCTCGAGCGCGAGCGCGGCATCACGATCAAGGCGCAGACGGCGCGCATCTACCACCGCGCGCGCGACGGCCAGGACTATGTGTTGAACTTGATCGACACGCCGGGCCATGTCGATTTTTCCTATGAAGTTTCGCGCGCGCTCTCGGCCTGCGAGGGAGCCGTGCTGGTGGTCGATGCGGCGCAGGGTATCGAGGCGCAGACGCTGGCCAACACCTATCTCGCGGTCGAAGCGAATCTCGAACTCGTCCCGATCCTGAACAAGATCGATCTGCCGTCCGCGGAGCCCGAACGCGTCGCGCGGGAGATCGAGGACATCCTCGGGCTGCCCGCGGACGACGTGCTGCGCGTTTCGGCAAAGACCGGGCAGGGTGTCGAGGAATTGATCGAACGCATCGTCCTGCGCGTGCCGCCGCCCGCCGGCGATCCGAACGCGCCGCTGCGCGCGCTGATCTTCGATTCGTGGTTCGACCCGTACGTGGGCGTGGTGTTGCTGGTGCGCGTGGTCGATGGGCGTCTCTCGAAGGGCGAACGCATCAAGCTGATGGCGCGCGGCTCCGAGCACGAGGTGCAGGATCTCGACCTGATCGATCCGCATCCGCGCAGCGTGCCGGCGCTCGAGACCGGCGAAGTGGGCATCGTGATCGCGGGCATCAAGACCCTCGACGACGTGCGCATCGGCGACACGATCACCGTCGCGCTGCATTCGGCGACCGAAGCGCTGCCGGGCTTCCGGGAAGTGAAGCCGATGGTGTTCGCCGGGCTCTACCCGGTAGACGCCGACGAGTACGGCGCGCTGAAGGCCGCGCTCGAGAAGCTGCGCCTGAACGATGCGTCGTTCCGCTACGAGCCCGAAACCAGTGCGGCATTGGGTTTCGGCTTTCGCTGCGGCTTCCTCGGCTTCCTGCACGCCGAGATCATCCAGGAGCGGCTCGAGCGCGAGTACGCGCTGAACCTGATCTCGACCACGCCGACGGTGCGCTATCAGGTCGTGCTGAACACCGGCTCGACGATCGAGATCGATTCGCCGGCGGATCTGCCCGATCTCACGCGCATCGAGCGGGTGGAAGAACCCCTGATCCTCGCGACGATCCACGTGCCGGCGGAATACCTGGGCGCCGTGCTGGCGCTGTGTCAGGACCGTCGCGGTTCGCAGCGCGACATGACCCAGCACGGCACGCGCGTGCAGGTCCGCTACGAACTGCCTCTCGCCGAAGTGGTGGCCGACTTCCACGACCGCATCAAGAGCGCGACGCGCGGCTACGGCTCGTTCGACTACGAGCTGTCGGGCTACAAGCCGGGCGATCTGGTGAAGCTCGACGTGCTGGTGAACGGGCTGCCGGTGGACGCGCTCTCGCTGATCGTACACCGCGACAAGTCGTTCCAGCGCGGTACCGATCTGGTGCGCAAGCTGAAGGAATTCATTCCGCGCCAGATGTACGAAGTGGCGATTCAGGCGGCGATCGGCTCGCGCGTGATCGCGCGCTCCACCGTCAAGGCGCTGCGCAAGAACGTCACTGCGAAGTGCTATGGCGGCGACATCTCGCGCAAGCGCAAGCTGCTCGAGAAGCAGAAGGAAGGGAAGAAGCGCATGAAGCGCGTCGGGCAGGTCGAGATCCCGCAGGAAGCCTTCCTCGCGGCGCTGCGGCTGGACAACGAATGAGCGCGCGTGGACGAGAACGGCGTTCCGACGTGAGGCTGGCGGAGAACGCCGCCGCGGCGACGTCGCCGCTGCGCAAGCTCTGGGACCATTTCGGAACGCTCGCGGTGGCGATCGCGCTGGCGCTGTCGATTCGCGCGTTCGTGATCGAGCCGTATCGAATCCCGTCCGGTTCGATGCTGCCGACGCTGCTGATCGGCGACCACCTGTTCGTGAACAAGTTCCTGTACGGCGTGAAGATTCCGTTCACAGACTGGCGAACCCCCGGCCTGCGCGAACCGAAGCGCGGCGACGTCGTCGTCTTCACCGTCTCGAAGGACGGGCGTGGCATCTATCCCGCCGACAAGCGACCGGATCTCCCGCACGACCAGTTCGTGAAGCGCCTCGTCGGCCTGCCGGGCGACATGATCGAAGTGCGCAGCGGCAATCTCTACGTGAACGGTGAGCCGATGAAGACGACGGATACCGGCGCGGACTTCCGCGACGAAGCGAGCCGCACGCTGCGCATCGCCGACGAAGATCTCGCGGGCCACGTCCACACCATCCTCGACGACCAGCGCTCGCCTGGCCACGACATCGCGCCGATGAAGATCGACGAAGGCCGCTACTTCATGATGGGCGACAACCGCGACTACTCGAACGACAGCCGCTTCTGGGGCACCGTGCGCCTGGCCGAAATGAAGGGCCCCGCGTTCCTGCTCTACTGGTCCTGGGATTGGGACGGCCCGTGGGCGCAGCTGCTGAATCCGCTGCACTGGTGGGACTTGATGAAGAACCGGATGCGCTGGGACCGGATCGGGAACTCGATCCAATAGCGCGTCGCCTGCGCCACGCAGAGGAAGACGCAATGACCGACATCACCCCTTCTGTCCCTCACGAGCCC
>CAYGWM010000027.1:38311-40465 GCA_964353555.1 uncultured Spirochaetales bacterium
CCACGCAGAGGAAGACGCAATGACCGACATCACCCCTTCTGTCCCTCACGAGCCCACGCGTTTCAGCGTCGCCGCCTACTTCCGTCTGCTGGAGACGGGAGAGCTGACGGAGCGCGATCGCGTCGAGTTGCTCGAAGGAGTGATCGTCGCGATGACGCCGATGAACCCGCCGCACGCGGGATCGGTCACGAAGGTGAGCCGTGCGCTCCTCGCAGCCGTCGGCGCGCGCGCTTCGGTGCGCACCCAATGCTCGTTGATCGTGCGGCCGCGCTCGGTGCCGGAGCCCGACGTTGCGGTGGTTGCCGGTTGCGACGACGACTATTTCGACGCGCACCCCGAATCGGCGCTCCTCGTCGTCGAAGTGGCGGACTCGTCGCTGCCGCAGGACCGCCTCAGCAAGTCGCGCATCTACGCGCAGGCCGCGATCCCCGAGTATTGGATCGTCAACCTGCGCGACGGCGTTCTCGAAGTGATGCGCGACCCCGATCCCGTCGCCGCGCTCTACCGCGATCTGCGCACCCTGCGCGCCAGCGACCGCATCGACATCGCAACGCTGCCGGGCGCGTCGGTTGCCGTCGCGGATCTGCTTCCGCGGATCTCGCCGGCAACCGAGATCGAGGATCGACCCACCGGCGCTTGACGCTCGCAGCACTCGAAGGCATGCTGCGCCCCGACTTCGAAGCCTTTTAAGTCCGTCCTGCGAGTCGGATAAAGGTGCGAACGTGGCTGACCCCCACTCTTCTACCAGAGCTGCCACCACCGCGATGGCTGCATCCTCCGCTTCGCCGATTCCGGCGTCCGCGGACGAAGCGCGCGTCGTGCTCGATGATGTCGCGATCCGCCGCGCACTGGTGCGCATCGCGCACGAGGTGGTCGAGCGCAACGAGACGTGGCGCGATCTCTACCTGGTCGCGATTCCGAATGGTGGTGTGCCGCTTGCGCGGATCATCGCCGCGCAGGTGCTCGCGATCACCGGCCTCGAAGTGCCCGTCGGGATCCTCGACACGACGCTCTACCGCGACGACCTCGTCGCGAGCGGCGAGCGGCCGCCGCTGCGCCGCACCGAGATGCCTTCCGCGGTGGACGATCGCGTCGTGGTGCTGGTCGACGACGTCGTCAGCACCGGGCGCACGATCCGCGCGGCGATGGATGCGCTGATGGACTTCGGCCGCCCGCGTTCGGTGCAGGTGGTCGGCCTCGTCGATCGCGGTCACCGCGAGCTGCCGATCAAGATCGACTTCGTCGGCAAGAACGTCCCGACACAGCGCGAAGAGCGCGTGAAACTGCGCGGCCTTGCGGGCGATCTCGAAGGCCCGCTCGAAGTCGTGATCCTCGACGCAAACGGGGGTGGTGCATGACGGGAAGGGACCTGCTCGGCATCGAAGACCTCGATCGCGCGGACCTCGAGCGCATTCTCGAGACCGCGGAGCGGATGCAGGAGGTCGGGCGGCGCGACGTCAAGAAGGTTCCGACGCTGCGTGGCCGCACGCTGATCAACCTGTTCTTCGAATCGTCGACGCGCACCCGCACCAGTTTCGAGATCGCCGGGAAGCGGCTCTCGGCGGACGTCGTCAACTTCACGCCGTCGTCGTCGAGCCTCACCAAGGCCGAGAGCATCCTCGACACCGCGATGACGCTCGACGCGATGGACCCGGACGCGGTGATCGTCCGCCACAAGGTCGCGGGCGTGCCCAAGCGGCTCGCCGACGCGCTCGCCGCGCCGGTGATCAACGCGGGCGACGGCGCGCACGAGCATCCGACCCAGGCGCTGCTCGACTGCTTCACCGTGAAGCAGGAGAAGGGCAGCTTCGACGGTCTCACGGTGACGATCATCGGCGACATCACGCACTCGCGCGTCGCGCGCTCGAATCTGTACGCGTTCACGAAACTCGGCGCCGAGGTGCGGCTCGCGGCGCCGCCGACGATGCTGCCGTCCGGCATCGAGTCGCTCGGCGCGAAGGCGTACACGTCGCTGCGCGAAGCGCTCGAGGGCGCCGACGTGGTGATGGTGCTGCGGATCCAGCAGGAGCGGCTCGATGGCTGCTTCTTCCCGAGCATCCGCGAGTACGCGAGCACCTTCGGCATCGATCGCGCGAAGCTGCGCTACGCGAAGGACGACGTGATCGTAATGCACCCCGGACCGATCAACCGCGG
>CAYGWM010000027.1:40565-48921 GCA_964353555.1 uncultured Spirochaetales bacterium
TGCGCTACGCGAAGGACGACGTGATCGTAATGCACCCCGGACCGATCAACCGCGGTGTCGAGATCGCGCACGATCTGGCCGACCGCCGCCCGAGCGTGATTCTCGACCAGGTGCGCAACGGCGTCGCGGTGCGAATGGCCGTGCTCTACCAGTTCGCCGGCCGCAAGTCGTCGCGCGAGGGATGAAAGAAAAAACGAGTGGGTGAGACGGATGGCTAGCGGGCGAATCTGGATCCGGGGAGGGCGCGTGCTCGACCCTTCGATGGGCCGCGACGAGATCGCCGACGTGCTGGTCGAAGACGGCAAGATCGCGGCCGTCGGTGCGGGTCTCGCCGCGTCGGGTGGCGAAGTGATCGAAGCCGCCGGCGCATGGGTCGTGCCGGGCTTCATCGATCTGCACGTGCACCTGCGCGAGCCGGGTCAGGAATACAAGGAGGACATCGCGTCGGGCGGTCGCGCCGCGGTGGCGGGCGGCTTCACTGCGGTCGTGTGCATGGCGAACACGCATCCGGTGAACGACGACCCCTCGGTGACCGAGTACATCCTCGACCGCGCGCGCCAGGAGTCGCCCGCGCGTGTCTACCCGGTGGGTGCCGCGACGCGCAGTCTCGGCGGCGAGGTGATGACCGAGATGGTCGCGCTGGTCGACGCCGGCTGCGTCGCGCTCTCGGACGATGGCAAGACGATCATGGACTCGGGTGTGATGCGCCGTGTGCTCGAGTATTCGCAGCTCGCGCGCGTCGCGATCATCACGCATGCCGAAGACCGTACGTTGGTGCGCGAAGGCGTGGTGAACGAAGGTCCGGTCTCGACGCGGCTCGGCCTGCCCGGCAATCCGTCGACGGCCGAGGTGATCCACGTCGCGCGCGACATCCTGCTGGCGGAGCTCGCGGGCGCGCATCTGCACGTCGCGCACGTGTCGACCGCCGGCGCGGTCGACCTGATCCGAAGCGCGCGCGAGCGCGGCATCCACGTCACCGCCGAAGTCACGCCGCACCACCTGACGCTCACCGACGAGGCGACGCTCGGCTACGACACCAACACCAAGATGGCTCCGCCGCTGCGCTCGGCGAAGGACGTGGTCGCGTGCCGCGCTGGGCTCGCCGACGGCACGATCGACGCGATCGCCACCGATCACGCGCCCCACGCGGTGCACGAGAAGGACGTGGAGTTCACCGCGGCACCGCCCGGTGTGATCGGTCTCGAGACCGCCGTGCCGGTGACGCTCGATCTGGTGCGCGCGAGCGAGATCCCGCCGCTCGAATGGGTGCGGCGACTCTCGACCAACCCGGCGCGCATCATTCATCGCCCGGGCGGATCGCTCGCGGTCGGCGCGCTGGCCGACATCGCGCTCGTCGATCCGGAAAGGCGTTGGGTTTACGACCCGGCGAAGGGCTTCTCGAAGAGCCGAAACTCGCCGTGGGCCGGGCGCGAGATGATCGGGTGCGTGATCGCCACGCTGGTGGGCGGCGTGCTCGTCTGGGATATCGAACGGGGAGTGCTGCTGCCGTGAGTGCAACGCTGCGACCGCCGCGGCCCGCGACGCTCGCGCTCGCGGACGGCACCGTCTACCGCGGCACCGCCTTCGGCGCCGAGGCAGTCGCCGCCGGCGAGGTCTGTTTCAACACCAGCATGACCGGCTACCAGGAGATCCTGACGGATCCGTCCTACGCCGGTCAGATCGTCACGATGACCTATACGCAGATCGGGAACGTCGGGATCAACCCCGAGGATGACGAGTCGAAGCGGCCGTTCCTGTCGGCGTTCGTCGCGAAGGAAGTCTTCGACACGCCGAGCAACTGGCGCTCGACGGAGTCGCTGGGCGGGTTCCTGCGCCGCTGGAACGTGCCTGGCATCGCCGGCATCGACACCCGCGCGTTGGTGCGACGGATCCGCGACCTCGGCTTCCAGAACGGTGTGGTGTCGACGGATCCCGCGCAGCAGGACGCCGCGAAACTGATCGCGGCTGCGAAGGCCGCGCCGATCCTCGACGGGCGCGATCTCGTCGCGGGCGTCACCTGCAAGGAACCCTATGCGTGGAGCGAAGGCATCTGGGCCGGCATCCACGGCCAGGTGCCGCGCGCTGCGCGGCCCGATCCGAAGCTGAAGCTCGTCGCGTTCGACTACGGCGTGAAGCGGAACATCCTGCGGCTGCTCGTCGAACACGGCTTCGACGTGACGGTCGTGCCGGCGCGCACGTCGGCCGCGGACGTACTCGGCTTTCAGCCCGACGCGATCTTCCTATCGAACGGCCCCGGCGACCCGGCAGCGGTGGAAGGCGTCAGGCCGGTCGTGCGCGAACTCGCCGATCGCGGCTTGCCGATCTTCGGCATCTGCCTCGGTCACCAGATCCTCGGCCTCGCGCTCGGTGGTACGACGAAGAAGCTGAAGTTCGGTCACCACGGCGGCAACCAGCCGGGACAGGACCTCGCGACGAAGAAGGTCGCGATCTGCGCGGAGAACCACGGCTACGCAGTCGATGCCGAGTCGCTGCGCGCGGCGGGCGAGCCGGTCGAGATCACGCACATCAACCTGAACGACGGCACCGTCGAGGGACTCGCCCACGCGACGCGACCGATCTTCTCGGTGCAGTATCACCCAGAAGCGTCGCCGGGTCCGCACGACGCAGTCTACCTCTTCGGGCGCTTCCGCGAGATGGTGTTGCGCAACAAGCGCGGTGAGGCGGTGACCGGTGCCGCGGTCTCGAAGGGAAACTAGGGCGTGCCGAAGCGCACCGACATCCACACGATTCTGGTGATCGGCTCCGGGCCGATCGTGATCGGCCAGGCCTGTGAGTTCGACTACTCGGGCACGCAGGCTTGCAAGGCGCTGCGCGAAGAGGGCTACAAGGTCGTCCTCGTCAACTCGAATCCCGCGACGGTGATGACCGACCCGGAGACGGCCGACCGCACCTACGTCGAGCCGATGACGGCCCTGAGCCTCGAGAAGATCATCGCGCGCGACCGGCCCGACGCATTGCTCCCCACGATCGGCGGCCAGACCGCGCTGAACCTCGCGCTCGAGCTGCACGAAGCCGGCGTGCTCGCGAAATACGGCGTCGAGCTGATCGGCGCGCGCGTCGACGCGATCAACAAGGCGGAAGATCGACTGCTGTTCCGTGCCGCGATGGAGAAGATCGGGCTGCGCGTGCCGCGCTCGGGCTACGTGACTTCGGTCGCCGAGGCCCGCGCGCTGCTCGGGGTCGTCGGCCTGCCCGCGATCATCCGGCCGTCGTTCACACTGGGCGGCGCGGGCGCCGGCATCGCGTACACCGACGGCGAATTCGACAAGGTGGTCAGCTGGGGGCTGCAACAGTCTCCGCGCCACCAGATCCTGCTCGAGCAGAGCGTGCTCTACTGGAAGGAATACGAACTCGAGGTGATGCGCGACACCGCCGACAACGTCGTGATCATCTGCTCGATCGAGAACTTCGATCCGATGGGTGTGCACACAGGTGACTCGATCACCGTCGCGCCCGCGCAGACGCTGACCGACAAGGAATATCAGCAGATGCGGACCGCGTCGCTCGCGATCATCCGCGAGATCGGCGTCGATACCGGCGGCTCGAACATCCAGTTCGCGGTGAACCCAAAGGACGGCGCGATCGTCGTGATCGAGATGAATCCGCGCGTCTCGCGATCGTCCGCACTGGCATCGAAGGCAACCGGCTTCCCGATCGCGAAGATCGCCGCGAAGCTGGCGGTCGGCTTCACGCTCGACGAGATCCCGAACGACATCACGAAAGAGACGCCGGCTTCGTTCGAGCCGACGATCGACTACGTCGTGACGAAAATCCCGCGCTTCACCTTCGAGAAGTTCCCGCAAGCCGACCCGACGCTCACCACGCAGATGAAGTCCGTCGGGGAGGTGATGGGAATCGGACGTACCTTCAAGGAGAGCTTCCAGAAGGCGATCCGCTCGCTCGAGATCGGACACGACGGGCTCGAGAGTCCCGTGGCGCAAGGCGGCGGTGAAGTCGCGGCGGACGCGCTGTGGGCGCAGGTGGAAGTGCCGCGGCCCGGCCGCCCCTGGGCGGTGGCCGAACTGCTGCGGCGCGGCGTCTCGGTCGAAGAGGTCAACGCGCGCTGCGGCATCGATCCGTGGTTCCTGCGCAACCTGCTGGAGATCGTCGAGACCGAGAAGGCCATCGCCGCCGCGCTGCCGGGCGATCGCGTTGCGTGGCTGCGACCCGCGAAGCAGATGGGCTTCTCGGACCGCCGGCTCGCCGCGCTCTGGAACACCACCGAAGACGGCGTCCGCGAATTGCGTCACGCGAACGGCGTGCGCCCGGTCTACAAGCGCGTCGACACCTGCGGCGCGGAGTTCGAAGCGAAGACGCCGTACCTGTACTCGACCTACGAGCAGCAGAGCGAGGCCGAGCCGAGCGACAGGCAGAAGATCATCATCCTCGGCGGCGGCCCGAATCGCATCGGCCAGGGCATCGAGTTCGACTACTGCTGCGTGCACGCGGTGTTCGCGCTGCGCGACGCCGGATTCGAGACGATCATGGTCAACTGCAATCCCGAGACGGTCTCGACCGACTACGACACCAGCGATCGCCTCTACTTCGAGCCGGTGACGCTCGAAGACGTGCTCGAGATCGTGCAGCGCGAGAAGCCGCTCGGCGTGATCGTGACCTTCGGCGGGCAAACGCCGCTGCGTCTCGCGGTTGCGCTCGAACGCGCTGGCGTGCCGATCCTCGGTACGCCGCCCGATGCGATCGATCGCGCCGAAGACCGCGAGCGCTTCGAGGCGGTGCTCGAGAAGCTGGGCCTCGCACGGCCGCCGTCGGGCATCGCGCGCAGCGCCGACGAAGCCGAACGCGTCGCCGAACGGATCGGCTACCCGGTGCTGGTACGGCCTTCGTACGTGCTCGGCGGGCGCGCGATGATGATCGTCCACGAGGTCGCTGCGCTGCGCGAGTACATGCGCTTCGCGGTGAACGCGTCGCCCGAGCACCCGGTGCTGGTCGATCGCTTCCTGGCCGACGCCACCGAGGTCGACGTGGATGCGATCTGCGACGGGGAGCGCGTCGTGATCGGCGGCATCATGGAACACATCGAAGAGGCGGGCGTGCACTCGGGCGACAGCGCGTGCTCGATCCCGCCGTATTCGCTGTCGCCCGCGGTGGTCGACGAGATCACCCGCGCGACGCGCGCGCTCGCTCTCGAACTCGGCGTGCGCGGGCTGATGAACGTGCAATACGCGGTGAAGAACGACGCGGTCTTCGTGCTGGAGGTGAATCCGCGTGCGTCGCGAACGGTGCCGTTCGTCTCGAAGGCGATCGGCGTTCCGCTGGCGAAACTCGCGGCGTTGGTGATGGCCGGCAAGTCGCTCGCGGAACTCGGCTTCACGCGCGAGGTGCGGCCGTTGCACTTCTCGGTGAAGGAAGCCGTGTTCCCGTTCGTGAAGTTCCCTGGCGTCGACACGCTGCTCGGGCCGGAGATGAAGAGCACCGGCGAGGTGATGGGCATCGACTCCGATTTCGGCCGCGCCTACGCGAAAGCGCAGATCGAAGCCGGCAACACGCTGCCGACCGGAGGCACGGTACTGGTCTCGGTGCGCCTCGAGGATCGCAGCGCGATCGGCCAGAGCGTGCGCGAACTCGCGCGCAGCGGATTCCGCGTGCTCGCGACGCCGGGAACGGCCGCGCAACTCGAGTCGCTCGGCGTGACGGTCGAGGTCGTGCCCAAAGTCGGACGCGGCTCGCCGGACGTCGTCGACCGCATCGAGAAGGGCGAAGTCGACCTGGTGATCAACACGGTCGGGAACGTCCCGAAGGCTGCGCAGGACTCGATGTCGATGCGGCGCGCGGCGCTGATGCGCGGCGTCCCGTACTTCACGACAGTGGCCGGCGCGCGCGCAGCCACCGGCGGAATCCGCGCGATGCAGGCCGAATCGATCGGCGTGCGCTCGCTGCAGGAGATCCACCAGAAATAGGCCTGCGCGCGCGCGGGAGGGCAGGTGAGCGGGACTCCTTTCGGCGTGGCGCTCGAAGCGATCCTCGCGCCGCTGCGCTTCGCGGCGAAGGACGACGGCGCGCTCGCGGACCGCGTGCGCGACCTCGAAGCGACGCTGCGCAGCGCTTGCGAGCGGGCGCTCGCGCTGCGCATTCCCCGCGACGTGCGCGCTGCGATCGATGCCACTGCGTGCGCGTTCGCCGCGCCGCTGGATGCCGATGCTCGATCCGGCGCGATCGCGGGGGCACTCGCGCGTCTAGCGCCGTTCGCTGCGCCGGAGTTCGCCGAGCAGGCGCTCGCGCGGCCGGTCACCGCGCTGGTCGGCATCGGGCCGAAGCGCGCCGCGACGCTGGCAAAGCGCGGCCTTGCGGCGATCACCGATCTGCTGTTCCGGCTGCCGTCGCGCTACGACGACCGCCGCAGCCTCGTCCGCATCATCGATCTCGAAGTCGGTCGTCGCGCCACCTTTGCCGCGCAGGTGCGCACGGCCGAGTTTACGCCGACGCATGGGCGTGGCGGCCGCTTCCGGCGCGTCCTGCACGCGCTGGTTTCGGACGATACCGGCAGCATCGAACTCAAGTGGTTCCACGGTGGCGACGCTGTGCTGCCGATGCTGACGAAGGGCCGGTCCGTGTTGGTGACCGGCGACGTGCGCCGCTACCGATTCTCGAAGGAGCTGATGCACCCGGAGGTCGAGGCGCTCGATGATGCGCCGGCCGATGAAGCGGCCGCGTTGCGCGCGGTGGCGTCGCTGCGCCAGATCGTGCCGGAGTACACGGCGCCCGAAGGAATCCCGCCGCGCGCGATTCGCCGGCTGGTGCAGACCGCCGTCGCGGAGTACGCCGATCTCGTCGTCGGACACCTACCTGCGTCGCTCGTGCGCGCGCGAAAGCTCCCGGGCGCTGCGGAAGCGCTTGCGGAAATCCATTGCCCTTCGTCGGATGCGGATCCCGCGTTGCTGGCGCAGCGCACCACGCTCGCGCATCAGCGCCTCGTATTGGAGGAGCTGTACCTGTTGGAACTGGGTCTCGCGCTGCGACGCGAACGGCGCGAGCGCGAGCCGGGCGTCGCGATCGCGTGTGGCCCACGCGCGAAGGCCGCGAACGGCGCGTTGCCGTTCCCGCTGACGGCCGCGCAGCGTCGCGTCGTCGGCGAGATCCAGGCCGACCTCGCGCTGCCGCACCCGATGAACCGGCTGCTGCAGGGCGACGTCGGCAGCGGCAAGACGGCCGTCGCGTTTCTCGCGGCGATTGCGGCTGCGGAAGCGGGCCATCAAGTCGCAATGATGGCGCCCACCGAACTGCTCGCGGAACAGCACGAGCGCTCGCTGCGCCGGCTCGCGGAAGCGGGTGGTGAGGCGACTGCGCTGCGGATCGCAGTGCTGACCGCGTCGGTGCCGCGTCGCGACGCGCAGGCGCGTCGCGACGCGCTGCTCGCGGGAGAGATCGATCTGGTGGTGGGCACGCACGCATTGGTGCAGGGCGAGGTGCGCTTCGCGTCGCTCGGCCTCGCGGTGATCGACGAGCAGCACCGCTTCGGCGTGCTGCAGCGCCAGGCGCTCGCGGGCAAGGGTCCCGGCGAGCGTTCGCCGCACATGCTGGTGATGACCGCGACGCCAATCCCGCGCACGCTCGCACTGGCGCTAGCCGGCGAGCTCGACGTCTCGGTGCTCGACGAGATGCCGCCGGGGCGCAGCCCCGTTTTGACCGACGTGCTGCGCGAGGGCGAGGGCGCCCGCGCGGTCGATGCGATCCGCCGCACGCTGGCGCGCGGCGAGCAGGTCTTCGTCGTGTATCCGCTCGTCGAGGAGTCGGAGCAGATCGACCTGCGCGCGGCGACCGAGATGTCGCAGCGCATCGCCCGCGCGTTCCCGGAGGCGAAGGTCGATCTCGTGCACGGGCGGCTCGACGCCGCCGCGCGTGGCGAAGCGATGCGGAACTTCGAACAGGGGAGGACGCAGATCCTCGTCTCCACGACGGTGATCGAAGTCGGCGTCGACGTGCCGAACGCGACGCTGGTGGTGATCGAGCACGCCGAGCGCTTCGGCCTCGCGCAGCTGCATCAGCTGCGGGGCCGCGTCGGCCGCGGCGAGCGACCCGGCACCTGCCTGTTGGTCGCGCGTGGTGCGACGGCCGACTCCGAAGCACGGTTGCGCGCGCTGCTCGAAACCGGCGACGGTTTCGCGATCGCCGAGGCGGACCTCAGGATCCGCGGCCCCGGTGAATTCCTCGGCACGCGCCAACACGGCCGGCTGCCGGATCTGTTGATCGCCGATCTGGTGCGCGACGTGCGCCTGTTGCCCATCGCGAGTCAGACGGCGCTCGAAACCGTGCGCAAGGATCCCGGCCTTGCGCGCGACGCGGCGCTGTTGCGCGCCGTCGCGAAGCGCTGGGGCCC
>CAYGWM010000028.1:0-2662 GCA_964353555.1 uncultured Spirochaetales bacterium
GAAGCCGACCTAGGTTCCGCGTCCTTCGAGCGCCCGGGTGGCGGAATTGGTAGACGCGCTAGCCTCAGGAGCTAGTGAGGGAAACCTCGTGCTGGTTCGAATCCAGTCCCGGGCACCACGCGTCTAGCGCATCACGCGTAACGCGCGATGACTCTCTTCTCCGCGAGATCTCCATCTGGCGATGAATCGTTTCGCCGCATGCCTCCATCTTTGCGTTCCTCATTTCGGCTCGCGCGAACCAGCCGGCTTGACCGGAGCGCCGCTGCGCTTACGGTTCGAGTCCTTTTGTTCGAATGGATGGGGGTCACTTGTCTGAAGCAGCGAGTCGCGTCGTGATTGGAGCAGGTGGCGAACGCATCGATGTTCCGGAGGTGCTGCCGCTGCTTCCGGTACGCGACGCCGTGGTGTTCCCGGGCGTAACGCGTCCGCTGGCGATCGGTCGCGCCAAGTCGCTCGCAGCTCTCGCCGCCGCGGGCCAGGGTGGACTCTTGGTGATCGCGAGCCAGCGCGAGGCGGAGACCGAGGATCCCCGTCTCGACGATCTCCATCCGGTCGCGTGCATCGTGCGCGTGGCGCGCGTGATCGACGCGCGCGGCGACGGCAAGCAGGCGATCGTCGTTGGTGTGGCCCGCGCGCGACTCGTCGACGCGGTGGGGTACGACCCCTGCGTGCGCGTGCGAATCGAAGCGCTCACCGAGGTCGACGAGCCGTCGCCGACCCGCGATTCCGCCTGGAAGCAGGTGATCGCCAAGGCACAGCGCATCATCGACCTGCGCGACGATCTGCCCGAGGAGTGGAAGACCTTCGTCGCGGGTCTTCCGAGCCCGGGGCTGCTCACGGATCTCGTCGCCTCGACATTGCCGCTGGCACCGGAGGAGCAGATTGCATTGCTCGAGGAGCCGAACGTCGCACGGCGTCTCGAGCGCGTGACGGAACATCTCGATCGCGAGGTGACGATTGCAGAGACACAGCGCCGACTCGCCGAGCAGTCGGGAGCGAATGAAGGGGATCCGAAGCGACGCGAGAAACTGCTCCGCCGGCGGATGCGCGAGATCCAATCGGAGATCGGCGAGGGCGACGCGGGATCCCAAGAAGTAGACGAACTCCGCGATCGCATCGAGGCCGCGCAGCTTCCGCCCGAAGCCTCCGCACAGGCGGAGCGCGAGCTCAAGCGCCTTTCCGCACTTCCCCAGCACGCGCCCGATCGCCACCTGATCCGGACCTACCTCGAGTGGATGGCCGATCTACCGTGGGCAATCGAAACCGAGGACAAACTCGAACTGCGCGAGGCGCGCCGCATCCTCGACGAGGACCACTACGACCTCGAGAAGGTGAAGGAACGCATCCTCGAGTACCTCGCGGTGCGCAAGCTCGCACCCGAAGCGAAGGGTCCGATCCTCTGCTTCGTCGGCCCGCCCGGCGTCGGCAAGACCTCGCTCGGTCGCTCGATCGCCCGCGCGATGGATCGACACTTCGTTCGCGCGTCGCTCGGCGGGGTTCGCGACGAAGCGGAGATTCGCGGCCACCGGCGCACCTATGTCGGTGCGATGCCGGGCCGGATTCTGCAGAGCCTGCGCCGCGCGGGTTCGCGAAATCCCGTGTTCCTGCTCGACGAGGTCGATAAGCTCGGCGCCGACTTCCGGGGCGACCCGTCGTCGGCGTTGCTCGAAGTGCTCGATCCCGAACAGAACTACACCTTCAGCGATCACTACCTCGAGGTCGCCTTCGACCTCTCGCGCGTATTCTTCATCGCGACCGCAAATACGCTTGCCACGATCCCCCCGGCGCTGCTCGACCGGATGGAGGTGATCGAGCTCCCGGGCTACACCGACCGTGAGAAGCTGCTGATCGCGCGCAATCACCTGCTGCCCAAGCAGCTCGAAGCACACGGGCTGCGCGCGGAGCAGATCGAAGTCGGCGACGATGCCGTCGAGACGGTCGTACACGAGTACACGCGTGAGGCGGGCGTACGAAACCTGGATCGCCACTTCGCCAACCTGATGCGCAAGACCGCACGGCGCGTGGCCGAGATCAAACCGACCGAGCCGGTGCACATCGATGCAGCATTCGTGTCCGAGGCTCTCGGCGCCCCGCCCCATCTGCCGGAGACCGCCGAGCGCACCACCCAGCCAGGCGTGGTGGTGGGGCTCGCGCGGACCAATCACGGCGGCGACATCCTGTTCATCGAGGCAACGGCGATGCCGGGCGGCAAGGACGTGCGTCTGCGCCTCACGGGTCAGCTCGGCGACGTGATGAAGGAGTCCGCCGAGGCGGCGCTGTCCTGGGTCCGCGCCAATGCAGAGGCGCTGGGAATCCACTCGAAGGCGCTCGAGGGTGGAGAGATCCACCTGCACGTGCCGGCGGGAGCCGTACCCAAGGATGGCCCGTCGGCAGGTGTCGCACTCGTAACGGCCCTGGTCTCGGTGCTGACCGGCCGGCGCGCGCGGGGCGACGTCGCGATGACCGGTGAGATCTCGCTGCGCGGCCGCGTGCTGCCCGTCGGCGGCATCAAGGACAAGGTGCTCGCCGCGGCGCGCGCCGGCATCAAGACCATCATCCTGCCGCGTCGCAACGAGAAGGATCTCGTCGACGTGCCTGACGAGGTGAAGGCCGAGGTCGAGATCCGCAGCGCCGAGGCCATCGAAGACGTATTGGCGATCGC
>CAYGWM010000028.1:2762-47366 GCA_964353555.1 uncultured Spirochaetales bacterium
AGGCCGAGGTCGAGATCCGCAGCGCCGAGGCCATCGAAGACGTATTGGCGATCGCACTCGAGCCCGCGAGCGCGTAGCCTCGGGTTCGGAGGCAGGATGGCGAAGTCCTTCGACCGCCCGCGGCTACGGAGCTGTACAGCGGTTTGATGGGCCGTGGCTTTCCGAGTCGTGCCGTCCACGTAGCCACATCACTACACCGAGGCGCGCATACGTTCGCACGATCGGGCGTCACCGCTTCTCCGGACTCCGTCAGTCCGGCAATCGCGCCCGCCACAGCGTCATCAGCAGGATCCGCACGTCGAGGCCCAGCGACCAGTTGCGGATGTAGTAGAGATCGTGCTCGATTCGCTCTTGCAGCGACGTGTCGCCGCGCCAGCGGTGCACCTGCGCCCATCCGGTCACGCCGGCCTTCACCTTGTGGCGCAGCATGTAGCCCGGCACTTCTAGGCGAAACTGCTCGATGAAAACGGGGCGTTCCGGACGCGGCCCGACAAGGCTCATGTCGCCGCAGAGCACGTTCCAGAGCTGCGGCAGCTCGTCGAAGCCAGTGCGGCGCAGGAAGCCGCCAATGGCGGTCGTGCGCGGATCCTCCATGCGCGCCCACACGGGTCCATCGCTCTCGGCATCCTTCACCATGGTGCGGAACTTGAACATGCGGAAGACGCGACCGTCGAGCCCCATGCGCTCCTGGCGATACAGGATCGGCCGGCCACTGCTGCGCCAGATCGCCGCGCCGATCGCGACGAGCGCGGGCGACGCGACCACCAGCAACAGCGACGACACGACGACGTCGAAGACGCGCTTCTGGATCGCCGACCAGCCGACCAGCGGGCTATCGCGCAGGCCGATCATCGGCAGTCCGTCGAAGTCCTCGACGCTGCTGCGCAGTGTCGCGACGTGGAGCAGGTCCGGCACCAGGCGCAGATCGACCAGCTCGTCGTCGAGTTCGCCAAGCAGCGCTTCGAGTTGGTCCTGATCCTCGCGCGGCAGTGCCAGCACCACCTGCGATGCGCCGCAGAGCGCGAGCACCTTGCGAACCTGCTCGTAGCGACCGAGCACGGGAACGCCCCCGACACGTGGCACACGCGGGTCGTTGCCGAGCACGCCCACCACGCGCAGGCCGGCTTCGGGGTGCTCGTGCACGCGGTCGATCACCTGTTCCGCGAGTGGGCCGGCGCCCACCACCAGCACCGAACTCAGGTTGCGACCGTTCCGGTGCAGCATGCCCAGGAACTCGCGCGCGGCGACGCGGAACGCCGAGACGGCCGCGCTCGAGAGCGCCCAGAACAACGCGATCACACCGCGCGAGAAGAAATAGGAGCGCGCGAAGAAGGTCGCGACGACCAGCAGCACCACGACCGTGGTAGTTCCGGCGAGCACGGATCCGATCTCGGAAAGCGTCGAGTCGGTGCGGCGCGGCGCGTAGAGACCGCGGCTGCGGAACACCCACACCCAGATGGGCATGATCAGCCCGAGCGCGACCAGATAGGGCTCGAGGGGCGGCACACCGAGCGGCGCATCGAAACCCGCGTGAAAGCGAAGCGCGTAGGCACCGAGCCAACTCGCGATGACCAGCAACACGTCGGCGAGGAGCAGTACCGACCGGAAGATCTCGCTGTGCCGGCGGAGCATTCCGTGGTCCTAGCGCCCGGTCTGAGGGCGGTAGCGGCCAGGCGCCGTACGCGCTGCTACGGGCGCGACTCGGCCAACGGCTCGACGCGTTCGAATACCCATGCTTCACGCCCCCCCTGCCGAATCGAGTGCAGCAGCCGCAGGCGCGTACCCTCGACACGCCGAACGGTTTCCAACTCCCTCGGGTCGTCGAGCAGCAGATAGCGGACGCCCGCTCCGTCCAGGTACGCATCGAATTGGGACTCGGCCGACACCGAGTCGACCCGGACGAGCGGAACGTAGGGCATTCCCGCGTAGTAGCCGAGGCGTAACCGGGGGGCGGCGAGCGGCGCGGGCGGGCGGTGGTCGCGCAGCCACTCGGCGGCGCTACGCGCCGCGCGATCCTCTGCGCGACGCGGTTCGCGCTGGGTCGCGAGCTCTCCCGCACCGACCAGCACGGCGATCGATGCCGCGATCCAGACCGGCGGGGCACGGCCCGGCCAAGCGATGCCGCGTTGCGAGCAGAAGCTCGCGAACCACGAAGCGAGCGCGAACGCGCCAAGTCCGACGTAGCCGAAGAGCGGCACCAACGGGGGCAGCGCATGCCGGCGGCTCACGTAGCCCATGAAGAACGTGAGCGCGTAGAGCAGGACCGCGTACGCGAGCGCGATTGCGCCGACGAAGAGCCCACGCTGCGAAGGCCGGCCTCTTGCAACCACCAGCCCCGCTGCGAGCAGCAACAGCATTCCGTAGCGAAAGGCCGACTTGGCGGTGCGCAACAGCATCCTTGCGGACGCATAGGCGCGCGCGGGCCCCGAAGCCGCCTTCACGACCGCGAGTCCATCCTCGCCTCGATCGAGCTGTAGGCGCGCGGTCAAGACCGATGGCGGTGCCGGCGCGTGGAGCGGCGAGCGCGGCGGCGCCGCAGCGACGTCGGTTGCAACTGGACCAGCGCCCATGAACTGGCTCACGGACTTCTTGTGTGTGAGTGCCCACTCTCCGGTGTTCTGCTGGAGTGCGATCACATAGGGAGCAACGCAGAGCGCGGCAGCCGTCGCGACGCCGCCCGCAACGCGCAATGCAGACGCGAGCCGCCAGCTGCCGCGCAGCCATTCGAGGCCCACCAACACGATCAGTACGCACGCGAGGCCCAGGCCTTCCGGCCGCGTGAGGTACGCGAGTCCGGACGCGATCCCGGCCGCTGCCGCGCAGCGCACGGAGCGCCGAGTCCAGGCGCGCCAGCCGAACCACACCCCGGCCATGAAGAAACCGAGGTAGACACCGTCGCTCTGGACGTCCGACGAGAATTCGACAGCGCGACTGTGTACTGCGAGCAGGCTGGCGCCGATCCACGCGGCCTGCGCTCCAAACGCTTCGCGTAGAAAGAGGAACAGGAACGCTACGGCGACGGTACCCCCGACGACACCGACCAGCACTCCCGCGCTCTCCCAGTCGAATCCGACGGCATGCACGCCCGCTACCAGCAGCGAGTAGAGCGGGTGATAGGGATGGGAGAGGACCGCGTCCCATTGGCCGGCCGCAGCCGACTTTGCCAGTTGCAGAAATTCCGGGCCGTCGTTGAATAGCGTGACGGTGCGCGACCACATCAGCCAGCGCAGCGCGGCCGCGAATCCGAGCAGCGCGAGCAGCAGAGCGCGCTCGGAACTCGCCAGCGTGGCGGCCCTGGTTTCGGCGCGCTCCATGCCAGAGGCGCTTCCCACCGCTCGCTCAGCGCCGCCCGAGCGCTCGCTCTACGGCCACTACTTCCGCGAGCAAACGGTCGAGCGCGGCGAACTCGATCTGCGCGGGGCCATCGCAGGGGGCGCGATCCGGCTCCGGATGAACCTCCACGAAAAGCGCGTCGATCCCGATCGCCACGGCCGCGCGTGCAAGCGGCGCAACGTTGCGGCGATCGCCGTCGGAGGCGCCCTCCCCCGCGCCGGGGTGCTGCGCGGCGTGGGTCGCGTCGAAGCACACCGGCGCAAACGCGCGCATCTGGGTCACGCCGCGGAAATCGACGACCAGATCGTTGTGCCCGAATGCGTAGCCGCGCTCCGTGACCAGCACGTCCTGCGCACCGAAGTGTCGCGCCTTCTCGACCGCGTAGCGCATGTCGAGCGGCGCCACGAACTGGCCCTTCTTGAAGTTGAGCGGCTTGCCGGTCGCGGCGCAGGCGGCGACGAGATCGGTCTGGCGGCACAGAAACGCCGGAATCTGCAGGCAATCGGCGATTTCGGCGACGGGCTTGGCCTGGCCGGGCTCGTGTACGTCAGTGGTGATCGGCAGCCCTGTCTCGGCCTTCACGCGCGCCAACACGCGCAGCCCTGCATCGAGACCTGGCCCGCGGAACGAGTTGAAACTCGAGCGGTTCGCCTTGTCGAAGGATGCCTTGAAGATCAGCGAGAGATCGTGACGCGCCGCGACCTCGCGCAGCACGCGCGCGACCTCGACGGTCTCGGCTTCGCTCTCGATCACGTTCAGACCCGCGATCAGCACGAGCGGCGCACCATCGCCCACTGCGACCGAACCGATTCTCACGGCGCGCCCCCCGCAACCACCGAGAGCGTGCGCCCGCGGCGATCGGCCTCGACGGCCGCGCGCAGCTCGTCGAGCAGGCCGGGCAGCGCCGACGTGACGCGGCTCCAGTTCGGGATCTGCGGCGCGCCCATCGGGTCGTGCACGAAGCTGAGACCCGCCGTGCGCAGCGCGCGCGCGAACGTCTCGACGGCGACCTCTTCTTCGTGGCGGTCGAAGACGAGTCCGTTCAGCGCCGCGTCGTCGCTGTAGCGCGCAACCGCATCCTGCGCGGTACGCAGATAGGCGGCGATCAACGTATTCAAGAAGCCGGCGTCGAACTGCACGCCGTAGCTCGCGAGATTGCGGATCAGCGACGACGCGATGTCCACCACCATTTTGTGCAGGCCCGTGGTCGGATCGCTCTCCGAAAGCTGGCGGTGCTTGTGTTCGTAGTTCTCGACGAGCTCGACCTGGCAGATGCGCTTCGCCGAACAGTTGCGAAACACCTCCGCCAGCACGCCGACTTCGAGGCCCCAGTCGCTCGGGATGCGGTTGATGCGCACCAGGTCGGTGGTCATCGCGCACTCCCCGGCGAGCGGGTAGCGGAATGAATCGAGGTAATCGAGCAGCGGCACTGGCCCGAGCACCGACTTCATCGCGCGCAACAGCGGCGTCATGAACAGGCGCGTGACGCGTCCGTAGAGCCGATCGGTGACGCGACCGTAGTAGCCCTTCGCGAACTCGTAATTCAGGTTCGGGTGCACGGTCGGGAAGCAAAGTCGCGCGAGCAGCTCGCGCGGGTAGTCGCGGATGTCGCAATCATGCACCGCCACCACGTGCGCCTCGGCGGTGGCGAGCACGTAGCCGTAGGCGAGCCAGGTGGCGCGACCCTTGCCGCGCACGCCGGGGTCGAGGCCTTCGGCGCGCAGCCGTTCCTGGATTCCGCGCAGCCGCGGTCCGTCGCTCCAGATCAGCACGGCGCCGCGGCCATCGAGGGTCGGCACGCCCTCGAAGGCGGCGCGCATCTCGTCGAAGTCCTCGCGCCGCTCCGCACCATCGACGCAGACCACCACCTGATGCAGGTACGGCACGTGACGCAGCGTCTCGATGATCCCCTCGAGAGCCGTATCGCGCAGTTCATCGAACAGGCACGGCAGCACCAGCGCGATCGGCCGGGCGTGCGCGTGGATGCGCAGCTCGGCTTCCAGGCGCTCGATCGCGGTCGGACCGAGCCGATGCAGTGTGGTGATCGAGCCGGTCTGGTGGAAGTCGGACACGCGGGGCAGGCTGGCATCTGCGGGCCCCCGGTGTCAACCAGCGACGCGCATGGGGGCCCCAGGGGGTCCACTCAGTCGACGAGCACACCGCCTTCGGAATTGCGCTCGATCGCTTCGAGCGCAAACGGATCGATCTCGATGAACTCGAGGCCGATCTCTTGCGTGAACGGGTCGATGTCGGTGCACCAGTTCACGCGCCCGACTGCGACGATCGTGTCGTCCTGCACGTTGAAGGTGAGACGCAGCACTTCGCCGAGCGCAATCTCGCAGCCCACGACTTCGAAGCAGATGCCACCGACCGAAAGATTCTTGCTCACCGCGAGTCGATCGCCCGACTCGATCGGAGCGAACGAGATCAGCTGGTCGGTCTGGATGCGCGGGTACTTGCGACGATCGCGAGCAGCGTTGCGATCCATGACTCCCCCCGGTGACCTGCGAGTTGCCGGTCGGTTGCCTGTTTCGGCCAGCAGGGGATCGGGCTTTAGGCGGCTCGGCCGGCGTTACGCTGCCTCGTCCAGGACCATGCCTCCGTCCGGCTCTGGGCTCTACCGACTTCGGGTGGCAACCTGCGGCAATGGGCCCTCACGGGCCCGTCCGCAGTTCCGACGGAACACCAGAATGGCGAATGGAGCCGGTCGCTCCATTTGGTCCAAGCGCCGCGCGGGTTCGCGGGAACGTCGCTAGGCTGGCGCCATCATGAGGAAGCGCGCCAGCGTTCTGATCTCCACCTACAACAATCCCGCGTACCTCGACCTCGTGCTGCGCGCCTATCGCACGCAGACGTGCCTGGACTTCGAAATCGTGCTGGCGGACGACGGTTCCGGCTCCGAGACGCGCGCCGTGGTGGAGAAGCATGCTGCGCGGCATCCCGCGCGCATCCGGCACGTCTGGCATCCGGACCAGGGCTTCCGCAAGGCGCGTGCGATGAATCGGGCGGCGCTGGCCAGCGAGGGCGACTGGTTGATCTTCTCCGACGGAGACTGCCTGCCGAGCCGCACGTTCGTGGAGGAGCATCTCGGAGCGAGCGAGAACGCCGGTTACATCGTGGGCGGTCACATCCGCCTGTCGAGAGAATATTCCGCGACGCTCGACCCCGAGGCGGTGGAGAGCGGAGAGTACGAGAGCCGGGCGAGCGTCTTCGAGCGGCTTTCGCTGTGGGGGCTTCAGATGAAGAGCCTCGCTTATATCGCCGCGCACAAGCGGCGCAAGCCCAAGTTCTACGGCCTCAACTTCTCCGTCGGTCGCAGCAGCTTCTTCGCGCTCAACGGCTTCGATCAAAACTTCGTCAACAGCGGCAAGGACGACTCGGACCTGCGCAATCGCATGCAGCTCGCCGGTCTGCCGCCGCGCAGCCTGTGGCACCGCGCGCGGGTATTCCACATGTGGCACCCGGGGCACGCGACGCGCGGTGGCTGGAAGGAAGCTCATGCGTACTACAACCGGCCGGACCTGCGTTGCGAGGCGCCGAACGGGCTGCGCGAGTTGACGGCGGAAGAGGGGCTTTCGCTGGAGCAGGCGCGGAGCGAGGGGCTGGCCACCGAGATCGCTGCCGCGCGCTGAGCAGCGCTCTCTCGCTCGCGACGCGCCCGCGTATCAGGCGCATTCGTCGCCGCGCAATGCGCGTTTCGGACCATCGTAAACACCCAGATCGGGATCGTGAACTCAGCGATCGAAGAGCGAAAGTTGGCGCTCGTCGCGGCGCGGGCGCTCGAGGCCGGTCGCGGCAAGGCCCAGCAGCCGCACAGGACGCGATCCGGCGTGGGTCCGCGCGAGCAGGTCTTGCGCGAGTGCGAGCAGCTCGGAGGCCGCTTTGACGCCGCGATCGAGCGACAGGCTGCGCGTCGCACGCTCCCCGTCGGCGTAGCGCAGCTTCAGCACCAGGCGGCGCGTCGCCAGACCCTCGAGCGCGAGCGCCCGCTCGAGCCGTTCCGCGAGACCGCGGAGCTGTTGGGCCAGCGCGACCCGGTCGATCTCGCCCGCCGCGAGCGTCGCCTCCTGCGACAGCGTCTGCGGATGGCGCGCGACACGGATCCGGTCGTCCCCCTGACCGAGCGCGCTGGCTAGGATCGCGAGACCGTGATTGCCGAGTTCGCGCTCGATCACGGCGCGGCCGAGCGCGACTAGCGCGCCGACCGTCGGCGCACCCAATTCTGCGAGACGTGCTTCGGTGTTGGGGCCAACGCCGGGCAGGCACGCGACCGGCAGCGGCGCGAGGAAACGCCCTACCTCGTTGGCCGCGACACACAGGAAACCATCCGCCGTGACGCGCTCGCACGCAATGCGCGCCAGCGCCTTGGTCGGCGCGGCGCCCACGTGCAGCGGCAGATGCAGCTCGCTCGCAACGGTCTCACGCAAGCCGCGCGCGATCTGCTCGGCGGGGGCGCGAGACTCGCGCACGTCGAGATACGCGGCGGCGAGCCCCGCGGGCTCGAGTCGCTCGCAAGCGCCGCCGAGACAGGCGCGCACGCGCTTGTCCATCTCGCGGTAGCGCGCCATGTCGGTGCGCAGCGCGCGTGCGCGCGGGCAGCGGGCGAGCGCCTCTTCCACCGCCATGCCGGGCACCACGCCGGCGCCCTGGGCGTCGCGCGTCGCTGCTTGCACCAGGCCGCGCTTGCGCGGGTCACCGCCGACAATCACCGGCCGACCCGCCAGCTCGGGTCGCGCCACCCTCTCCACTTCGGCGTAGAAGCCGGGCACCTCGGCGTAGAGCAGCAGCCCACTCACGACGTCATGGCCTTCGCTTGCCTTCGGGACTCTGCGTGGGTTCCAGCACCAGCCGCGCGCGGGCGCCGTCCTCGACCAGGAAGCGGTGCGTCGCGAGAACGCCGGGACGACCCGCGAGCCAGCGCTCGACGCCCTCCATGCGCAGCGGATCGGTGGCGTGTTCGGTGGCGCCCGGCACGAGCGCCGAGAGCGCGATTCCGGGGCTCGCGAGCTCGACGAGAAGTCGGTAAGCCGAAACCACACGCACCGCGAAGGGCGATGCCGCGTCGTACTCACCGACCGCCACCGTCACGCCATCGCCGCCGTAGGGCCAGCTCGGCTCATCGGCGACGCCCGGCCAGGCGCGCTCTGGCCAACCAAACGGCTCGAAGTGCAACGGATGCAGGTGCCCCCACTGCCACCGTTCGGCGTTGGATCCGAGCTGCACGCGCAGCGCGAGACCGGTGCGGCGAAGTCCCTCGCGCACGGCTTCGCGCACGCCGTCCGCATGCACGACGGCGTCGGGCGACGGCTCCGGGGCGAGCGCGACGTCGAGCAGCGCGTCGAGCAATGCCTCCTGGCTGACGCCGCGCAGCGCGAGATAGCGCGCCGCCAGGTCGTGACCAAGCGGCGCCTCGATCAGCGACTCGATCACCGCGCCGAGCAGCACCTGCCAGGCGGCAGCGCCGCCGCTCTCCGCTGCTGCCGTGCCGTCCCACTCGGTGAGCAGACGCACGACTGTGCGCGCCTCCGGCGCGAGCGCGGCGGGATCGCCGATCCGGTCGAGCAACGCGCGCACGCGCGCGGGCGACGCGGCGCTGCGTTGGTCGGCCAGGATCGCCGCGAGCGCCGTCGCGTCGATGGGTCCGCGCTCGTGCGCGTCACGCAACAGCGTCTCGATGCGCACCGCGCGCTCGCCGGAGCGCCACCACCATTCGACGGCCGCGCCGCCCCCGAGGCCGTTGTCCGCCGCGATCAGGTACCCGCTGCTGCCGAGCGCCTCGTGCGGCAGCACGTCGAATGGCACGCGACCCCGCCAGTCGTACCAAGGGGAGCGACCCGGCACGGGGACCAGTCCCGTCGGCATCGCGCGCTGGGGCAGCCAACCGGCCACCTGACGACCACCGCGTCCCGCCGCATCGGCGAACACGAAGGCGAAGACGGGTTCGTGGTGCGCGGCGAGCGCCGCGCGAAACTCTTCGGCGTTGCGCGCGCGCAGACCGCGCAACAGCGCGGTCACGCCGTCGCCCGGCTGTGCGCCGCCCCAGGCAACCGCGAGCGCGGGCCGCGCGCCCGGAAGCAGTCCCTCGACCAGCGGGCCGTGGTGCGTCTCGCGCACCGCGAGAACGACGTCGTCGCGACCACGCACGGCGATGCGCTCTTCGCGTACGGCGAGCGCCTGGGTGTCGCCACCGACGCGGTAGCGATTCGGCGCGTCGGGATCGACGGTCTCGACGTAGAGGTCGGTTGCGACCGCGCGAGCGTGTGTCGCAGCCCAGGCGACACGTCCGTTGTGGCCGCTCCAGAACACCGGCACGCCCGGAATGCTGGCGCCTGCCACTTCAAAATCCGGCGCTGCGAGATGCGCCTGGTAGACCAACGCGGGCACCGTCGGCGCGAGGTGCAGATCGCCCGAGACGATCGGCGCACCTCCTTCGGCGTCGCCACTCGCCACGACCCACGCGCTGCTGCCGACGGAGCGACCCGCGAGTCCGATGCGTGCGCGAAGCGGATCACGCCAAGTGTGGAGTTCCGACGCATGGTTCCGCTCGGACCGGGGGAACCGGGCCGAGCCGAACACGGGGAACGGGGCGCCTTTGGTTTGCGCCTGGGAGTCGGGAGCGCGGGGGGTCATTTGGCGGGCGGCTTCCGGCGGGAAGAAGGGACGTGCGCCGAAGCCGCCGAGCTTCTCGATCAGATCCGAAAGCACGAGCGTTGCGTCGAGCGATCCATCGAGGCCCCACGCGACGAGCTTTTCGACCGCGAGCGAGTCAGCCGGCGACCACGCCTCGAGGGGAGCCCCAAGTCGCACCAGTGGAACGGGCGTCGCCGCGCGTCCGCTCTTCACCTCGTCGATCCACGCCGAGATCCCTGCGGCGTGCGCCGCGAGCGCGCGGCGCGTGACGGCGTCCACGCGCGCGAGCTGCGTGTCGCCCAGCCGACCGAAGCCGAGCGTCCGCGCGAGGCGATCGGCATCGAGCCCGTCTGGGCCGATCACCTCGGCGGTGCGACCGCGCGCCGCCCGCACCAGGAAGATCATCTGCGCCAGTCGATCCTGCGCCTGCGCGAAGCCGAGTCCGAACCACGCATCGCGCTCGCTCTTCGCCCAGATATGCGGGACGCCGTGACCATCGCGCAGGATCGTGAGTTCGGCGTCGAGTCCGTGGACGGCGAGGCGCCCATCGACGACCGGCAGCGCCCGTTCCAGCGTTCGCTGCGCGCCAAAGTTGCGCGCGACGAGTACCGCCCCGAGCACGAGCAGCAGCGCAGCGACGCCGAGCGAAAGCCAGGGGCGGCGCGCGGTCCCGAGCGGAGACTGTGTGCTCACGACCGCCTCATCCTCATTGCCTCCGCTCGCAGTAGGCTCGCTGCTCGCTCGTTCGACGATTGCGGTCTGATTGATCGCGCAAGGTAGCCGTCGCCCGCGGCTGCCCCTAGGGGCCCATTGGATTCGAATCCGATTCGAATTCCGCCTCTGGAATTGCGAGAGCCGACGCTTTCACGCGCCTCGGCGCAGCGAACTCCGTGACCCGAGGCTAATTTGCGGCCTTTCCAAGATTCGGCAGGAGGATGCGATGACGATTCGTGTGGGGATAAACGGTTTTGGGCGCATCGGGCGATTGGCTTTCCGCGCGGCGCGGGGCAAGGACATCGAGGTGGTCGGGATCAACGACCTCACCGACGCCAAGACGCTGGCGCATCTGCTGAAGTGGGACTCGATCCACGGTCCATTCCCCGGCACCGTCGAGGCCGGCGAGAACGCGATCATCGTTGACGGCAAGAAGATTCCGGTCACCGCCGAAAAGGATCCGGCGAAACTGCCCTGGAAGGAGCGCGGCGCCCGGATCGTCATCGAGTCGACCGGTCACTTCACCGACCGTGCAGGCGCCGCGAAGCATCTCGAAGCCGGTGCCGAGCGCGTGATCATCTCGGCGCCCGCGAAGGGCCCCGACGCGACCATCGTGCTGGGCGTCAACGGTGACAGCTACGACCCCGCCAAGCACCACGTGGTCTCGAACGCGTCGTGCACCACCAACTGCCTCGCGCCCGTCGCAAAGGTGTTGCAGGACAACTGGGGTGTTGAGAAGGGCTGGATGACGACCATCCACGCCTACACCAACGACCAGGTCACGCTCGACTTTCCGCACAAGGATCTGCGCCGCGCGCGCGCTGCGGCGGTGTCGATGATCCCGACCTCGACCGGCGCCGCGAAGGCGCTCGGCGAGGTGCTCCCGGCGCTCAAAGGCAAGCTCGACGGCTACGCGATGCGCGTGCCGACGTCGGACGTCTCGGTGGTCGACCTCTCGGTGATCCTCACGCGCGAGGCGACGGCTGAGGCGATCAACGACGCAATGCGCAAGGCGGCCGCCGGTCCGATGAAGGGCATCCTGCAGGTCTGCGACGAGCCGCTGGTGTCGATCGACTTCCGCGGCAATCCGCACTCGTCGATCCTCGACGCCGAGAGCACCAAGGTGATGGGCGGCACGTTCGCGAAGGTGCTGTCGTGGTACGACAACGAGTGGGGCTACTCGTGCCGCGTCGTCGATCTCGTGCTGATGATGGGTCGCTAGTTTCGTCGTGGCGGTACGAACGCTCGATGAACTGATCGCCGCTGGCGTAGCCGGCAAGCGCGTGTTCGTACGCGCCGACCTGAACGTCCCCACGAAGGACGGCCAGGTCGGCGACGACACACGCATCCGCGCCACGCTGCCCACGCTGCGCAAGCTCGTGGCCGCGGGCGCGCGCGTCGTGGTGGCGTCGCACCTCGGCCGGCCGAAGGGCAAGGTGGACGCGAAGTACTCACTCGCGCCCGTCGCGAAGCGACTCGGCGAAGTGCTCGGCAAACCGGTCGCGTTCGTGCCCGCGTGCATCGGGCCGGAGGCCGAGGCGGCCATCGCGAAGCTCTGCGACGGCGACGTGTTGCTGCTGGAGAACCTGCGCTTTCACGCCGAGGAAGAGAAGAACGAGCCCGGCTTCGCAGCGGCGCTCGCGAAGCACGCAGACCTCTACGTGAACGACGCCTTCGGCACCGCGCACCGCGCGCACGCGTCGACGGCCGGCATGGTTTCGTTTGCTGCGCGCGCCGCAGCCGGCGACCTGCTGCGCGCCGAACTCGATCACCTGCGCCTGGTGCTCGACCCTCTGCATCCCTTCTTGTGCCTGCTCGGCGGCGCCAAGGTGTCCGACAAACTTTCGGTGCTCGAAGCGATGGTGCGCCGCGCCGACGTGGTCTGCGTGGGTGGCGCGATGGCATACACCTTCCTGCGTGCGCAGGGCGTGGCGGTCGGCACTTCGCTGGTCGAAGCCGAACGCATCGACGACGCGCAACGCATCCTCGCCGCTGCGATGGACGCCGGGCACCCGCTGCTGCTGCCGGTGGACCACGTGGTCGCACAAAAATTGGAAGCCGGCGCGGAAGCCAGGGTCGTGCGCGAGATTCCCGACGGTTGGATGGGGCTCGATATCGGGCCCGAGACCGCGAAGGCCTACGCCGCAGAAGCCCGGCGGGCGAAGACGATCTTCTGGAACGGCCCGATGGGCGTCTTCGAGATCGATGCGTTCGCGAAGGGCACCGAAGCGGTGGCGCGCGCGGTGGCCGACGCTTCCGCTTCATCGGTCGTCGGCGGCGGCGATTCACTCGCCGCGGTGAATCGGCTCGGGCTCGCCTCGCGCATCACGCACTGCTCGACGGGCGGCGGCGCGTCGCTCGAATTCGTCGAGGGACGCGCGCTGCCGGGTGTCGTAGCGCTGGAGAATCATCCTTGAGAAAGCCGATCTTTGCGGCGAACTGGAAGATGCACAAGACGATCGGCGAGGCCGTCGCGTTCGCCACCGCGTTCGCGCCGCTGGTCGCCGATGTGACGAACGCAGAGATCGTGATCGCCCCGCCCTTCCCGGCGCTCGCCGCGGCCTCTGCGGCGCTGCGCGGCACGCGCGTGCTGATCGCGGCGCAGAACGTGCACCCGGACGAGCAGGGCGCGTTCACCGGCGAGGTATCACCGCCGATGCTGGTCGATCTCGGCTGCGCCTACGCGATCATCGGTCACAGCGAGCGGCGCCACCTGTTCGGCGAGTCGAGCGCGTTCGTCGCGAAAAAGGCCGCGGCGCTGCTCGCCCATGGCGTGCGGCCGATCGTCTGCGTCGGCGAGACGCTCGCCGAGCGCGAAGCGAACCGCACCTTCGCGGTGCTCGAAGAACAGCTCGGCGGCAGCCTTGCGGAAGTCTCACTCGAGCGGGCCTCCGACGTCGTGATCGCCTATGAGCCGGTCTGGGCGATCGGTACCGGCCGCACCGCGACGCCCGCGATCGCGCAGCAAGCGCACGCGATGATCCGCAGCTGGCTGCAGAAGAGCTTCGGCACCGCGGGCAACGGCATGCGCATCCAATACGGCGGCTCGGTCAAACCCGACAACGTCGCCGAGCTGATGGCCGAGAGCGACATCGACGGCGCATTGGTGGGCGGCGCCAGTCTCGAAGCCGCCTCGTTCGCCGCCATCGTCCGCTACCAGGAGAAATCGAAGTGACGATCTTCCTCACCGTGTTGCACGTGATGGTGTGTCTCGTGCTCGTGATCGTCGTGCTGTTGCAGCACGGCAAGGGCGCTGACATCGGCGCGGTGTTTGGCGGTGGCGCCAGCTCGACGGTGTTTGGAAGCCGCGGCGCGGGCAACTTCCTGACCAAGCTCACAACCGCATCCGCGCTGATCTTCATGGTGACGAGCATGTCGCTCGCGTATCTCGCGAACACGAGTGGCACCAGCGACATCTTCGAATCCAAGGGGCCGGCGGCGGCGGCGAAGCCGGCGACCGCCGAAACCCCGCCGGCAACCGACGGAAGCGCGCCCGCAGCCGACGGCTTCCAGGAGCTGAAGCCGGCGAAGCCCGCCGAGCCCGAGGCGAGTGCGCCGGAAGCGAAGGCACCGACGACCGCGCCCGCGGCGCCCACAGCACCGGTCGCACCGAACAAAGACGGCGCCGCGAAACCCTGACGCGCGGCCTGTCGGCTCACGGCGGCTTCGTTATCGTTGCCCTTCCACACGTTGCGGCAGTGGCGAAATTGGTAGACGCACCAGCTTGAGGGGCTGGCGGGGGCAACCCCATGGAGGTTCGAGTCCTCTCTGCCGCACCATATTCCACCTCCGAGCCCGTGACCGAAGGCTCGGAGTCTGAAACCTCGAAGTCGCCTGACTGGAAAGCTCGAACTCACCTGACTCGTGTTGGCGCGGCCGCTTCCTGCGGCCGCGCGAGGTCATTAGGCCGGCATGAAGGCGATCGTCTACCACGGCGCTGGTGACTTCCGCTTCGAAAGCGTTCCGGACGCCTCGCTGCGGGACGATGGAGACGCGCTGGTGCGCGTTTCGCGCACCGCGATCTGCGGTTCCGATCTGCACCTCTGGCACGGCGCTGGGCTGCCATTGACCGACGCCGGCTTTACAGTCGGCCACGAATTCGTCGGCGTGGTCGAGGACGTGGGGCGCGCGGTGCGCGGCATTCGCCGGGGCGATCGTGTGCTGGCGTCGTGCACGACCGGCTGTGGCACCTGCGCGCCGTGCCGCGAGCAACTGCACAGCGGCTGCATCGTCACCACCGCGAATGGCGCGCAGGCCGTATTCGGCTTCTCGTCGGCATTGCCCGGTGCGCAGGCCGAAGCGGTGCGTGTGCCTTTTGCGGACGTGAACCTGTTCCGCGTTCCCGACGCGATGAGCGACGAACAGGCGCTCTTTCTCACCGACATCCTGCCCACCGGCTACATGGGCGCCGAACTCGCTGAAGTCGGCGCCGGCGACGTGGTGGTCGTGTTCGGCTGCGGGCCTGTGGGCGCGTTTGCGCAGCGCGCCGCGCAGCTGCGCGGCGCGGCGCGCGTGATCGCGGTGGATCTCGACGCCGGACGACTCGCGAAAGCTGTGGCACGCGGCTGCGAGACGATCGATCCGAGCCGCGAGGACCTGGGCGCGCGCGTACTCGCAGCGACCGGCGGTCGCGGCGCCGACGCGGTGATCGAGGCCATCGGACGACCCGAACTGATCCAGCAATCGCTGCTACTCGCACGTCCGGGCGGTCGGATCGCCGTGATCGGGCTCTGCGTGGCGTCCGTCGAGATCCTGCCGGTGCTGCTCTTCATGAAGAACCTGACGCTGCGCAGCGGTCTGGTGAACCCGCAGCGCTACGTCACGCGTCTGCTCGCCGCGATCGAGAGCGGTCGCCTCGACCCCACCGAGATCATCACGCACCGCCTGCCGCTCGCGGACGGCGTGCGCGGCTACGAACTCTTCGCGCGCCACGAAGACGGCGCGCTGAAAGTCGTGCTGACTCCCTAGGATCTCGATCCAAGCTGGATTACGTCTGTCGATGGCAGACGCTGGGGGCGCGTATTGGCCCGGTGTCCAACGGCCGATCCTGGGCCAGGTGTCGTCACCAACCGGTGGCTGGCACATGTCGCAGTAGCTCAGACGCAGGTCCAGCCGCCGTCGACGAGCAGGATGTGGCCGGTGACGTAGCTGGCGGCGTCCGACGCGAGAAAGAGCAGCGGCCCAACGAGTTCTTCGACGCGACCCGCGCGGCCCATCGGCGTGCGCTGGCGCATCCAATTCCGCGACGCCTCTTCGGCGAACATGTCGGCTGTCATCTCGCTCGGGAACCACGCGGGCGCGAGCGCGTTCACGCGCACGCCGCGCCGCGCCCATTGCGCCGCCAGCTCGCGCGTGAGGTTCACGACGCCGCCCTTCGACGCCGCGTAGCTCGCCTGCGGAATCTGCCCGACGCCGACCACGCCGAGGATCGACGCGACGTTGACGATCGAACCGCTGCGCTGCGCCAGCATCTCGCGCCCGAAGCGCTGCGCGCAGCGAAAGGTGCCGGTGAGGTTCACGTCGAGCACCGACTCGAAGCCGCCCTGCGTCTCGCTCTCGGCGGGAACCACTTCGACGAAGCCGGCATTGTTGACGAGCACGTCGATGCGACCGAAACGCTGCTGCGTCTCGGCTGCGAGTCGCTCGACGTCATCGGCGCTTGCGACGTCGCAGGCGACGGCATGGGTCTCGGCGCCGCTCGCGGCGAGGCGCGCCGCCAGCGCTTCGAGTCGATCGAGTCGGCGCGCAGCGAGCACGACCTTCGCACCGGCGCCGGCGAGTCCCTCCGCCAGCGCCTCGCCGATTCCAGCGGAGGCGCCCGTCACCACAGCGACCCTGCCGTCGAGCCGGAACGCACGCGTCGGATCCGCTGCGCTCACGCAGCAGCCCACCACTGCCAGCCATGGACCGCGAAGCGGGTCCAGCCGGCGTGCCGACCGCACGTCCACCGCGTGCACAGGGAAGCGTCGAGCCAGCGTTCCGTCATCGACCGATCTCCCGGGCCAGTCGAAGCCCCAGCCGCCGCGGCCGCGCTTCAGCGAGCCGCGAGCGAGCGATAGCTGGCGTCGTAGTAGAGCAGCGGCTCGCGCCCGGCCGCGACTTCGGCGGCCTGCACTTCGCCGACGTAGATCCAGTGGTCCCCGGCATCGTGCGCGGCGGCGACGCGACAGTCGAGCACCGCGACGGTGCCCTGCAGCCACGGCGCGCCGGTCGGGCCGCTGCGGCAGGCAAGTCCGTCGAAGCGAACCGACTCGTTGCCCGCGGTCGCGAAACGATTCGACAGCTCGTGCTGGTCGTCCGCCAGCACGTTCACCGCGAAAACGCCGCTCTCGACGATCCACGGCAGTGTGTGCGCCGACTTCTCGATGCACACCAGCACCAGCGGCGGGTCGAGCGAGACGCTGCTGAACGCGGACGCGGTCATGCCGAAGACGCGCTCACCGGCGCGCGTCGTGACGATCGTCACGCCGCTCGCCCATTGCCGCAGCGCCGACTTGAAGAGCTGGCGGTCAACGCTCACGCGTTGTCCAACTGATGATCTCGCGCCGGCCCAACACATGATTTCCGCGCCGGCCGGTGGAACCGGCCGCGCCAACACGAGTCAGGGGAAAACTCAGTGCACGCCGCAGACATCGAGGTCAGGCGGCCTTCTCCATCGCGTCGCTGTACTTGCCGTAACGGGCGGCGCCGTTGCAGCGGGCGCGGTGGTAGAAGGCCTTCTGGCCGGCGGCGAAGTTCTCCTTCTTGCCACTCCAGGCCTTCAGCGCGGGGGATTGCAGCGCGCGGCCGTAAGAGAAGCTCATTTGCCACGGGAAGCCACCGATGCGGTTCATCTCCGAAAGATGGGCGCTGGCCGCCTCATCGCTCTGCCCGCCCGAGAGAAACACGATGCCAGGCACGGCCGCGGGCACGACACGCTGGAAGCACCGGATCGTCCGTTCCGCGACCTCGCGCACGCTCGCCTGCTTCGGGCACGCGTAGCCCGAGAGCACCATGTTCGGCTTCAGCAGGATCTGCTCGAGCGGAACGAGCTGCTGGACCAGCGCGTCGAACACGAAGTGCAGCGTGCGCTCGGTCACTTCGTGCGAACGCTCGATGGTGTGGGTGCCGTCCATCAGGATCTCGGGCTCGACGATCGGCACCAGCCCTTCCTCGACGCAGAGCCCCGCGTAGCGCGCGAGCGCATGGGCGTTGGTCAGCAGGCAGTGATCGCTCGGCTGGCCGTCCGCAATCGAGATCACCGCGCGCCACTTCGCAAAGCGCGCGCCGAGCGTGCGGTACTCGGCGAGTCGCGCGCGCAGGCCGTCGAGTCCGTCGGTGATCTGCTCGTCGGCGCTGCCCGCGAGCTTCGTCGGTCCCTTGTCCACCTTGATGCCGGGGACGATGCCTTTGCTCGTGAGGATCTGCGCGAGCGGCGTTGCGTCCGACGCCTTCTGGCGCAGCGTCTCGTCGAAGAGGATCACGCCGCTCACGAACTCCTCGCAGCCCTTCGTGGTGAAGAGCATCTCGCGATAGTCGCGGCGGTTTTCCTCGGTGTTCTCGACCTTGATCTTGTCGAAGCGCTTCTTGATCGTGCCGGTGCTCTCGTCTGCGGCGAGGATGCCCTTGCCGGGCGCAACGAGGGACTTGGCGATGGATTCGAGTTCTTTCGCGTAGTTCATCGGGGACTCCTTGGGTCGCGGCTCTCGGCGATCGGCCGACGAAGCATTGTCTTTATAGAGAATCCGGAGGCGGCCCGGCAGCCGGCGATACGGCAATCGCGCGTCGCCTACCCGACTTGGCTCCCCGCGCGGAAATGGAGATGGGGACGATGCCCAGCCCCGCCCCCACCTCTCCGTCCAACTTCGGTCGGCGTGGCGACCGGTCTACTGCGATTCCGCGTTCTTCTCCGCGGCGTCGACTTCTTGCTGGAACTCCTTCGGGATCTTCGGGACGTCCATCTTGCGCGCGTTGCGCCTGGTGGCATCTGCCGGGTCGGGCTTCCAGTACACGATCACGACCATGCCAGGCTTGACGTCGTCGAATTTCGCGACCTTCCCATTCATCGTGACCGTCGTCCGCGTGAGCACGGACCCCTCGGCTTTGACCTGATACGGCTGTTCCTTGCCGCCTTCCTTGACCACGATCGTCTGCGCGGAGGCGTCGTACGAGACGAGCTTGCCGTTCGCACGCTCGCTCTTCACCTCATCCGCAGCGCGCACCGGCGCCACGAAGGCGAGCGCGATGAGGCCCACCCCAGCGATCATTGAAAGTCGGGCACCGCGATGCGGCGCCCCTTCCCACTGCAACATCTGCTCTCTCCCGTGCAACGTGTTGTCCGGTCGACTGGTCACTCGGTCTTGCAGCCGGCGTCTTCCATGATGTCGACATCCAATTTGCCGGTTTCCGAATTCATCGTATTCGGAGCATCGACCTTCGACGCGAACTGGTCCTCGCCCTGCGGCACCCAGTACACGATCAGCGGGCGATTGGGTTCGAGGTCGGCGAGCTTCGAGCCGCGACCGTTCTTGGCGACCGACGTGCCCGTCTTGTCGAGCACCGAGGTGCCCTGCTTCACCTTGAAGGTCTCGTCCTTCTTGCTCTTCCTGTCCTTGACCATGAGGGTACCGGCAGCAGCGTCGTAGCTGATCATGCAGCCCTCTGTCTTCTTCTTGCCCTTGTCTGCGGCGGCTTGCGCGCGCGCGTCGTGCGGCGCGATCCAGATGAACACGGTGGCAATCGCCGCGATTGCCACGAGCGTGGTAGGACGTCGGCTGCGGATCGGCATCGAGGTTCCCTCCAGAGTTCGAGTTGGTTTCGAGTTCGATGAAATCGACGATGAAGCGGAAACAATGCACCAAGTGTGGAGACGCTCGAACGCGCCTGCCCGGGCACGGGCGAGAATCCTACACGCTCCAGGGCGCATTGGGAAAGGGGAGATGCGCCTCAGCCAACGTCGCCCGATTGCACTTCGATGAGCACCAGGTCCATCACATTGGTGCCGGTCGGACCGGTCCGGAACAGACCGCCCTCTTGCGCGAAAAAGCCGTAGGCGTCGTTGTCGGCAAGGGCGTTTGCGGCGTCGATGCCCCGCGACGCGGCCCGGGCGACGGTCGCGCCATCGGCGAAGGCGCCCGCCGCATCGGTGGGCCCATCGCTGCCGTCGGTGCCCGCCGCGAGCAGCACGGCGCCGTCGCAACCGGCCATCTCGATCGCCGCCGCGAGTGCCAGTTCCTGCGAGCGACCGCCGCGGCCAGCGCCGCGCACCGTCACGGTGGTCTCGCCGCCGACCAGCAGGCACGTCGGGCCCTTGGCAGGCGCGACCGAACGCGCAAGCGCGGCGAGCCGTCGCCCCGCAACGCGCGCCTCGCCCTGCAGGTTCGCGCTGACCGGGATCGGCCGCATTCCGTGTTCGCGCGCCGCCGCTCCGGCTGCGCGCATCGCATCGCCGATCGACGCAACGAGCGTCGCGCGCACGCGTGTGCAGTGCGGATCGCCCGGCTTGGGCGATTCCTCGCGCTCGCCGCGGTCGCCGGCTTCGAGGTGAGCGAGCACGCGCGGAGGAATGCAGCCCCGCAGCGCGCGCGCGGCGAGTACCGCGAGCGCGTCGGCGAAGGTGGACGGATCGGGCGTACACGGACCCGAGCCGATCACGTCGAGCGGGTCGCCGAGCACGTCCGACACGACCAACACCTCGATGCGACGGGCGTGCGCGGCGCGCGCAAGGCGCCCCCCCGCCACCTCGACCAGATGCTTGCGGACGGTGTTCAGCTCGCGGATCCCGGCGCCCGCACTGAGCATCGCGGCCGTCGTCGCTGCGATCTCTTCGAGCGTGATTCCCGGCTGCGGACACGCGAGCAGCGACGACGCGCCGCCCGAGAGCAGCACGAGCAACACGTCGTCCGGTCGCGTCGCGGATGCCAGCGCCAGCACTTCGCGCGCGGCCGCCTCGCAGCGCGCGTCGGGCACCGGGTGACTCGACTCGCGCACCGCGACGCGCGCAAGTGCGCGCCCGTGTCCGTCCTTCGTGACGGCGAGACCCGCGACGATCTGATCGGCAGCCACCGCTTCGACGGCGGTCGCCATCGCGGCCGCCGCCTTGCCAGCCGCGAGCACGACGAGGCGCGCGTTCGGAGCGAGCGCGCGGCCTGCGACCGCGAGCACTGCGCCTTCGCGGTGCAGCACGCGGCGCACCGCGGCTTCGGCGTCGACAGCCGCAAGCGCGGCGCGAAAGATCGCCGTGAGCCGCGCGCGCGCGCCAGGCCTCATTGCGCGGCGGAAGCGGGGCTCGCGGTCTCGCCGCCTTTGGGCTGCTGGAGCGGGGGAGCCGCCACGCCGGGCTTCGCGCCCGGCAACGGAATCAAACGGATTTCGATGCGGCGATTCGCGGCGCGGCCTTCGGGTGAGTCGTCCGACTCCACCGGTTGCTTGTCGGCGCGCGATACAGCCGACAGTTTCGCGCCGTCGACGCCCGACTCTTCGAGCGCGCGCACCACGCGCGCGGCACGCGCGCCGGCCAGCTCCCAGTTCGTAGCGAAGCGCTCCGCGAGCGAACCGCGAATCGCCACGCCGTCGGTGTGGCCTTCGACGAGGATCTGATAGGACGCGTAGGCGTCGCCGCGCAGATCCTTCGCGAGATCGGCCAGCACGCGCGTGCCCTCTTCGGTGAGATCGGCGGAGCCCGACGTGAAAAGGACCTCCGCGGGCAGGCTCATGCGCAGACCTTCGCGGAGCTGATCGATCTGCGAATTGTTCGACGCCACCTCGGCTTCGAGGTCTTTCACGAGACCTTCGTAGGTGGCTTGCAGCTGGTCGAGCTTGGCGGTCTTGTCGGCGACTTCGGTCTCGCAAGCGGGGAGCCGGACCTCGATCCCGCGCAACTTCTCGGCGTCGCGCGCGACGGCTTCGTTCTGCAAGCGCAAGTCTTCGAATTCGCTGGCGAGCTGATCGCGCGCGCTCGACAGCGCCGCTACCGACGCTTCGAGCTGCTCATTGCGCTCCTTCAGCGCGTCGCGTTCGTCGAGTGCGGCCTGGTGCAGGGTCGGGCTGACGCAGCCAGCGAGCGCGAGCGCGCCAGCTGCGAGGAGCGCGCGCCTCACGCCGCGGCCGGCGCGAGCGTCTTGCCGAGCGCCTCGTCGATGGTGCCGACGTAGCAGAGGCCAAGTCCTTCGATCAGGTGCTTCGGGATCTCGTCCACGTCGCGGCGGTTGCGTTCAGGCAGTACCACTTCGAGGATCCCGGCGCGCTTTGCTGCGAGCACCTTCTCCTTGATGCCGCCCACCGGCAGCACCTTGCCGCGCAGCGTGATCTCGCCGGTCATCGCGACGAACGGGCGCGCGATGCGACCCGTGAGCAGCGACGCGAGCGACGTCACCATCGCGACGCCCGCCGACGGTCCGTCCTTCGGCACGCCACCCGCTGGCACGTGCAGATGCACGTCGGAACTCTCGAAGAGCTTCGGGTCGATCGCCAGCGAGCCTGCCTGGGTGCGCAGCCACGACCGCGCCGCCTCGGCGGATTCGCGCATCACGTCGCCGAGTGAGCCGGTGAGCTTGATGCCGCCCTTGCCGGGCATCCGCGTGCTCTCGATGAAGAGGATGTCGCCGCCCGCTGGCGTCCACGCGAGTCCGACCGCGACGCCCGGCATGCCCGCGCGCTCCGCCAGCTCGGGCTCGAAGCGCACCGGCCCGAGCATTCCGTCGAGATCTTCGGGGCGTACCGTGATCGCGCCGGACACGCCGTCTTCGGCGACGCGCCGTGCGACCTTGCGGCACATCGAACCGATCTCGCGTTCCAGGTTTCGCACGCCGGCTTCGCGCGTATACGAATGGATCAGCGTCCGCAGCGTCTCGTCCGGGATCTCGAGCTCGATCCCGCCGACGCCATTCTGTTTACGCTGGCGCGGCAACAGGTAGCGCCGCGCTATTTCGACCTTGTCCTCTTCGATGTAGCCGGGCAGCTCGATGACTTCCATGCGGTCGCGGAGCGCCGGCGGCACCGGATCCATCAAGTTTGCGGTGGCGATGAAGAGCACTTGCGAGAGATCGAAGGGCACCTCGAGGTAGTGGTCGCTGAACGTGTGGTTCTGCTCGGGGTCGAGCACCTCGAGCAGCGCCGATGACGGGTCGCCACGGAAGTCCTGGCCGACCTTGTCGATCTCGTCGAGCAGGAACACCGGATTGCGCGTCTTCGCCTTGCGCAGTCCCTGCACGATGCGACCGGGGAGCGCCCCGACGTAGGTTCGGCGATGGCCGCGGATCTCGGCCTCGTCGCGCACGCCGCCGAGTGAAATCCGCACGAACTCGCGGCCGAGCGCCCGCGCAATCGAGCGGCCGAGCGACGTCTTGCCGGTGCCGGGCGGACCCGCGAAGCACAGAATCGGCCCCTTGAGATCGCGCTTCAGCGAGAGCACCGCGATGAACTCGAGGATGCGGTCCTTCACCTTCTCGAGGTCGTAGTGATCTTCGTCGAGGATGCCCTTGGCTTCGGCGACGTCGAGCCGATCATCGGTCTGCTTCGACCACGGCAGATCGACCATCCATTCGAGGTAGGTGCGGATCACGCCGTGCTCGGCCGATGCCGGCGGCGTGCTGGCGAGGCGCTCCAGCTCGCGACGCGCCTGCTTCTGCGCGTCCTCGGGCATCCCGGCTTCATCGACGCGTTCGCGCAGCCGATCGCCCTCGGCGCCGTCGTCGATCGTCTCGCCGAGTTCCTTGCGGATCGCGTCCAGCTGTTGGCGCAGCAGATACTCGCGCTGCGTCTTGCCCATCTCGTTCTGGACCTTGTCGCGGATCTCGGCCTCGATCGTCAGCGCCTCGCGCGAACGCGACAGCTCCGCGAGCACCATGCGCAGCCGCTCGCCGACGTCGCTGGTCTCGAGCACCTGCTGCTTCTGCGCGACGTCGAGATCGAGGTTCGCAGCAACCAGGTCGGCGAGGCGGCCGGGGGCGTCGAGGTTCGAGGCGAGCACTTGCAGCTCGTCGGACAGCTTCGGGCTCTCCGAGACGAAGGCGGCGAAGCTCTGTGCGACGTTGCGTTGCAGCGCGGTGATCTCGACGGAATCGGGGTCACCCGCTTCGGTGAGCCGCTGCACGCGACCGCTGAGGAACGGCTCCGTCGCGACGAATCCCTCGATGCGCGCGCGCGCCACACCCTGCACCAGCAGCCGGTACGAATCGTCAGGGAACTTCAGCATCTTCACGATGCGCAGCACCGTCGCGACGCGGAAGACGTCGTCGGCGCCGGGACTTCCTTCGACCGGCCGACTCACCGCGGGCGCGATCAGCAGCCGCTCCGGCGTCACCAGCACATGGTCGATGAGCCGCTTGCTGCGGGTCGTGTTGACCAGCAACGGCGACAGCAGGTACGGAAACAGCACGGTGTTCTTCAGCGGCAGCACCGGCAGGATCTCGGGGATCTCGACGCGTACCTCGCCACCGTTCCCGTCGCCGCCGACGCCGACCCGAACTTCCGTACCCTGCCCGCCCACGTCGGGCTCACTCACGTGCTGCTCCTCCCGGATCCACTGGTTCCACGTTCCACCTCGACGCCAATGCGCCGCGGGCCGGAGGGTTTCTTCGGCAACACGACGCGCAACAGGCCCTCCTCGAGCGAGGCCGTCACGCGGTCGCGGTCGAACGGAATGCCGATTCGGATGGCGCGCTCGAAGGGACCACTCGCAATCTCCATCTGGTGCAGGCGCTGAGCGTCCCCGTCGACGCGCGGCCGCCGTACGCCCCGGATCCGCAGGATGTCGCCGTCCACCGTCACCGAGATTTCCGCGCCGCGAACGCCGGCCAGCTCGAGTCGCACGACGATCGACGCTTCGGTCTCATAGACGTCGGCGGCAGGCTGCCAGCAGTCGCTCCCGAGTTGCTCGGACAGACGTCCGAACCACTGAGCGAGCGGGTCGTGGTCGCGCGAGGTACTCACGGTTCGTTCGGGCTAGCGGTCGCCCTTTTCCTCCGTGTACTCGGCGTCGATGACGCCCTCGTCCTTGGCGCCGCCATCGCTCGGACCTGCGCCCGGAGCGGTACCCGCGTCGGCGCCTCCCGCCTGCGCCTTGTAGAGCGCCTCGGCCACCGCGTGCATTTCCTTCTCCACGCGCTGGCGCGCAGCGTCCATCCGCGCGGCGTCGTTGCTCTCTAGATCCCTCTTGGCTTCCGCGAGTACCTCGGCCACGCGCGTTCGATCCGCCTCGGCGATCTTGTCGCCGTTGTCCGTGAGCGTCTTCTCGGCGCCGTAGATCATCGAGTCGAGCTGGTTGTGTTTCTCGACCTGCTCGCGGCGCGCATGATCCTCCGTGGCGTGGGTCTCCGCGTCGCGGATCATGCGCTCGATCTCGCCCTTGTCGAGACCGCCCGAACCCTCGATGCGAATCGACTGCTCCTTCGCGGTGGCCTTGTCCTTGGCGGACGCCGACAGGATGCCGTTGGCGTCGATGTCGAAGGTGACCTCGATCTGCGGGATGCCGCGCGCCGCGGCCGGGATGCCGTCGAGAATGAAGCGACCGAGTTCACGATTGGCGGCCGCGACGTCGCGCTCGCCCTGGAGCACGCGGATTTCGACCTGCGGCTGGCTGTCGCTCGCGGTCGAGAAGACCTGCGAGCGACGCGTCGGGATCGTCGTGTTCTTCTCGATCAGCTTCGTCATCACGCCGCCGAGCGTCTCGATGCCGAGCGAGAGCGGCGTCACGTCGAGCAGCAACACGTCGCGCACTTCGCCGGAGAGCACGCCGCCCTGGATCGCAGCACCGACCGCCACGACCTCATCCGGATTCACGCCCTTGTGCGGCTCCTTGCCGAAGAACTCCTTCACCTTCTGATACACCAGCGGGATGCGCGTCGAACCGCCGACCAGCACGACCTCGTCGATCTGCGCAGCCGAGAGCCCGGCATCCTGCAGCGCGATCCGGCAGGGCTCGAGCGAGCGAACCACCAGGTCTTCGATCAGCTGCTCGAACTTCGCCCGCGTGAGCTTCAGATTCATGTGCTTCGGGCCGGCCTGGTCCGCGGTGATGAACGGCAGGTTGATGTCGGTCTGCATCGCCGACGAGAGTTCGATCTTCGCCTTCTCGGCCGCCTCGCGCAGCCGCTGCATCGCCATCGGATCCTTCGAGAGATCGATGGCCTGATCCTTCTTGAACTCGGCGATCAGGTATTCGATCACGCGCTGGTCGAGGTTGTCTCCACCTAGATGTGTGTCGCCGTTGGTCGACTTCACTTCGACGACGTTCTCGCCAACCTCGAGCACCGAGATGTCGAAGGTGCCGCCGCCGAAATCGTAGACCGCGATCTTCTCGTCCGTCTGCTTGTCGAGCCCGTACGCGAGCGCCGCGGCGGTCGGCTCGTTGATGATGCGCTTCACCTCGAGGCCGGCGATCTCGCCGGCGTCCTTGGTGGCCTGACGCTGCGCGTCGTTGAAATAGGCCGGCACGGTGATCACCGCGGCCGTTACCGGGTGGCCGAGATAGGCCTCGGCGGCCGACTTGAGCTTCTGCAGGATCATTGCCGAGATCTCGGGCGGCGAGAGATCCTTGCCGTCGATGCGGATGCCGACGCGACCTTCTTTGCCGTCGACGATCTCGTACGGGACGAGGCGGATCTCTTCGGGCACCTCCGACTTGCGACGCCCCATGAAGCGCTTGACCGAGTAGACGGTCCGGGTCGGGTTGGTGATGGCCTGACGTTTGGCGGCGGCGCCGACGACGCGTTCGCCGTTGTCGGCGAATCCGACCACTGATGGCGTCGTGCGCCCGCCTTCTTCGTTCGGGATCACGACGGGCTGCCCGCCTTCCATCACCGCAACCACGGAGTTCGTGGTTCCGAGGTCGATCCCGATCACCTTTCCCTGCGCACCCGCCTCAGCCATCTCGCCTCCTCTACCGCGTCGTTGCGCGGCGTGGGGGCGAACCTTGGGCCGGGAGCAGTCGAAGTCAACCCGCCGCTGTGATTTCTGGGGCTAACCCTGATCGAGATTCTGTGGGGGTCGCATCCGCACGCGCACTTCGCGCGACTGTTCGAAGAGCTGATCGCCGGACCACGGGACGCGGCCGAAGACTTCGAGGCGGAGAACATTGTCGCCCGGCAGCAGGCCGAGCAGCTTGCCGTAGCAACCGTTCTCGCCGGTCGTGAGCAGGTCCGTCACGTCCGCTCCGTTCAGCAGCGCGCGGAAGGTCTCGGACGCGGCTTCCGCTTGGGGAAACTGGACGAGCACTTCGATGCCGTCGAGTCCGATCGTCGCGCCCGGCCGCGGTGACACGACCTCCAGCAGCACCGGGCCATTCGGCGGAAGCGATGGCCATAGCGACACGACGAGCAGCGCGATCGCTCCCATCACCGCGCGTCCGAGTCGTCGCAGCATGGCCGGCTACTCCCTCGCATCGAAACTAGCCTCGCGATGCTCGTTCGGCTCCTTGCCAGCTCGTGTCTCGCTAGAGCTGCTCGATCACTAAGTTCTTGAAAACGCGCCGATTCCGCCGGGACCGCCGGCGCCGTGGCGGGTTATACTGCGCGCCGCTTGGGGGGAGACGGATTCCGTCGAGGCGACTTTGGTGGGGCGGAAGCGTCGCGTCCGCACCCCGTTCATCCGAATCGGGTTCGGGCTCGCAAGGCTCGACTCCCGACTCCATAGGAGCCGAATCGAGTGGTGGACCAGCCGAGGCGCCATTCCGTGACGATCCTCACATGACGATTAGCCGACTGGGCATCTGGATCGTGAACGCGGCGCTCTTCGCGCTGTGCTGCTTTCTCAGCGCCGGACTCGCCAACGCGTGGATCGCCGAGTGGCTGTCGGCCCGCCCGAGCGCCGTGCCGGTTGCGAAGCTCAGCGTCAGCGAACCCGGCCGCGCCTGGTCGGATCGCCAGCTGATCCTCGACCGCAATCTATTCCAGGTCTCGACGCTGCTGCCTGAGAAGCCCGCCGGAGTCGAGCCCGGAGTGACGGACGAAGAGCTGGAGGCGACCCGCCTGCCGCTGAAGCTGCTCGGCACCATCTCTGCGAACGACCAGGCCGCCGCGTGGGCCGCGGTCGAAGATCAGCAGAATCACAAGAAGATCATCGTGCGTGTCGACCAACGCCTGCTCGACAAGGCCACCGTGATCCGCATCGAGCGTCGGCGCATCGTGTTGCAGAACGGCGCGAAGCGCGAAGAGCTGGCGCTCGACGACGACGAAGCCGTTCCGGGCGGCGGCGTCCGTCAGGCCAGCGCACGACCGGCAGCCGCGCCCGCACCGCCAGGCGCCGACGATCTGCGCGAGCGCATCAAGCGACTCTCCGAAGGAAGCTTCCAGATCCAGCGCGAGGACGTCGAGGAAGCGGTCCGCAATCCGGCCGAGCTATTCTCGGAAGCGCGCATCCTGCCCAAGTACGACAACGGCTCGATGGTCGGCGTGCAGCTTTCGTCGATCAAACCGGGCAGCCTGTTCGAAGAGATCGGCATCCAGAATGGCGACACCGTCACGCAGGTGAACGGCATCACCGTGACCAGCCCACAGGACAGTGCCGCGCTGCTCAAAGAGTTGACCTCGGCGAGCGAGTTCAAGGTAAACGTACTCGGGGCGGACGGGCAGACCCGTTCGCTCACCTACTCGATCGGCCAGTAGCGGGGGGAACGCGCATCGTGATCCATGCATTTCGAGGCGGCCTCGCCGCCGCGGCGCTGTTGCTGATTCCGCTGCTCGCGGCGGCGCAGCCCGAGCAGCTCGCGCCGAACCCGCCGCAGCGGCCGATCCGCACGCGACCCGCGGTGCCGCCGCCCGGCGGATCGCCCCCCGTCGCGCCGCCGGTTCCGGGCGGGCCGATCGACCGCAGCGCCGGCGCCGAGAAGGCGAGCGTCACGGCCGACGGCCTCGTGAACCTCGACTTCGAGGACGTCGAGCTGGCCGTGGTGATCGACACGATCGCGAAGCTGACCGGCAAGAACTTCGTCTACGACGACCGCGTGCGCGGCCGCGTGACGATCATCTCACCGTCGCCGATCCCGGTCGAGCAGGCGTTCACCGTCTTCGAGTCGGTGTTGCAGGTGAAGGGCTTCACCACGGTCCAGGCGCCCGGCGGCGTGCTGAAGGTGATCCCGATCCGCGACGCCAAGGAAACCAGCATCAGCACCGAGCGCAGCGGGCTGAAGCGGCTGGACTCCGACCGCTTCGTCACGCGCTTGATTCCGCTCTCCTACGTCGACGCCGAGCAGATCTCGAATACGCTGAAGCCGCTGGTCTCGAAGGAAGCCGCGCTCGTCTCGTACGCCGGCACCAACACCATCATCCTCACCGACTCGGCCTCGAACATCACGCGCATCCTGTCGATCATCGAAGCCATCGACGTCGAGACCTTCAAGGAAGAGATCGCGCTGATCCGGATCCAGTTCGCCGACGCGACGGTCGTCGCCGACCAGCTCTCGCAGCTCTTCGGTGCGGAAGTTTCGAGCGGCGCGCGCGCGCCGGGCGGCAACGCGCGCGTGCGGCAGCGCCAGCAGCCGGTGGTGCCGGGGCAACCGCAGCTGGGGCAATCGCCCGAGGCCACCCGGCGCGGGCAGTTGAAGATCATCACCGACGAGCGCACCAACTCGCTGGTCGCGCTCGCGGCGCGCTCGACACTCGAAGACGTCCGCGACTTCGTCCGCAAGATCGACGTGCCCGTCGAAGGCGGCGGCCGCATCCAGGTCTACTACCTGAAACACGCGGATGCGGAGGAGTTGGCGGACACGCTGAACTCGCTGCTCGGCGGCGGCGGCGGCGGCGGCGGTGGCGCCCAGGGAGTCCAGGGCATACCCCAAATCGCGGGCCAGGTGACGGAGATTGCGAGCGGCGTCGATCTGGTGACCGCCGATGTCGCGACGAACTCACTCGTGATCCAGGCGAGCCCAGAGGGCTACCAGGTGCTGCTGAGCGTGATCGAGAAGCTCGACATCTCGCGGCCGCAGGTGCTGGTCGAAGCGCTGATCATGGAGGTCGGGCTCACCGACAACAAAGACCTGGGCTTCAACGGAATCGTGCGCCTGGTGAACGGTGCCACGGACATCACCGTCGCCAGCGCGACGGGCGCCGCGAGCGGAGGCATCGCGGGCGCGGGCGCGGCCGCGGCAACCCCGTTCCTGACGAACTTCCTGCGCCGGACCTTCACGACCGACGACGACGGCAATCCGACCAGCAACGGAAGCTTGATCTCGGGGATCATCACGGCCGGCGCGACCGATAACAGCATCAACATTCTCTCGGCGCCGCACATCCTGACCTCCGACAACGAGGAAGCGGAGATCCTCGTCGGCAACAACATCCCGATCATCACGAGCCGCGTGCAGCAGGCCGGCACGACCGCCGCCCCCATTACCGCCAACGACTCCCTTGCAACGTCGGTGAACGTCGAGCGCCAGGACATCGGCGTGACGCTGCGCGTGACGCCCCAGATCACCGAGGGCAACACGATGCGCCTCGAGATCTTCCAGGAGATCACCGACATCAACAACCAGATCCAGGGAGTCGGCAACGTCAACCAGGTCGGCCCGGCGCTTTCGAATCGACGCATCGAGAACGTCGTCGTCGTCGCCGACGACGAAACGGTCGTGATCGGCGGGCTGATCGGCGATCGCTACCAGGACGACGTCACCAAGGTGCCGTGGCTCGGCGACATCCCGGTGCTCGGCTGGCTGTTCAAGACGCAGAACAAGAAAGTCGGGAAGGCGAACCTGCTGGTCTTCCTGACGCCGCACATCGTTCGGAGTTCGGAAGACCTCGAGAAGCAGTCGATCGTCAAGCGCGAGGAGTTCCGGCGCCACTCGCGGCCGGCATCCCAGCCGGACTCCAGCTCCCTTCCCGATCGCGACATCGGGATCCTCGGAATCTCCTCTTCGGACTCGGACCAGAACCCGACCCGCACCGCCGTGAACGCCATCGGCAACCGATATCCCCTCGAGCGCATGCTCGAGATCGAGCGCCAGCAAGCGGTCGAGAGGGCCGGGACGCGCGCCGCCGGGGCCGCGCCCGCGCCGACCGCGCGCTACCTCGTGCTCGGCGGTGTGTTTGCAGATTCGGGCGTGGCGCAATCGACACTGCGGCGGCTGATCGACGCGGGCTACGAGGGAAACCTCGTCTCCTCGCGCTCGAACGGACGCGTGCTGCTCGAGCTGCGCATCGGCCCGTACATGAATCTCGACGATGCGGAGCGCACCGCGGACGCGCTGCGACGCGCCCACGCGCTGGCTCCGCAAGTACTCGTGCAGAAGCCGGAGGACGCAACGCCGTGACGAGCCCGGCCGTCGTCGCCGCACCTGGCGCGCTCTCGCTCGGCGCGCTGCTGCTGCGTACGACCCGCCTCACGCCCGAGCAGCTCGCCGACGCGCGCGCGCGCGCCGGCGACGGTGAGCTTTCGCTCGTCGACGTGCTGATCGAGAACGGCATGCTGGAAGAACCGGAGATCCTCGCCGCGCTCGGCGAGGCGCTGGGCATGCCGGTGCGCAGCCCGATCGCCGCCGACCGCATCGACGCCGAACTCGTCGACAAGATCCCGATTGCCTTCGCGAAGACGCACGGCATCCTGCCGCTCGAGCGCACCACCGCCGGTATCCTGCACATCGCGATCGCCGATCCCTTCGACACCGACGCGATCGACGACCTGCGGCTGCTCTTCGACGGCGCCGAGGTCGAGCCGGAACTGGCGAGTCGCCGCGCGATCCTCGACGCCATCAATCACGTCTACGATCGCGGCCCGGCCTCCTCCGAAGCGCTCGCGCTCGACGCGTCCGAGGATCTCGACGCGCTCGCCTCCGAAATCGGCGCGCACGAACCGGAGGATCTGCTCGAAGCCGCCGACGACGCGCCGATCATCCGGCTGGTGAACTCGCTGCTGCAGCACGCCGTGAAGGAGCGCGCCAGCGACATCCACGTCGAGCCCTTCGAGCGCGAGATCCGCGTGCGCTTCCGCATCGACAACATCCTATACGAACCGGTGCGCCCGCTGCCCCGCGCACTGCACGCACCGATCGTGTCGCGCATCAAGATCATGGGCGGCCTCAACATCGCCGAGAAGCGGCTGCCGCAGGACGGCCGCATCCGGCTGAAGATCGCCGGCCGCGACTACGACGTGCGCCTCTCGACGATCCCGATTGCGCACGGCGAGCGCGTCGTGATGCGCCTGTTGCCGCGCACCAGCGAGATGCTGAATCTCGAGAACCTCGGCTTCGACGAGGATCACCTCGCGGTGTGGAACAAGCTGATCGCGCGTCCGAACGGGATCGTGCTCGTCACCGGTCCCACCGGCAGCGGCAAGACCACGACGCTCTACGGCGCGCTGTCGCGCATCAACACGCTCGACGTGAACATCATCACCGTCGAAGACCCCGTCGAGATCCAGCTCGCCGGCGTCGGCCAGATCGAGGTGAACCACAAGATCGGCCTGACCTTCGCATCGGGATTGCGCTCGATCCTGCGCCAGGACCCGAACGTCGTGCTGGTCGGTGAGATCCGCGACCTCGAAACCGCCGAGATCGCGATCCAGGCGTCGCTCACCGGCCATCTGGTGTTCTCGACGCTGCACACCAACGATGCGCCGAGCGCGATCACGCGTCTCGTCGACATGGGCGTCGAACGCTTCCTGGTCGCGTCGTCGCTGGTCGCGGTATTGGCGCAGCGACTGATCCGGCTGATCTGCAGCAACTGTCGCGAGGCCTATCAGCCATCGGCCGAGGAGCTCGCCGAGATCGGCCTGCGCAGCAGCCGCGCGGTGCAGGTCTACCGGCCCGGCTCGTGCGAGCGCTGCAACTACACCGGCTATCGCGGCCGCCTCGGCATCTTCGAGCTGATGCTGATCGACGACGCGATTCGCGATCTGGTCGCGCAGAACGTCGACTCGAAGCGCATCAAACGGCAGGCCGTCGCGAACGGCATGCGCACGCTGCGCGTCGACGGCGCCCGCAAGGTGTTGCGCGGCCTGACCTCGATCGCCGAGGTGCTGCGCGCGACCGAAGAAGAGACCGTAGTCGCGGAAGTCTGATGCCGGTTTATGCATACAAGGGAGTCACGCAAGCCGGGCGCAATACGCGCGGCTTCGTGGACGCCGACAGCGCGCGCACCGCGCGGGCCAAGCTGCGTCGCGACGGCGTGTTCCTCACCGACCTTTCCGAGAGCGCGGCGCCGGCTTCGAGCGGCACCGGCGCGGCGAGCGATGCGAAGTCGCGCAACGTCTCGCTCGGACTCGCGCGCTTCCAGCGCATCTCGCCGCTCGATCTCGCACTCGCCACGCGCCAGCTCTCGACGTTGATCGGCGCCGGCGTGCCGCTCGTGCAAGGGCTCTCGGCGCTCGCGGAGCAAGCGGAGAGTGCGCGCTTGAAGGGCGTAATCGGCCAGATCCGCGACCGCGTGAACGAAGGCTCCACGCTCGGCGACGCGATGGCGCAGGCCGGTCCGTTCAGCGACCTCTACGTCGGCATGGTGCGCGCGGGCGAAGCGGGCGGCGCGCTCGAACAGGTGCTCGCGCGCCTCGCCGAATATCTCGAGAGTGAAGTGCGGCTGCGCAACAAGGTCGGCTCGATCCTGATCTACCCGAGCGTGATGTTCGGCTTCGCGCTGATCGTCGTCGGCGTGCTGGTGACGGTCGTGCTGCCGCAGATCACCGAACTGCTCGCGAGCCTCAACCAGCCGCTGCCGTTCTATACCCGCGCGATCATCGAGATGGCGCGCTTCATGAAGACCTATTGGTGGGCGGTCGCCGCGGCGATGTTGATGGTGGTGATGCTGCTCCGCGCGCTGCTGCGCACCCAGGCGGGTCGCGCGAACTTCGACCGCCTGAAGCTGCGCCTGCCGGTGGTCGGGCGCGTCGTTCGCCTGATCGCAATCTCGCGCTTCACGCGCACGCTCTCGACGCTGCTGGCCGGCGGCCTGCCGATCGTGCGCGCGCTCGACACCGCGAAGCACGTCGCGAACAACGTGGTACTGGGCGCCGCGATCGACGCCGCGCGCGATTCGGTGACCGAGGGCCAGTCGCTCGCGCAGCCGCTGCGCGCGAGCGGTGAGTTCCCGCCGATCGTCGTGCACATGGTCGAGGTGGGCGAGCGCTCGGGCGAACTCGAGGCGATGCTCGAGAAGGTCGCGCAGACCTACGAAGACCAGGTCGAGACCGCCGTCACGCGCCTGACCGCGCTGCTCGAGCCGCTGCTGATCCTGCTGATGGTCGGGATCGTGATGTTCATCATCGCCGCAACGCTCGTGCCGCTGCTCCAGATCACGAGTTCGATCGGCCGCTAAGGAGAACCTCGATGTCCTTTCGAAGCGCAATCCTCCGTTTCCCGCGTAGCGAGCCAACGGCGAGCGGCGACATTCATCGGGCACGCGGTCGCACCAGCAACCAGTTCCGAACCCCTATCGTCCCGCGTAGCGAGCCAAAGGCGAGCGGCGAGTTTCATAAGACCGCCGGTTTCACATTGATCGAGATCATGGCCGTGGTCCTCATCATCGGCCTGCTGACGGCCGTCGTCGGCACCGCGATCTTCGGACAGATCGACCGGGCCCGCGTCACCACCGCGAAGACGCAGATGAAGAACCTCGAGGCCGCGCTCGACTTCTATCGGATGGACAACGGGAAGTATCCGACCACCGAACAGGGGCTCGACGCGCTGGTGCACCAGCCGACCACCGAGCCGGTGCCGCGGCAATACCGGCCCGAGGGCTACATCAGCGGCGGCAAGGTCCCGCTCGATCCGTGGGGCTCGCCGTACGAGTATCAGGCGCCCGGCCAGAACAACCCCTACGGCTTCGACATCTGGACCTTCGGAGCCGACGGCCAGCCCGGCGGCAAGGACGTGGACGCCGACCGCGGCAACTGGTCCGAGGATGCCGCCAATTGAGAAAGCGCCCGGCGAACGCGCGGCACGCGCGAGACAACCTCGAAGCAAGAACTCCCGTTTCCCTCGTAGCGAACCAACGGCGAGCGGCGATCGCACACAACGCGCACCGCACCTTCGAAGCGCACTTCCCCGTTTCCCGCGTAGCGAGCCAACGGCGAGCGGCGAGACATCATGAGGCCGCCGGCTTCACGCTGATCGAGATGCTCGCCGTGGTCGCCATCTTCGGATTGATCGCCGCGATGGTGCTGCCCAACATCGATCTCGGCGGCTCGCGCATCGTGCGCGCCGAAGCGGACGATCTCGCGGCTGCGATCGAGTTCGCGCGACAGCGCGCGGTGATGACCGGCCGAACACACCAGGTGGTGATCGAGATCGAACGCGGTGAACACTGGGTCGAGTGGGACGCGCCACAGCAGCCCGAGAGCGAAGCGGCGCGGTCCGAGGGCGCAGCGCCCGGCGAACGCAAACTCGACTTCGTCCCGCCCACCCATCTCGGTGGAGGCGAGTTCGTGCCGATCCCCGGCGAGATCGGTCGCGCTCACCGCGCAGACGACAAGACCGCGATCCTCAGCGTCGAGCTGTCGGGCGGGCTTACGGATCAGGGGCGTGTGGTACTTCCGATTACGCCCGACGGTACGGCGGAGTCCGCAACGATCCTGATCGGCGACGCCAACGGCGGCAACGCGCTGCGCATCGAAGTCGAACCGCTGGCTGATGCGGTCCGGGTCGTCAATGCCCAGTTCTGAACTCTCGCCGCTCGCCGTTGGCTCGCTACGCGGGAATGGCCTTGTGACCTCGCCGCTCGCCTTTGGCTCGCTACGCGGGAATGGGGCTTCGTTGCGTCGAGCCGCCCAGGTAGCGAGCCAACGGCGAGCGGCGACCGCGCACAGCGCGCGCCGTATCTTCGAAGCGGAGCCCCCCGTTTCCCGCGTAGCGAGCCAAAGGCGAGCGGCGAGACTTCATAAGGCCGGGTTTACGCTGCTCGAGGTGCTCGCTGCGGTGGCGATCCTCGGTATTGCGTACATCACGCTCGGATCGAGCGGCATCCAGGGTTTACAGCACGAAGGCGAGGCACGCCGACGCTTCCAGGCGTCGCTGCTCGCCGACAGCGTGCTCTCCGAGATCGAGGCAGGCCTCGAAGCGGGCGTGGCGCCGCCGATCGGAACCGACGAGCGCGAGGCCGACGACTTCAAGATCGAGGTCGAGATCGCGCCGTTCTCGATCGTCGTGCCCGAGGAGGAAGGCGAAGGCGGCAAGCGACTCGGCAACGCGCGCAGCCGTCTCGGAGGCTCGGGCGAGCAGGCGCCGCAGCCCGTCATCCCGGGACCGAGCCTGCTCGGCGGCGACCGCGGTCCCGGCGCCGTGTCGCCGCTGCGAAGGGTCGACGTGCGCATCCTCTGGAACGAAGGCTTCGGCGAGCGCACGGTGTCGCGCACCACTTTTGCGCTCGATCCAGAGGCCGCGCGCGGAACGCTCGACGCGATCGCCCAGTCGCAAGCCGCCGCCAAGGGTCAGCAGCAGCAGAATCCCACCGCGCCGAACCCGCTCGGTGGCGGCGAGCAGGGCACGATCGGAAATCCGCAATGAGCCCGACGAGCCAAAGGCGAGCGGCGACCGCACTCGAAGCGCGTCGCACCTTCGAAGCCCACCCGCCCGTTTCCCGCGTAGCGAGCCAACGGCGAGCGGCGAGACTTCATGAGGGCGCCTCCCGCGTAGCGAGCCGCAGGCGAGCGGCGAGTTCCAATAGGGCGGCCGCCGGCTTCACGCTGCTCGAAATGCTCGCGGTGATCTTCCTGATGTCGATCGTGCTGTTCGTCGCGATCGACTTCTACCTCGACCTCTCGCTCGCCAGCAACGCCGCCACCGACAAGACGCGAAATACTCGGCGTGCCGTCGTGTTGCTCGACCGCGTCGCGCGCGACCTCGAGGGCGCGGTGCTGCTGAAAAAGCCCGAAGACGTCGACCCGATGGCGTTTCCGTGGCTCTTCGTCGCCGATTCCGAGAGCACCGACGCCGGCGCCGACCGCGTGAAGTTCGTGCGCCGCGGCCATCACCCGAATGCGGCGTCCGCGGCGGAGTCCGATCTCGAACTCGTCGCGTGGATCGCTGTGCCCGATGAACGCGGCGAGGGCGAAGTCGAAGTGCGGCGCTCGAGTTGGTCGCAGCTTCCCGAGTCGCTCGATCGCAGCTTCCCGACCGCCGAGAACAGCGATCTGGTGGCGGGCGGACTCGCGTCGTTCGGCATCAAATTCATCGGCGAAGCGGGCGAATGGACCGGGCGTTGGGATTCGACGACGCTCGCCGGCTCGAGCGAGCTTCCCACCGCGGCGGAGATCGAGGTCTCGTTCCGCACCGGTCCCGGAGAGGGCGACGTCGATGGTCCGTATCTGCGGCGCGTGCTGCTGCCGCTGCGCCCGATCGATCTCGAACAACAACTCGCGGCCGGGGCCGGGCCAGCTGGCACCAACCCGCGCGACCAGGACGGCGACGGCAAGGACGACGAGACCGGCGAGCCGGTGGAACCGGACGACACCAAGAATGGCGAAGACCAGCCAGACGAAGGAACGAGCGACCTCAGTCTCAGCGACTGCATGGGCCGCGATCCGGCGGTGAATCAGGCGGTGCAGGCAATCCTCGGCAATCCGAATGATCCGCGGGCCCCCGTCGCGCAGAGCCTGCTGTCACGACCCGTGAGCGAGGTAGCCGCACTTCTCGGCATGGGCGTCCCGGCGGCGTGCCAATGAGGAGCGACACCACGACTCGCGCTGGGAGCAAGCAGCAGTCCGGCATCGTGCTGGTGATGGTGCTGTTCTTCGTGTTGCTGCTCGCGAGCGCGATGGCGACATTCATGCGCCGCGTCGCAGTAGACGCCGGCATCGCCCAGAATCGCGACCGCGCGCAGCAGGCCGAGGCGCTGGCGCGCGGCGGGATTCGACTCGCCGAGGCGATCCTGCTGGAAGACGTGCGTACCAAGGGCGAGCAAGCCGGACCCGACAGCCGCCACGATCTGTGGGCGCGCGCGGGCGACCTCGATCTGATCGAGGACCCCGACATCGACCTGCACCTGCGCATCGAGGACACCGCCGCGCGCATCAACCTGAACGGCTTTCTGGAGCAGGGCGCCGTTCCCGAGAAGGGACGCCTGTACCTCCAGCAGCTGCTCGCGGGCGTCATCGCGATCATGCCGGGCCGCCCCGAAGAGCTGACCTACGATCCGCTCGAGCTGGCAGCGAACCTCGTCGACTGGATCGACAAGGACGAAGTGGGTGCGGACGGCTCGCCCGAAGACGAGCGCTACCAGCGCCGCGATCCGCCCCATCGCGCGCCGAACCGACCGCTGCTCTCGGTCGACGAGCTGCGCCTCGTCGCGGGCTTCGACGGCCGGCTCGTCGAGGCCCTGACGCCATTCGTCACCGTCTATCCGTTGGTCGGCGGCAGCGGCGTGAATCTGAACACCGCCCCGCCGTGGGTGCTGATCCAGCTCCAGCACGGCACCGAGGTCAGCGGGACCACCCCGTTCGACGAGAAGCTCGTGCGCCGCATCGTCGATGCGCGCGAGAAAGGCCCGATCTGCAGCGGCGCCGACTCGGCTGGCGACTGCACGCCGCAGAGCGAGCTGCTCGAAGGCGACGAGATCGCGCCGCTGACGACCGAACGCTCGCAGGTTTTCGTCGTGACGGCAGTTGCGAAAGTCTTCGATGTCGAGCGCCGCATCGAAGCCGTGATCGACCGCAGCGCCGAGGGCGGCCCGCAACGGCTGTCCTGGCGTGTAGATTGAGCGCTGTGGAATCCGTCACAGTCATTGAGGTATCCATAGGCTCCCATGCTCGGTAAGAGTCTCGGTCTCGATCTCGGCAGCCACTCGATCAAGATCGTCGAGCTGCGTCAGAACCTGCGGACGGTGGAAGTCGCCCGTCTGCAGGCCGTGAACGTCGCGAACGGCACGTCCGAGTTCGACGCGCTGCGCGACGCCGCCCAGGTACTCGGCCTCGGCGGCGAGCGCGTGGTGACGGCGATCCCGGGCGATCGCGTCGCGCGCCGCGCGATCCACTTCCCGTTCCGCGAACGTCGCCGCATCGCGCAGGCGGTGCCCTTCGAAGTCGAGAGCGAGACGCCCTTCGACCTCGACGAGGTGTTCGTCGATTGGGAGCTGGTCGGCGAAGGCCGCGCCGCTGCCGACGTGGTCGCCACGGTAGTGCCGCGCGCCGAAGTCGCGAGCCGACTCGAAGCGCTGCGCGACGCCGGCCTCGCCGCGCGCGTGCTCGAGGTGGAAGGGCTCGCACTCGCGAACCTCGCCGCCTTCGTGCCGATGCCCGGCACGCGGCTGCTGATCGACCTCGGCCATCGCAAGACGACGCTGTGCCTGCTGGTGGACGGCGTCGCGCGCGCGGCGCGTACCGTGCCGCTCGGCGGGCGCCTGCTCACGGAAGCGATCGCGCGCGAAACCAATGTCGAGTGGGACGAGGCCGAGCGCGTGAAGTGTCGGGACGGCGTCTTCGGCCCGAACCTCACGCCCAATTCGCCCGCCACGCTGCGCGCGCTCGGCCGGCTGGTCCGCGAGCTGGTGCGCACGGTGGGTGGTTTCGAATCGGCGCTGGGCGCGCCGCCCGACAAGGCGATCGACGAGATCACGCTGCTCGGTGGCGGCGCGCGGCTGCAGCGCATCGACGAGTACCTGAGCGCGCAGCTCGGCATCCGCTGCGCGCGCTTCAGCGTGCCGCCCGGCGAGTCGACCGGTGCGTTCCTCGCCGCCGGCGACCCGCTCCTTTTTGCGCCGGCGCTGGCGCTCGCGTTGCGCGGCACGCTGCGCGCGAAGAGTAGGATGAACTTCCTGCAGGCCGAGTTCGCACCGCGCCTCGACGTGCGCCGGCTCGTCACGCAGTTCCGCGGCAGCCTCGTGCTGGCGGGGATTGCGCTACTGCTGGCGCTCGGCACCGGTATCGAGCGCATCGCGATCCAGGGCCAACGCGCGAACGCGCTCGAAGCCGAGCTGGCCCAGCTCTGGAGCCAGGCGCAGCCCGGCAAGCCGCTGCCGACCAACGTCTCGCGCGCGCTCGACGTCGCGCTGCGCGAAGCGCAACAGCGCGCCGACTTCCTCGGCCTCTACGGCGGCAATCTCTCGGCGCTCGACATCCTCACGCAGATCTCGAAGCTGGTGCCGAAAACCCTCGACGTGATCTTCGAGGAGATGTCGATCGATGGGCAGGTGGTGCGCTTCCGGGGCCACACGCCGAGCTTCGCCGCGGTGGACCAGTTGAAGACCGCACTGGCCGCGTTCCCGCATTTCGGCGAGATCCGCGTCGCCGAAATCCAGGCCGATGCGGCACGCGGCGGCAACAACTTCAGCGTGACGATCGGACTCACGCAGGGGAGCGCGGCCGATGAAGGCACCGCACCGACACCCGCGGCGCCTGCACCAGCGGCAAGACCTGGACCTGCGCCGCCGTACCCCCAGCCCGAAGCGAGCAAGCCTTGAACAGTCTCTTCGATCGACTGCGCAACGCACTCGCTTCGCTCGCACCGCGCGAACGGCTGTTGCTCGGGGGAGCAGGCGGCGTGCTGCTGCTGACGATCCTGTGGCTCGCGGTCGTGATGCCGGCGATCGCGAGCATCCGCAACGCCGAAGAGCGTGTCTCCGCCGCGGAGCGCGACCTCGCGACCGCCGATCGGCTGCAACGCGCATTGAGCGAGATCCAGGGCCGTCTCGGCACCGTCGAGAATCGCATTCGCGAGGGACCAAAGGGAAACATCTTCACCACGCTCGAAGATCTGGCCCGGCAATCGGCCGTGAAGGTGGAGTCGATGGAGCCGCAGGCCGCGCCGGCGCAGGAGCACTACAAGGAGACGAAGGTTCAGGTCGTGCTGAAGCAGGTGACGCTCGCGCAAGCGGTGGCGTTCCTGCACGGCGTCGAGTCGTCGCAGCAACTGCTCTCGGTGAAGAGCCTGCGCATCCGCACGCGTGCCGAACAGAAGGAAGACATGCTCGACGTGACCTTCACCGTGTCGTCATTCGAGGCGCGCTGATGGCCGAGGCCGAAGTCGCGCCGCTCTTTGGTCTCAGCGGCGTTCGCCGTGCGCTAGCGATCGCCGTCGCCGCCGTCGCGCTGACGTCCTTCTTCCTGGTCGTCGGTTTTCCGTACGACCGCCTCGCGCCGCGTGCCGCCGCGGCGATCGAGAGCGCAACCGGTGCGCGTGTCGCGATCGGGCAGCTCGGTTTGGTTTTCTCGTGGTTCGTTCCGCAGCTGAAAGCCTCTGACGTGGATGTCACCTGGCCCGGCGGGCAGCACGCGTCGTTCCAGCGCCTCCGTGTGCGGCCCGCGTGGTCGCTGTCCTGGCTGCGCGGCCAGCCCGCGCTGGTGGTCGCGTTGCGCTCGCCGCTCGGTGATCTGGACGGCACCGTGGTCGGCGGCGCCGCACCGTCCTTCGACGGCGCGCTGCGGAACGTGTCGCTCGCGCTGCTGCCGCTGCAAGATCTCGCGGCCGGCACCCAGTTCGATGGACGCGTCGACGCGCAGGTCGACGTGCAGATGGTCGAAGCCAGCCCGCAGGGAACCGTGCACTTCGATGCCAAGCAGGGCTCGCTGACGTTGCCGCTGCTCCCGATCGGCGTACCGTTCGACACCCTTCGCGGCGACATCGTGCTCGGCGGCGCGATGCTCGCCAAGCTGAGTGCGTTCGACCTCGCCGGACCACTCGTCGGACTCACCGCGTCGGGCACGATCGGTCACAGCCCTGCCCTTCATCTCTCGCCACTCGCGCTCTCGGCTCGCATCGTGGCGCGCGACCCGGCCGTGCGCTCGATGCTGCAATCCGAGGGCATCGCGCTCGATGCCAGCGGCGCCGCGGCCGTCGAGATCGGCGGCTCGCTCGGTAGCCCACAGATCCTCCCGGCCCGCGGTCCCGGCCGGGCTGGATGAGCACCGAGTCGCTGCAGAAGGTCTTCAAGACGCTCGCGGACTCGACCCGCGTGCGCATTCTCGCGCTGCTCGAGCGCGAAGAACTCGCCGTCCAGGAGCTGATGGACGTAATGGGCATGGCACAGAGCCGTGTCTCGCGACACCTTGGTATCCTGCGCGAAGCCGGCCTGCTGCGCGACCGCCGCGAGGGCACCTACGTGTTCTATCGCTTCGCCACGCCGAAGAGCGGCGCCTGGAGCGACGCATGGGAACTGGCGCGTCGCGAACTCGCAGGCGATCCGGCCGCCGAACGCGACGCGGCGGCGCTGGTGCGCGTCGTCGAGGCGCGCGCGTCGCGCATCCGGACTTTTTTCGACAGCGTCGGCCCCGAATGGGACGCGCTGCGCAAGGTCTTCAACGACGACGCGCTACGCGCCCGCGCGATCGCGCACCTCGCGCCACCAGAGTGGACGGTATGCGACGTCGGCACCGGCACCGGCATCCTCGCGAAGGAAGTGGCGCGCCTCGGCTTGCGTGTGATCGCAGTCGACCACTCGCCGCGCATGCTCGAAGCCGCGCGCGCGAGCCTGGCGAGCGAGGGCACGGCGTACGCCGATGCGCAGCATCGCGGCGGACTCGCTGCCGTCGAACTGCGACGCGGCGAGGCGCAAGCGCTCCCGCTCGTCGACCGCGAGGTGAACGCCGCGCTCGCCCACATGGTGCTGCACTACGTGCCGCAGCCGGCCGAGGCGCTGCGCGAGATGGCGCGCGTGGTGAAGCCGGGGGGCGTCGTCGTCGTGGTCGACTTCGTGCGTCACGAAGCCGAGTGGATGCGCGAAGAGCTGGGCGTGCTGTGGCTCGGCTTCCCGTCCGACGAAATCGTGCGATGGCTCGGCGAAGCCGGCCTCGAAGAGGCGCGCGTCGAGCACTTCGCGAGCCCCTCCCCGGCGCGCGACCTGCCCGGCACCTTCGTGGTGTCGGCGCGCAAACCCGCTTGAGGCTGCGCGCGGTCCTGCTCGACGCCGCGGGCACGCTGATCCACCCGCGCGAAGCGGTGGGCGAGAGCTACGCGCGCATCGCGCGCGAACACGGCGTCGACGTGCCCGGTTGGCGCGTGGACGACGCGTTCCGCCGCGTGCTGCGCGCCGCGCCGCCCATGCTCGCCGCAGACGATGACGGCGAGCGCGCGTGGTGGCGCGACATCGTGCGGGCGACGTTCCGCGCCGCCGACCAGATGCAGCGCTTCGCCGACTTCGACGCGTGCTTCGCTGCGCTCTTCGGGCACTTCGCGCGTAGCGACGCCTGGCGCGTCGCCGACGACGCACCCGCAGCGCTCGAGACGCTGCGCCGCGCAGGGCGGCGCGTTGCCGTCGCGTCGAACTTCGACCACCGATTGCCCGCGCTGCTCAGGGGCCTCGGGCTCGATCGCGATCTCGACCTGGTCTGGCTGCCGCGCGACGCCGGCTTCGCGAAACCCGACCCGCGCTTCTTCCTCGCTGCATGTGAGCGGCTGGGCGTGGCGCCCGCCGAAGCGGTCGCGGTTGGCGACGATCCGGAGCTCGACCTCGAGACTGCGCGCCGCGCTGGGCTCCGCGCGATCGACGTCGCATCGCTTGCTAGTCTCGGCGCGCTTCCGGCGCAGATCGACGCGCTCGAACGCGAGGAGACGCCCGCAACATGAGTGAATCAACCCGATCGGCCACTGCGAGTGAAGCGCCGGTCGCCTTCTTCCGCGAGAGGTTCGGCGTGGACGCGCGCACCGTCGAGCGTGCGCTCGGCGTCGCACTCGAGCGCCGCGTCGACGCGAGCGACCTGTACTTCGAGTACGGCGTGCAGGACGCGGTCGTGCTGGAAGAAGGCATCGTGAAGAGCGGCGAACGCCACGTCGAGCAGGGTGTCGGGGTGCGCGTGCAGAGCGGCGAGCACCAAGGCTACGCGCACTCGGACGAGATCACCGCCCGAAGCCTCGAGCTGGCCGCAACGACCGCGCGCGCGATTTCGGAGTCGAGCGCCGCGCACAGCCCGGTCGCGGTGCAAGCGCGCGGCGCGAGCCGCGACCTCTATCCGGTCACCATCGCGCCGACCGACGTGCCGATCGAGACCAAGGTCCAACTACTCGGCGAAATGGACGCCTACGCCCGCAGCCGCGACGCGCGTGTGAAGCAGGTGATGGCGAGCGTCGTCTCGCAACACCAGCACGTGCTGATCGCCACGCACGACGGCCAACTGGTCGGCGACGTGCGGCCGCTGGTGCGGCTCAACATCCAGGTGATCGCTGCCGACGGCAATCACCGCGAGGTCGGCTACCAGGGCACCGGCGGTCGATTCGAGATCGCGCGCCTCTTCGATCCCGCGGTCTGGAAGCCGCTGGTCGACGACGCGGTGCGCATCGCAGTGCTGAACCTCGACGCGGTGCCCTGCCCTGCCGGTTCGATGGATGTCGTGCTGGGCCCCGGCTGGCCTGGCATCCTGCTCCACGAAGCGATCGGCCACGGTCTCGAGGGCGACTTCAACCGCAAGAAGACCAGCGCCTTCTCCGATCGCCTCGGCCAACGCGTCGCGGCTCCCGGTGTCACCGTGGTGGACGACGGCACGATCCCGGAACGACGCGGCTCGCTGAACGTGGACGACGAGGGCACGCCGACGCAGCGCACCACGCTGATCGAGGACGGCGTGCTGGTCGGCTACCTGCAAGACAAGCTCAACGCGCGGCTGATGGGCACCCCGCCGACCGGCAACGGACGCCGCGAGAGCTACGCGCACCTGCCGATGCCGCGCATGACCAACACGTTCATGCTCGCCGGCCAGGACGATCCCGGAGAAATCCTGCGCTCGGTCGAGCGCGGTCTGTACGCAGTTTCGTTCGGCGGCGGACAGGTGGACATCACCAGCGGCAAGTTCGTGTTCAGCGCTAACGAGGCCTATCGGATCGAGAACGGTCGCCTCGGCGCACCGGTGAAGGGAGCGACGCTGATCGGCAACGGCCCCGACGTGCTGACGCGCGTCTCGCGCATCGGCAACGACCTGAAGCTCGACCTCGGCGTCGGCAGCTGCGGCAAGGACGGCCAGTCCGTACCGGTGGGCGTGGGCCTACCGACACTGCGCATCGACGGGCTCACGGTGGGCGGGACAGAAACGTGAGCGGAGTGGCGCTGCTCGGAACCGACGCGGTCGCGCGGGCGCTCGCGCGCGCGAAGCAAGCGGGCGCCAGCGAAG